>NZ_CP099918.1:612608-918912 GCF_030994125.1 Pseudoalteromonas xiamenensis | reverse complement strand
AGTTGGAGCTTTGCCTATTGAGGAATATCGAGGTTACCAAATGACAACAAATTGGTCAGGTATTGAACCAAATGGCAATTGGTTTCAGCATGCTGGCGGTAGCTTAGAATTTCGTTGAACTTAGAAGGGCCAACAGGTGCGGATTGCGGATCGACCTAAAAATTGAAAAATGGGTAAATAGTGCATGGCAGCAAGTTGCCGTGTCAGAGTCTGCAAAGTTGCTTCAGAGTCTGCAACTTCCAGTGAGTCCATAAATTACACTGCATCAAGTGGTTACTATCGAGTTATTGTTTATTCTTACTCAGGTTCGGGCAACTATGTTCTAAATATGACCCGTTGATTTCATGACTAAGAGCAACGCGTCATTTTTTATAAGGGAATAAACGTGTTGCTCTTCGCGCATTTTTTACTAAGAAGCTAACGGATTTGAACGTAACTACTTTGATTAACTGGGTTGTTTCGCCGTAATCGAGCTACCCAGTGAAGCTATGATAACCATTAAAATCGCAAGCCATTGCCAAAATGAGAGTATCTCGCCCAGAATAAGTAAGCCGGCAATGGCGGCAATCGCAGGTTCAAGGCTCATCATGATACTAAAGCCTTGAGCAGGCATGTTGCGAAGCGCAACCATTTCTAAACTGTAAGGTAGTGCGCTTGATAGAACACCAATCATGATACCAAGCGGGATAAGATCCCAATTTAATAATGCACTGCCTTGCGATACGACGCCAACCGGAACGAGGCAAATAGCGGCTATGCTCATACCAAGTGCAACAGTAGTCCCACCAGAACCTTGATTTCCAGATTTCTTGCCAAACAAGATATATCCAGCCCAACATGCTCCTGCGCCAAGCGCCAAAATCACGCCGATTGGGTCGAGACCGTTTACATTTGACATATCTGGTAACAGTAGCAGTATCCCGACAATTGCGAAAATAACCCAAAGGTAGTCTCGTTTCCGCTTAGATGAAAATAATGCAACGGCTAAAGGACCTGTGAATTCGAGAGCGACACCAATGCCTAGGGGAATGCGCTCAAGCGCAAAATAGAACATGATGTTCATACCACCTAAGCATAAGCCATAGACGATAACGGAACCCCATTGCTCTGGCAATTTACGCCAAGGTCGAAAAACTAAGCATAAAATCAGCGCCGAGAAACCGAGTCGGTAAGCTGTCGTACCTTCAGGGCCAACTAACGGGAATAGTTGCTTTGCAATAGACGCGCCGGATTGAATCGTAATCATGGCGCATAACAAGCAAATAAAAGCAAAAACAAAATCGCGATTAAAAGACCATGATAATCCCATTAAGCACAAAAGAGCGGCTAGTCTAATGTGCTTGAAAGCGCAGAACAATCAATAATTGTATACTTTATTTTATGCATACAAATTAGTGTTTATCTATTAACTTTAGTTTAAAAAAGTACTCAATCTTGCAAATTTTCAACCGCTAAATAAGCTTCCCATGCCACTTCATTTCGGGCCATTGCTTTGTGAAGTCTCGAGCGCTTATGCGCAGATTTGTCTTGTTCATTAAAGAATTCACCGACTCTACACATAGTGCAATATTGCTCGCCCAGATATTCAGGTACTTGAAGCGAGTGGTTTTCACTTAATTCAGTTTTTGAGGACCAGACATAGGTGATACCAGAGGTATCTTTGACGTGTTTATCTCGGTCTACGTTGCGAATTTTATAGTCTGGAAAAAGTTCGATATGAAAAGGACTGCACCCCAAGTAATGGTAGTTTAGATTGCTAATTAATGAACCTTCTAAATTCCACTCACGATAAGGTTTAACATCTTTTGATGTAATGTAGCTTAGCATTGGGCCGTTTGGATCGAGAGCATATTGTTGAGAATGATGAATAAACTTTCGTAATAAAATCCGATTAAGCGTATTCACAGAATATGGCGTACTTTCAAAGGCTTCTTTGGAAGTGAAAGAGGGGATTAACGGGAATTGAAAAATCACGACGTCAAACGTTCGAGCGAGCTTCGCCCAACATGTTGTATCTGTTACATCGAATTCGAAGTAGACAGGGACTTGAGCATTGTGTAAATCATCTATGGCATGTTGTTCGTATTTGTTTCTCAGCGTTTCTTCACTGTCATAAACGGATGCCACCAGTGACAAGTCTGGATAATTCATTTTTAACGCGCGGGAGAAGGTTAGATCACCGTCACCGACAGTGAGGACGCGCCAAGTAGGATTGATATGCATGTTTCAAACTAACGAGTATTCTTGGCGCTATTGTATCAGATGTATCCGTTTAACGACCAGCGTGAGCCAGTTCGTCTAATAAGTGCATGACATCGGCACTTGCTTGTTCCATCTTGTTAAGTTCTTTTACTGCACCTTGTTTGTTGCCAACACGGAACAGTTTCATCGCTTCTACACCTGCTCTGTGAACTTCTTTGTGAGGCGCATCAAGTCGTTTGAATGCAGACAAATCAGAATAGATTTTAGAGCCTTCGGTTTTCATCCACTGACCTAATCGACACATTGTATGGTCGCTAAACTCTTCAGGTTTTGTGCGGCTTTTACCGAGCAATTGGCTATACACTTCACCCTTCCAGACTACATGGTCGAGTTTTACGGTTTGAATAAACGTTAATCCAGACGCTTTTTGGATAGTGCCTTTCATGCTTTTACAACGATCGACAATCACATGATATTCATCATTGAGATGGGCAATGCTTGATGAAAGTTGCTGGTTTGACCCTTGGATGACGGACACGGCCTCAACGGTATGCTGCGTCGTACTGATTATTTTTTTTACAAGGTCGGATACTTCGTTCGCAGATTCGTTGGTATTGTTTGCAAGTGCACGAACTTCGTCGGCAACGACGCTGAATCCTCGGCCCGCTTCACCAGCACGTGCGGCTTCAATTGCTGCGTTTAAGGCCAACAAATTGGTTTGATCTGAAATTTTAGAAATGGTGGTTACGAACGTATTGATGTTGTCAGCCATTTGCGAAAGACCGGATATATTGGTGGTCATACCGCCCATGTTTGTCGACAACGTATCCATCCCACCCAAAATGTCTTTCAGTGAGTTTTCAGATTTGAGGAAAGATTGGTTGACGTAGTTAATAGCTTGGCTTTCAGTACTAATTTCTTCAAAACTGTGTAAAACAGACTCACGAATACCGTGAATTTGAGCCAGGCCGTTTAAGGCAGACTGGAGTAGCTGATTGTCCGTATTGTCGTTCAATAGCGTTTGTTGATGAATGAGTTCTTGTTTTAGTTCTTCGTTTTCCGACTCTAGTTTAGAAAGTTTGTTCTCTGCTTGTGCTAAGCTTTGTCTTAATTTTGTGACTTCTTGCTCGAGCGCTTTGTTACTAAATAATTGACTAAACACAGGCTTTCCTCTGTTGGGATAATAACTATAGAGTATCAGTGGTATGTCACTTAAGCCAGCTAATGCCGTCTTGAAGAACGAAATATTTTATGTGATTTGTCTTTGTACATTTGTAGGTCTGCAAGATTTAGTAAGGTATCAGCAGAAACGTTTGCGCGCAGTTCGACAAACCCAATACTTGCTCCCACAGAAAAAGGTTTTAGCTCGTTTAGTAGCTTCTCGCGCCATTGTTCGGTGACGGGTATAGAAGGGCCGAACGCGACAAACTCATCGCCTCCTAATCGGAAACAGTTTTCAGCACCAAACTCCATACTAATTGCATGAGCAAACAGCTTCAGAATGTTGTCACCTACTAAGTGCCCATGTTTGTCGTTGGCTGTTTTAAAGTTATCAAGGTCAAAGTAATAGAGTTGGCTGTGTGTTTCTTGCTGGGTCTCAAAAAACTCAAAGCAAGCTCGACGATTGCCGAGAGAAGTAAGTGGGTCATGATAGGCTTCAAAAAGCAGCTTTTTCTGTAGAAGTTCTTTCTCAGCCATTTCTTGATTGATTTGCTTAATTAAATTGTGCTTATGTCGAAGCATATGCAACATCGCTACTCCAATCATAATAAAACCCGCATTCTTAATGGAGGTGTCGATGATGTTGAATATTGCGAAGGAATCTTCAAAAAACTCATCAGCGATGTCTAATATCATACCAAAGCAAAAAAGCGCCCAACCAGAAAGAAAAAGAGGCGAAGTTCTATTGGGGTAGTACTGTGCTAACAAGGTTAAAGCCAAGCAAAACCACAGCATTTCCTCGATAGATTCGTAAAAAGAATGGGCTGAAGTCCACACTGTGATTGAGAAGGAAAATCCAATAATCCAAATGAATGCGATTAAAACAGGATGGCGCATTGGCAAGAAATCGAAATTAATTTACTTAAGCGTAGTCAAAGATAAAAACATTGCTATCTGAAAAAGGTGACTAACAAACACAACAGACGTTAAAACAACGCGCATTTTTCGATAGTCGGGATAATAGTCAGGCCAAAGAGGTGAATACTTTTCAACGAGTAGTACGACCCAAAACGCAGCACTTAAATAAATTAACACCATTAAAGGACTCGCTAAGGCGAGTAGTGGGAATGGAATGGTGACGGCAACGGTTAACCCAAGCGGATACTTTAGATTGTGCACCTGGCCGCCATATTGAGCCAGCCATGAATGCTGAGAATCCCCATGCTGTAATATGAAAACATGTTGATAGCCGTGGCATCGGCACCTGTAAATAATTGCCATGCGACAAAAAATAGAAAAGGAAGAAGGCCTAGATACCCCATTTGAATGTGATTGAAAAAACGTTCCATAGATAGCTCCGATTAACCCTCGTTAATTTTCATTGATTTATCGTCAATAGGCAAACGACTTGATTATCTATTTACCTTCCAAAAAATCGATTGAAATAATCTAAACAATCAATTTTATCTCTTTAGAGATTCAACGTATCTTTATCACATCGAAAGCGAACAGCGAAAACGAAAGTAAAAACTGCTCGCACACTTAATCAGTTAAATTAATTACAAGTGAGGAAAACCATGACTTCATTAATCAACACAACTATTAAACCTTTCAATGCAACGGCTTACCACAACGGTGAATTCCTGCCAGTGAGTGAACAAAATCTACTCGGTAAATGGTCAATCGTGTTTTTCTACCCAGCGGACTTCACCTTTGTATGTCCTACGGAATTAGGTGACCTTGCAGATCACTACGAGCAGCTTCAAGGCATGGGTGTTGAGGTGTTCTCTGTATCAACAGACACACACTTTTACACACAAAGCATGGCACGACGCGTCAGACACAATTAAGAAGATCCAATTCCCAATGATTGGTGACCCAACAGGGCGTATCACTCGCAACTTCGGTGTGATGATTGAAGAAGAAGGTTTAGCGCTACGTGGTACGTTTGTGATTAACCCTGAAGGTGAAATCAAGGTTGTTGAAACTCATGACCTAGGCATTGGCCGCAGCGCGAAAGAATTAGTACGTAAAGTACAAGCGGCACAATATGTTGCCAACCACGACGGTGAAGTTTGCCCAGCTTCTTGGCAACCGGGTGATGAGACATTAGCACCATCACTAGACCTCGTTGGCAAGATCTAAGCGTTTAAACAAAAACGTTAAGCAAATAATGGTGGTGCTCTATGAGCACCACACCATTCACAGCAGTTGAGACTAAATCTATGTTAGATAACAACATTAAAAATCAATTAAAAAGCCACTTTAACTCGCTATCTGACCCAATTGAATTGGTCATTGCTGTCGATGAAGGCAAAAAATCACAAGAGTTAAAGCAATTAGCCAACGACTTAGCGTCACTCAGTTCGCTGATTACAGTGAAAGTAGCGACGCAAAACAAGCGTATACCGTCTATGACGGTAACAAGCCCAGCTCGCAAGACTGAAATTACGTTTGCGGGTATCCCAATGGGCCATGAATTTACCAGTTTGGTGCTCGCACTATTACACAGTGGCGGACATCAAGCGAAAGTGAGCGATGAAGACAAATCGTCAATCGCAAGCTTAGAATCAGAATTGAATTTTGAGATGTATATTTCATTGAGTTGCCAAACCTGTCCTCAAGTCGTTCAGGCGATTAACTTGATGGCGGCTCTGAATCCAAATGTGAAAGCCACTATGATTGATGGCGCACTGTTTCAAGACGAGGTCAGTGCGAAAAACATTATGGCGGTGCCAACGGTATACCTAAACGGAGAACTGTTTTCACAAGGCGGCATTGGCCTGACTGAGATACTGAATAAAGTAGACAAAAATGCGGGCGCAAAACAAGCTAAAGCATTAAATGACAAGCAGGTATTCGATGTATTGGTTATCGGTGGTGGCCCTGCGGGTTCTGCAGCATCGATTTATGCGGCGCGTAAAGGGTTAAATACTGGTGTAGTTGCCGAGCGGTTCGGCGGGCAGGTTTCAGACACTGTGGGGATTGAAAACTTTATTTCGGTCAAAGCCACCGAAGGCCCCAAATTAGTCGCGCAGCTTGAAGAACATGTAAAAGACTACAACGTTGATATTATGAAAAGCCAGCGTGCGACCTCGCTTAAACGCGGTGAACACGTAGAGATCGGGCTAGAAAATGGCGCGGTATTGAAAGCCAAATCAGTCGTATTGGCAACCGGCGCACGTTGGAGAACGATGAATGTACCCGGCGAGCAAGAATACAAGGGCAAAGGTGTCGCGTTTTGTCCACACTGTGACGGCCCGCTCTTTAAAGGTAAACCGGTGGCGGTGATCGGTGGTGGTAACTCTGGTATCGAAGCGGCAATTGATCTCGCGAATATCGTATCGCACGTTACCGTATTGGAATTTGCCGATACGCTGCGAGCGGACGAAGTGCTTATTCGTAAGGCTAAGAGTTTGCCAAACATTACGATTATTAAAAGCGCGCAAACAACAGAAGTACTGGGAGACGGTAACAAAGTCACCGGTCTTGTATATAAAGACAGAACGACCGAAGAATTAAAAACCGTGGAACTTGCGGGTATCTTCGTACAAATCGGGCTTGTTCCAAATACTGACTGGTTAAAAGACAGTGGTATCGAGTTAACGCGTTTTGGTGAAATAGTGATCGATGCGAAAGGTGCGACATCTATTCCAGGAATTTATGCCGCTGGTGATGCAACCACGACACCATTTAAGCAAATCATCATCGCGATGGGCAGTGGTGCAACCGCAACACTCGGTGCATTCGACTACTTAATTCGCTTGGGCCAAGAAGACAACAACCAAGCCGCATAAGAATTCATTGCTAATACACCCAAAAGCAATGCAAAGCCACACTCCGGTGTGGCTTTTTTATGTTCAGGCCAAAGTAAAAGGCGTTATTAAAGTGATTGAATTACATGGAGTAAGGCAGTTTTTTAGCAAAGTTTCCAACGAGGAATAGGTAATGTAAATAACGTCAAAAAAGGTGTCGCAACCTTTGTTGTTCTTCAAAGGCTACGAAAACCCTAACTAGAAAATAGAAAAAAGGGGCAACAGCCCCATTGAGACTCACTGGGTTAAAACGTGTCTGTATTTCAAAACGAGTTGAGTTGATAACTCGAGTTTTCCTTTCGAGTCTTAAAATTAGCTGATCCATTTCATAAGTCAAACACAAAAAACAAAAAATTTACAAAAAAGTAACGTTGAGGTGGAATCGCATAGTTTTACGAATCTATAGGCTAATTGAAATAGTCATGGTAGGCTGATTTTAGGAACTGAATTAGTGTTTAATCGAGGAATTCACATGGACCCAGTCAGTCAACTTTTACAGTTTGTATTTACCATTAATTTCTTTGTATTGCTGTTTGTGATTATTGTTTTGAAAAGCAGTATTAAATTTGTGCCACAGAACCGAGCGTGGGTAGTTGAGCGGTTTGGCAAATTCCAGTCTACAAAAGAGGCTGGTTTGAATTTTATTGTGCCATTTATCGATCGAGTTGCCGCAGACAGAAGCCTTAAAGAGCAAGCAATAGATGTCCCTTCACAGTCTGCGATTACGAAAGACAATATTTCACTTATCGTCGATGGCGTGCTGTATTTCCGCGTCCTTGACCCATATAAGGCCACGTATGGTGTAGATGACCATATTTTTGCGGTAACACAGCTTGCGCAAACAACCATGCGTAGTGAGCTGGGCAAAATGGAATTAGACAAAACGTTTGAAGAACGTGATTTACTCAATACGAATATCGTTGCGGCGATTAACCAAGCTTCCGACCCTTGGGGTATTCAAGTTTTGCGTTATGAGATTAAAGACATTGTGCCACCAAATTCAGTAATGGAAGCCATGGAAGCCCAAATGAAAGCAGAGCGTGTAAAACGAGCTCAAATTTTGGAATCCGAGGGCGACAGACAAGCAGCAATTAACGTTGCTGAAGGTAAAAAACAAGCACAAGTTCTTGCAGCAGAAGCGGATAAAGCCGAACAGATCCTAAAAGCAGAGGGTGAAGCAAGAGCAATTTTAGCGGTTGCAGAGGCACAAGCACAGGCACTGCGCCAAGTGGGTGACGCAGCAAACACAGTAGAAGGTCAAAAAGCAATTCAGCTTGACCTTGCAACAAAAGCGATAGCAGCAAAAGAAGCGATTGCAAAACAATCTTCGGTCATTCTATTACCGGATGGCGCGACGGACGCGAGTAGTTTAGTTGCTCAAAGTATGTCTATTATCAATACATTAAATAAAACGCAAAAAGGCTAAGTAATGAGCTGGTTTACTGAGAATCTATGGGAAAGCATCGCCATAATAGGTATTGTCGCTTTGTGCATCGAAATTCTAGTATTTGGGTTTGCTACTTTTATATTGTTGTTTTTGGGGCTGTCCTGTCTCATCAGTGCATTGTCCATGTACTTGGGATTAATCAATGAAAGTTGGGAAGTAGCGCTTACGTTTAATGCAGTTGTAACCGTGGTTTTGGCACTGTTGTTATGGAAACCGCTTGAACGAATGCAGAACAAGCAAGACTTAACGGCTGTGACGAGTGACTTTGCAAATATTGAGTTTCAACTTGTTGAAGATGTGGAACCTAATTCCGACAATGTAACGTTTTCTTATTCAGGTATTTCTTGGAAAGTAAAAAGTACACAGCCGCTTTTGAAAGGGCAGTTTGTACGCGTAACTAAAAAGGATGTGGGTATATTTTGGGTTACACCAGTCGAAAAAATGCAAGAACTGGATCAGTAAACGTTATGTTGGTGTAGAAAAATAGTAACCCTTTTAACGCGCTAAAAGGGTTACTAAAAATCAGTTCAATTGTTCCGCTTTCGATATCGATGGCTCAAGCCAATCAAATGATTCCATTAAGAAGTCAACGGCATTTTCAGTAATAATGACACCATGTGCCATCACGATTGTCATAGGGTGCCATGCGATAATGTGCTCAATGTGCTTTTTAGCTTCCTTCTTATGAAAGGTGAATGTAAGTCGCCAGTCTAAAGGCATTTTACCGTGAGGCGCCAATACCCCAACAAGAGATGCCATAAAGCGTTTAAATGAACCGAATGCTTTTGGTGAAAAGTTTTCAATCAAATCAGTCACAATGAGAGTTTGGCTGGACTTGTGGAAAAACACGCACTCTTCCATTGCGGGAGAGCCAGTGAACAGATGAGAATCAATTTCTTTTGCCCAGGGTGTTTCTGCTAGTTTCTCCAGTGAACCGGTAAAGGACAAATCACCGCGTTTCTTTAACACTTCTTCAGTACCAAAAGATAATGCTTCAGGATAAGCGTCTTGCCACTGCTTCATAAATAGGTGATGCAGATGATTTGGTGCAATTAAATAACGGACAGAGCCTAAGTTTTCGACTTGCTGTTTTAATTGAGGGGTCAATTCAATCGGACTATGGATCCATAAATCGCCATTGCTGAGTTTTACAATGGTCATTCGGGTAGTGAAAGGCATGGTAAAAAATTGCACGGTACTACCATCGACAATCCAGATATGTTCGTCAATACTTTTCATATTACCTCCTTGGTTAAATGTAAAGTACTCGTTAATAATAGTTGCTTCTTAGAGATTACCAACCATTAAATCTCGACCAATTTGTCATTTCACCACGCTGATCGACAACGTGGTAGCTTTCATGCATTGCAGCGGTCGCGCAGGCATGATTTGGTAAAATTCGTAATATAGAGCCTATGGGATAAGATGAAAGCAACTCAGTTGACGGTAAATGGATGATTCCATGTTCTTGATTTACGCTGTTCACCATTGCACTCGCGACGATGTCTCCATTTGCCTTTTCGACTAGACCGTAACCACTTTTACCATCCCCAGGATCTTTTGATAATGCCATCCAGCCAGCATCAATAATCAACCAATTCTTTTCGGCATTGTGGCCAATTACTCGAGTAACGACGGACAGCGCGATGTCTTTTAATTCACATACTCCAAGGTTTGCCATCACCAAGTCAAAGAAAACGTATACGCCGGCTCGAACTTCTGTAACACCTTCCCAGTCCTCACCATGGTGTGCTGTTGGCGTTGAACCTACGCTGACTGTATTACAAGGTAACCCCATTGACCGGATCCGTGATGCAGCTTGAGTTATAGCAATGCGTTCTTGTATGGCAAATTGTTTGATCTCGCTTTCTGATTGGCATAAGTACGCACCGCCGCTATGCGTGAGAACGCCAGCAAAGCAACCTCGACTGGCAAGTTTTAGGGCTATTTTCCCTAGTTGTTCATCCGTTGGTTTGATGCCTGCTCGCATACCATCACAGTCAATCTCAATCAAAACATGTAACGTGCAATGGTTCGTTTCGCAAAACGCTAAAATAGCCTCGGCTTGAACCGCATTGTCGATGAGAATGTTGATGTGAGCACCTTGATGTTGGAGTTCAAGAACAGTAGGTAGTTTATCTGCGGTGATACCCACTGCGTAGGTGATGTTTCTATAACCAGCAGCAACGAATTCTTTCGCTTCTTTGAGCGTCGACACGGTGCAGGGGCTATCGTATGAAGGCAACAAAAACTTAACGGCTTCAACAGACTTTAGGGTCTTTAAATGCGGGCGAGCAGCAACGCCCAATTCGCTCAATCGAGATTTAAGACGAGAAATATTATTCATAAATCTCATTTTGTCGACGAGAAGACAAGGTGTAGAAAGTGAATCTAGCTGCATGATATTTATCCTGTGCCAAACGACTATATGAGTAGACCTCATCACGAAGAAATCTGTTCCCCGTTGAGAGTCATAATTTTGTTATTTTCATCGCGTATAACTAAACGGCTTTTGATTTTTGAGATACACGATGTCGCAAGATTATTACAATATTCATGCTTATGACTTAGCAAATCAATATCAAGCTGTTGATTTTGAATATCTACATGCTCATTGGTTGCATTTGTTGAAACCGTATTTGAGAAAAGCGCAAGCGCGTTTTCTAGACGTTGGTGCGGGAGCGGGTCGAGACGCGGTGTATTTTGCATTAAACGGCAATGACCCATACGTGGTTGCGGTCGAGCCTGCGACGACGTTAAAAAGGATGGGAGAGGCTTATTCCGGGTCGTTACCCATTCTTTGGCTAGAAGACAGCTTACCTCGAATGTTTTTTACTGAGCAGCTAGGGATCCAGTTCGATGTTATTTTATTAAGCTCTGTTTTAAATCATCTGCCAATTTGGGCGCTCAGACCTTCACTTTATCGCGTTACACAACTGTTGCTTCAAGGTGGCATTATCGTGATTAGCTTGCGAGAGTCTCAAGATGTTCAGGACAACGAGCAACGTGGCGTGACCAATATTGCAATTGAACAATTGTTGCATGCCGCAAGGTGTGAGGGTTTATCGTGTATTTACCAAAAAGAAGCGCAGGCGGACTTTTTTGGTCGGGACGCGATTAAATGGCATGTGTTTGTATTTCAAGTTCAATAATTTCTTTCTTGTTACTGGGTGACCACGCTTTTTGCGCAGCGAGTCTTTGGGGTAACCAAGTATAGGCAGTGTGTTCCGACGGATTCAAGACGAGTGTGACGTGTTCTGGCACCTCTACACTAAACACATACTCTGTATTAATGTAGTTACCAGGCTCATAACGATAGCGCCATTGAGGACGGATTTCATAGCTATTGGTATGACTATGTTGAACGACAGAAAGATTTAACTTGTGCGCATCAATACCCGTTTCTTCTTTCAACTCTCGTATTGCAGTATCAATCGGTTTCTCACCCTGCTCTATGCCTCCAGTGACAGATTGCCAAAACTCAGGGTCATCTGCTCGTTGAATTAGTAGAAAATCACCATCACGTTTATAAATTACAACAAGTACGGAGAAAGGTTGACGAAGCACGTTTGCAACTCCACGTTTACTTTGCCGATATTGTAACGGATAAATGTGACATTCAAAGGTATAAATGCATTTTCAAGATGAGTATAATTTTCGTTCAAATAATTTTGATTTTTGCATGGGTGAACTATAATCAAAGTGCATAGCTTTAACTTTTGTGTGTAGTGAGCAGTTTGGCCTGCTAAGCTTGCCTGAGTGTCTCCGCTTTCTACAATACCCCCACAAAAAAGGTCATGCTGGGTGTAACTGACTTTGAGTGGATTTGCCAAATGGCGCTTAACTTGAACCTAATTTACCTTGCTCCAGCAGTTACATCCTTTCTTAACCCGATTTATTATGGCAGTCTAAACAACTCAATTGCATTAACTGGGATTACGCATGGGTTTTACGCGAGTATTCTCGACTTCTCTCCTTTTCAATATACGCATGAATACGCTAATTGTTTTTGCTCTTTGCTCATTTTTAGTCGTTGGATGTGGGCAAGAAAAAATAGGGTTAAACAATCAAGCTGCGATCTCTGTGGGTGAACCCGTTTTAGATGCTCAATTTTCAGGTGATGCTGAGTCAATACTTTTCTTAACCCATGAACAGCAGGTCAAAATTTGGTCTTTTAGTGCAAAGCAAGTCGACGTTATTCTGCCCGAGGACAAATTACCCAAGCCAGCACGGCAGGTTGAATACTCAAAAGACGGCAGCATAGCCCTCGTGATCGGTGAAAATGACGTTGCGATTTTTAGAGTAAAACCACTTGAATACATCGGTAAGCTTAGAATGCAGGGGATTTCGCCACTGGCGCGAATAACGGCATCAGCGTTGTCTGAAAACAAACTCAAATTTGTTGCGGGGATGGAGGATGGTGCGATTAATATGGCTCAGCTAGACACCGGGATTAATAATCAATTTCAGCCACATCGTCAGCAAGTATCACATATTCAATTAACAAATAATGGCGACGTTGTATATAGTGGTTCTCTGGACGGACAAATTGCAAGGTGGCAATTTGGCGAACCGAAAGCGATTTATTCTAACATGTACCAACATCGTATTACGTCGCTGGCAGTAAACAAAAGTGCAGATCGCGTGTTTGTGTCAGATGGTTTACACGAACAGCAAATTCTGGATGCTGAATCAGGCGATGTTATTGTAAAACTTGATTATATTTCTCGTTTTAAGCCTTTTCGAGAAGCGTATTTTGACGAATCGGGCAAGTTATTAATGACGACCTCTAGTAAGTCACAAATTACGTTTTGGGATTTGAAGTCAGGTAGAGAAATTGGTGTATGGTCTTGCCAAACAATGAAGGATGGCGCAACAGTATTGGCTGTAACACAACCAGATAAAACACATATGGTAACCGTGAATACAGATGGCCTCATTGAAACGTGGAATTTGACGCCTTTGCTGGATAGTGTGGATAAGGAATAGTGACATGCGAAATTTAACGATTCTCTTTAGTTTCATACTCCTGATGAGTTGCGGTGGAAAACAAATTGAAAAGGTGGATGATGCGTTTGGACTGGTTAATGAACAAGTGATTTATGGCGCCTTTTCAAAGGATAGCCAATCAGTTCTCTTGTACACCCAAAGTAAAAATCTAGAACTCTGGGATCTATCAAGTCGTACTAAGCGAATGCAACTTGAGTTTAGCCAGATAGGTGAGGTTGCAAGAGCGTTTCTTTTGACTAACCAAAAAACAAACATAGTCGTAGGTGGTGAGCAACGACTCAGCTTTTGGTCCGTTGAAACGGGTCAACTTGAACAATATTTTAGCCTAAGTGGTGCGGATCCTCTTGCGCGAATAGCAAGTATTGCAATGTCGCCCAATGACGAATATCTCAGCGTGGGGATGACTGATGGCTCAATCGTTCTGTTATCATTTAAAGATAAATCACAACGTCTCTTTAAACCTCATTCAAGTGAAGTTGCTTATCTTATTTGGGATTCGGACAGTAAGCAGGTCATGAGCGCTGGGCTTGATGGCGTGGTGTCAACATGGTTGTTCAGTGATGCGACTGTGCTTAGTGAATTTCATGTTGAGAAGCGTGTTACCACCCTCGCAGCAACCAAAACGCTTGATACGGCATTCGTCTCTGATGCATTACATAATCAACGCTATTTTGATGTTAAAAGCGGGCACATCAAAACAACGCTTTCGTATCCTGAACGTTTTCGATGGTTTAGAGAAGGGCTGATCCTTGAAGAGAGACCTTATATTGTAACGACCTCATCCAAATCAAAACTATCAATTTGGTCCAAGGAGACGGGCAAAGAGTTAGGGTCTTGGTTTATCAATGCCTCCGGCGGGGAAGCGCTCGTATTGGATATTATTGAAGAAAAGCCGGGTACTATCCTGACCGTTAGTTCGGATGGGATTATCGAACGATGGCAAATTGATGCTTTGGTTCAAGAATAGAGAAAAAACGGTGCCCATTACGTTGGTTTGATAAATTAGGGCTTATTTTCTCGGCGATTAATGTTTAATGTACTGAGAATCTTGAGTGTTCTGCCGTCCAATATCACTATTTCAGGAGCGTTTAGGCCAAATTAAAAGCGCTCAGCGCTAATTTTAGTGCGCACAGGAGGAATTCGCGTTACAATTGATACTGTATATCATTACTATCTGCCAAAAGAACCTATACCTAACTATGACCAGTATTACGACTCACGAAGCATCTCGTCGCCGATTGCTGCTAGCATTAGCGATAACTTGTACCTTTATGGTTATTCAGCTTTTTGGGGCTTACTACTCAAACTCACTAGCCGTTTTGGCGGATGCCGGTCATTTATTTGTCCACAATAGTTCACTGTTTATCGCTGTTATAGCATCCACTTTTGCAGTCAAACTGGCTCGAAATTTCGATGAAGGACATAAAAAAGCCGAGTACACCGGTGGACTTATTAATGGTGTATTGTATCTCTCTATAAGTGTATTGATTTTATACGAAGGTACACAAAGGTTGTCAGCGCATGGCGCTGGGCACGATTTTGAAATTAACTCTTACATGATGTCCATGATATCAGCGATAGGGTTTCTATTTCATGGTCTTTCCGCTTGGATTTTGTATAAAGGCCGCAAAGACAGCATCAATGTCTACGCAGTGTTCCTGCATTCATTCTTAGACTTATTGTCTACCGTCACCACGTTTATCGCCGGTGTGTTGCTACATTTCACGGGTTGGCAAGTTATCGATGTGATTTCGAGTATGTTCATATCTTTGTTCGTTTTATATACCGGCGCGCGCGTTGTCAGGGTATGTTTAAAGGGACTGTTAAAAAGAGAAGATTTACCAAACTTAGAGCAAGTAGAGCATACTTTACTCGAAGCCGAGCATGTAGATAGCGTTCACAATGTCACCATTAAACGAGTGTCTGGCGTGGTAACTATTGGTGCGCATATTGTCTTAAAACACCACTGTACGCTCGAGCAACATGACGAGCTGTGTAAAATAGCCATAGAAACGTCTTTAAAACAACGATTTGGAGCAGTCAAAAGCATTATTCAAGTTGAAAGTCATAATTGTCCCGCTCATCCTCAGCCAATTATCTAAATTTTTTATTTAAGTTTAAGAGTCGTATGCTCAATGAGGAGAAAGCGTGTTTTTTCGCCACATTTAACTTTGATTGTTTTATGTTTTTGTAAGCTTATCTGTATCTTGTGTTGTCGAATAGATTACCCATATAAACGAAAGCACAAGTTAAGTAGTTAAAATTTCAGTATTTACTTGGCAAATTGCGCGGTATCTTTTAACTTTATAGACAGAAGATAAAATGGAACGCGCGCTTTGATAATCACTCAGCATCGACTTTTCCCGTTATTGTGTACGGTGACCCTTGGCGTCGTTGGTGGCTTTGCGAATCTATTACCTTTCTGGTTTCTTGATAGCTCCGAGTTTCTGTTTGGTCAGCTATTCGTTCTATGTGTGCTGCTATTATTTGGTTGGCAATATGCTTTACTTGCCGTTGCGATTGGTGCCGGTTTCATTTATTACCGTTGGGATCATTGTTGGTCTTCGGTGGTGTTCGCTCTTGAAGTCGTCTGGCTACAAGTTCTTTGTATTAATAGCAATAAGCCCTTATTTTTACGTGGGCTTGCGTTTTGGGTTTTAATAGGCCTAGCGCTCTTATTTCTTTTTGGCTATTTTTTCCTCGCTTTACCACTTCTCGTTATCGTCACTGCGCTTGCAAAGTACTTTATTAATGCTGCGCTATATTTAGCCGTTGTCGATTTGCTTGGCTTTTTCTTTATTCGGCAACTGTGGCGCGCCTCACCGCTATATCAGATGCTAAATTACACCGTTAGTTTATTAATAGTGTTAGTTGTCTTGGTGACCTCCATTGTGTTAACAAACAATTATTACGCCCGCCTCGAGTTGGAGGTGAAAAATCAACTCACCGAAGATTCGTTAACGGTAACAAGACAAATAGAAGACTATCTTCAAAGCTATAAAAGAGCGGTTGCGCTTACCGCTAAAAGTATCGAACTTGGTATCGATAAACAAAACGCGCTTGCTCAATTAATGTTACTCCACCCAAACTTCCGAACAGGTATTGTCACCGACAATAAAGCGCAAATTACGCATTTTTACCCTGAAGGCTTTAAGCTAAGCATGATGGACGAAGACAAAAGTGTCGCAGATAGAGATTATTACCAATCGGCACAACACTATCCTGATGGATTTGTTTCGGATATTTTCAGAGGAAGAGGACTTGGAAACGAACCAATCGTCGCAATTTCAGCTCCGGTAATGAACAATCGCAAATTTGCAGGAATTGTAGAAGGTTCGTTGATATTTGAGTCATTTGAGCAGTTTATTCCCCGACTGGTTAACACCTCTGGCGAATTGCTCGTGCTAGACAGTGCAAATAAAGTCGTTTACAGCTCATTAAAAGCAGAGTTTAAGACACTCGACTTAGTCGCCGACGATAAGCGCGCAGCGTTTGATTCGAACACTCATCTTTTTCAAACAAGCCAAAATGATATTTTCTACTATCACGAAAACAACTCACCCACATTAGGATGGACCGTCGTTACGCTGCTTGAACGTAAGCATGTTAATCTCGCGGCGGCGTCAGCATGGGGATTGTCGGGCTTTCTAGCGGTTACGATTATTGTATTGAGCAGCGTCTTTGTCAGTCAATTAACGCGTGTGCTGGTGAGTCCGATAGAGCGCTTGAGTAACCATATACATGACTTCGATCCGAGCAAGATGATATCGGACGAGCAACGAACTCAAAACGGGTTTCTTGAGATGGTTGGATTGCAACAACAGTTTTCTCAACTTGCCTTGAAGTTAAATACGAGTTTTGCGCGTTTACAGAATTCGTATGATGAAAATGAAGCGCTCAATAAAAAGCTGAAAGACTTTAACGTCAAACTTGAACAACAGGTCAATGAGAAAACGCAAGAATTGATAGAAGCTGTGCGCGTAGCAAACAAAGCGAGTCAGGCTAAAAGTCAGTTCTTAGCCAATATGAGCCATGAGATCAGAACACCGTTAAATGGTATTTTAGGGCTCTCTGAGCATCTTATTAATAGTGACGAGTTATCGACAGAAGTCTCCGATCAAGTACTCATGATCCAACAATCGGCAAACAATCTGCTCTTAATATTGAACGATATTCTGGACTATTCAAAAATAGAAGCAGGGGCATTGAAACTCGATTTTCATCCGACAGAAACTTACCGTTTATTCGATAACATTGCACGGGTGTTTGGTAAAACGGGAACTAAACCAGGCGTCAGGTTTGACTATCAAATTTCTGGAAGCCTTCCTGCCTTTTTGAATTTAGATGCGCTTAGAGTGGGACAGGTGATTAACAACTTGCTGAGTAATGCTGGGAAATTCACCGGTTCAGGTACGGTTTCTTTAGGTATTCAATACGTTGACGGTCGACTTGAAATTGTTGTGGAAGACTCGGGTATTGGTATGAGTGAACAGCAGCTTGCTAATTTATTTAAAGAATTTGTACAAGCGGATACATCAACAACACGCAAATTTGGTGGGACTGGGCTCGGCTTAACGATATGTAAACGTTTGGTTGAGCTAATGAATGGTGAACTTAATGTGCAAAGTGAACCAGACGTTGGGAGTCGTTTTGAAGTGTTTATCCCGTGCGTTGTAGTCGATGGCGAAAGTGTTTCATTAGCACCTATTACTGTCCCTGAGTTATCAGGCATTAAAGTGCTTCTTGTTGAAGACAACTTGGTTAATCAGATTGTAGTCAAAAAGATGTTGGAAAAGACACAGTGTGAAATTGAATGTGCAAGTGATGGAAAAGAGGCCTTAGTTCGTTTACAAGAGCAAAGCTTTCCAATTGTGCTAATGGACTGTCAAATGCCGAATATGGACGGGTTTGAATGCACAAGGCATATTCGTCAAGAACCCGGTAAATATGGTGGGCCACACATTATTGCCATTACAGCGAATGCATTTGCAGAGGATAGGCTCAAGTGTATCCAAGTTGGTATGGATGACTTTGTTGCCAAACCAGTTAAAACGGACGACTTATTCAGAGCGTTAAGTAAAGTGGAGCGGATAGCCACGTAATGTGTTTGACGAATCCGATTTAAGTGAGCGGGTTATATTTAACCCGCTTTTGCTTTCTTGCCTACTTCATCAATATATAAATCAGACATCAAAATTTCAGCGGATACGGGCTTTGAAAAATAGAAGCCTTGCATATAGTTGATGCCTAATTGGCTTAGGTAACGAATGTGCTCCATTGATTCAACACCTTCTGCAATACACGTCATGCCAAGGTTATTCGCAAGCATAGTAATTGTCTTAACGATGGATTTATTACTTGGCGTATGTTCCATGCTACGCACGAATCCTTGGTCAATCTTAATAATATCGATCGGGAATTGGCTTAAGTAGGTCAGCGACGAGTACCCCGTTCCGAAGTCGTCCAGTAAAAGTATAAAGCCTTGCTCATTCAACTCCATTAAGGCCGATTTTGCTTTTACCTTGTCAGCCAACAATGTACTTTCAGTGATTTCCAATCGTAGTCGGCTGCAAGGGATGCCAAATTCGTACAAAATAGCGACTAGATGTTCAGTAATATTTGCTCTAAGCACTTGGTGGGCGGATAAGTTTAGCGAAATATAAAAATCGCGGTTTTCAAGCAGTAACGGTTTCAACTCTAAAATTGCGCGTTTGAGGGCCTGATCTGTCATGACTTCAATAAGGCCAACCTCCTCAGCGACAGGAATGAATTCAGCGGGCGAAATTAACTGGCCTTCCTGTTCCCAGCGCATTAGGAGCTCAACCCCAACCACTTGGTTATTTCGTGAGTTTACAATAGGTTGATAGTGATTAAAAAAGCCATTTTCCTTGACTGCATTTTTTAGGGACGTTTCGAGTTTCAGCTTTCTTAAAATCTCATCGTTCATTGCACTGGTGAAAAACTTAAAGCTATTTCGTCCACTTTGTTTTGCATGGATCATTGCCACATCGGCATGACGTATAAGTTTTTCAGCGTTGTTCGCATCAAACGGATAAATTGCAACGCCGATACTGGCAGAGATGCTTACCGTAAAACCACTAATGGTTATTTTTTCAGGCAAAGCGATAAGTAATGCGCTGACCAACTCGCTAATTATTTCTGGAGATTTTACTGATTCAAAGAGCACAAGAAACTCATCACCACTTTGTCTTCCCAACGTACAACCGCTTGGTAATATTGACTCGATTCGACGTGAAATAGCACTTAAAAGCTTGTCACCAACATCATGTCCATAAGAGTCATTTATGGGTTTAAACTTGTCTAAATCGATAAACAATAAACCAACTAATTCGTCATTTTGGGCAACGTTAATGGCTTTTTGAATGCGTTTCATCATCAAGTTGCGATTAGGTAAACCTGTGAGCGAATCGTAATTTGCTAAAAAACGGAACTCTTTCTCCGTTTTCTTTTGTTCAGATAAATCTGAGAGCACAATCACATAATATTCAATATCTTCACTGGACTTAGTAATAGCATTAATACTTAATTGAATGGGATGTTTTGCGTTGTGCGAGGTCCGTAAGGTGACCTCTTCACGGTGGTTTCCTTTAGGTTGCAGCGACTTGATGTTTTTTAACAAATTGGAGAAATTTCTGCTCCCTAACGCCTCTCTAAATTGCGGAATTGACAAATCTTTAATTTGGCCTTGAGCAATACCAAAAGCATGGCAGAACGTTGAGTTCGCAGCGATAGGAAGCAAATTCGTATCTAGAATTAAAAGCCAATCGTTTATCTGTCCGAACGCATCACCTAAAATAGATGCCATCATGTTCGTCGCTTTTTGCTCTGTGATGTTACTGTAGATACCCGATACTTTAATTGGAATGCCATCTTGGAACTCTGATATCCGTCCGACGTCGTGATACCAACACCACTGATCGTCACTGGCTTTCATTCGATAAGTCGCTTCGAAAACGGCGTCTTGTTCTTTCTTGTTGAGGAGCGCAAACCATTGTTGTTCGACAGCAGGATAGTCATCTGGATGAATGAGGTCTTTGTGTATTTCAGCATTACATATATCGTCCAAGTCCTTATAGCCGAGTTCTTGGATAAGCCGTTGTTGAATAATAGTACGTGTTACCAGATTGACTTCCCAAATACCGCTGTTTGTTGCTTGCAATGCGAGGCCAGTTTGCTTCTGGCTACGAGTCATTTCTGTCAACGCGTTTTTTATAATTTGCTGTTTCTTATTACTTTGACGTAACCAAAGAGCAAAAAGCGCCAAAGCAAAGACAACATAAGCTGTAATGGCGAGTGGGGATGCGTACGGGGCATGAGCAACTGATATTTTCAATGATTTACTAGCTAATTCACGATTACTGCCGCGTTCTTTCAAAAAGAGTGTTAGTTGATAATTACCAGGCTTTAACTGACTAAAGAACAGCTTACCTAGTTTTACATCGTGATAGTCGGCGTTAGTCGGCCCAGTCATTTTTGCTGAATAATAGTCGTTGTGTTGATCTAAAAAATCAAAATCTGAAAAACGAATGAGCAAACCTACATCATCGTGCTTAAGTGCGATTGAGTCTGAAATGGCGAATGGCTTGTTTTTAGACATTAAGGCCAATTCGGTGATTTCAATTTGGGTTTGGCTGCTCTTGGTTGCTAAGGCCGTTGGATCAAAAACAATCATCCCTTGAGTCGACCCGAAGGCGAGATTGCCATTTTTTAACTTTGCGCTTGCACCGGAATTAAATTCATCGACTGGAAGTCCATTGTGATGACTAAATAATTTGATACTACGGTCAGACAGGTCAAACCGGTAAAGACCTTTTTGGGTGCTTGCCCACAGCGCATTGGTATTATCAAGTTGTAGTTCATAAATGGTGTTTGTTAACAGCCCTGATTTTTCATTGAATACACTGAGTTTCTCTAGTGTTTCTAGACTAATCGCCACGAGGCCTTCCGTGGAAGTGGCGAGCCACAATGTGCCATTAGTGTCTGCAACCCAACTATCTACCACGGAAAATCTTGAAGAATCTTCTTTGCCAAAATCGTAAACGAGAAACGTGGTGTGGCTTTGGGTGTTATAACGCACTAATTTACTATTTGTCGAAATGAGTAAATCATTTGGATGCGTGGGAAGTGGTGCTAGGAACTTATAAAAGGAATTCGTAGAAAGTTGTTCCGATAAACCATCAATTGGATTGCACTGTAGTTCGGTTTTAGAGCATTGGTAATAATTTTTGTTTGAAGCAAAGTAGATAAATTGTTCCGATTCATACATGCCACGGATATAGTCATCGTTTTTCAACTGAGTTTGGATTTCAGTGAGGTTTCGAATCTCATCGGTTGCAGGCGTGAAGACTTGAATGCCAAACGGAGTTTCCAATAACAAAACTTTAAGATTTTGGTACTGGCCTGATGCAATTGTTACAACAGCGTTGAGACCAAATATTTCTTTGGGGTCGGTGTTTTGGAAAAACGTCTCCACCGCTTGATTGTGTTCAACAGCAATAAGGCCATTGTCTGACCCCATCCAAAGTTGATTATCAATTTCTTCAATTGACCAAATAGTGTTGCTCGCAAGCGGGTGTGAAGGCGACTTTACATTAATAAATCGCTTTGCTTGAAGCGGCCAATAAAAAACGCCTTGCTCCCTTGAGGCCATCCACATGACATTATTTTTGTCTACCATAATGTCGTAGACACTGATGTTCGTCACATTATAGCGACTGCCATCAAAGCTCAGGACCTTGCTTGCAGTTTTACTTTTACGGTGAATTTCATATAGGCCCAATTCGGTTGCTATGAATTCGCCAAATTCTGTTTTTTGATAGTCCCAAATATTGAGGTCAGCGACCAGTGTATACGTGTGCTCAGGTTTGAATTCCATGCCATCAAAAGGCAATACGTAAAGGCCTCTGACTGTGCCAACCAAAAGTCCCAATGTCGGATCATAGGTTAGGAATTTCACATTTTGATTTAATTTATCGACTTTCTCTGCGGTGATGAATTGAATTGGGTTGAGTAAATGTTGACGAGTGTCCAATTTGTACAAGCCCACGTCACTGCCAATAAGCAAATCATTCCCGACGAAAGCAAGCGAACGAACTAAGCTGACGGTGTCAGGTAATGCGACGAGAAAATTGGATTCAAGTGTTCTCAAGTCAATCGTAAATACTTGACGTTCAATGCCAACGTATAACAAGTTGCCGCGTTCGATAACAACAGAAATAGGAGAGAACAATGTACTTTCAGGCGTGATTTTACCGGAATAGATTTTTTTGCTGACCAGTGTTTTGGGATCAATGAGGTAACTACCTGAATAGCCAGTAGAAACAAAAATTTGACCATTATTTAGAGCGCGCAGCAAATAAATGGGTTTATCAGAAAAATCAATGTCGTTATTAACAACGTTAATTTGATAACCATCAAAACGATTGAGCCCTTGCTCGGTACCAACCCATACATAACCGAGCTTATCTTGCACTATGTTATTAACGACACTTTGGGATAAGCCTTCATTAACAGAAAGGCGTGTCAGTCTTTGCGCGTAATTTGTCGTCGCGAAGGCATTTAATGCAACGCACAAAGAAAACAGAAGCATAAACACAGACGTCAAACGCATCTACTCTAACTCCAATGCTGCGAAAACCAATTTGTTCCGCCTACATCCAAGTACTCAAGCTTCTTCCATGAACAATTTCATATTCTAATAGTATAATTTACCACATATTTTAAGAATTATTTACATCATTTAAGTCGAAAAGATAATTTGTTTTCTTTATAGAAACAATCATAGGTATAAAAGACGGATAAAACAAAGTTTAAAAACAGTATTGATAATTATTGTTGTTTACACTAAAATCCATTTTGTAAATCGTACTGAGATTGGTTCTTATTTATGTATATCTGTATTTGTCATGGTGTTACCGATAAAAAAATTGCACAAGCTATTGATGATGGTGCGATGACTATGCGTGATCTTGCAAAAGAGCTTTCTGTAGGCACGCAGTGTGGTAAGTGCACAAACTGTACGAAGAAAATTTTGAATGAACGACTTATCGAAATAGCTGATATTACCGATCAAGTCGCATAAACGAATACAAAGCAAAAAGGCTTACCACTGGTAAGCCTTTTTGCTTTGTATTCTTAACTCAATCGATTTTTGATTAGAGCTGCGACTGTAGATAGTTCTCGATGCCCATTTTTGCAATTAAGCTAATCTGTGTATCAAGCCAATCAATTTGCTCTTCTTGTTCACCCAAAATATGGTTAAGCGCTTCACGGCTGATGTAATCTTGTTTACTTTCGCAAAGAGCTATCGCATTGTGAAGGTCTTTCACGGTGTCTTGTTCAAACGAAAGATTGGCTTCAATCATTTCTTGGCTATTTTCGCCAATTCGAAGTCGACCTAAATCTTGTAAGTTTGGCAGGCCTTCTAAAAATAAAATCCGTTCAATAAGGCGGTCCGCGTTTTTCATTTTTTGGATTGAAACTTTGTAGTCAGCTTTATCAAGTTGGCTAAAACCAAAGTCCTTAAACATTCTAGCGTGCAAAAAATATTGGTTAATGCCAACAAGCTCGTTTGCAAGAACTTTGTTTAGTGACGCTATGACAGCTTTATCACCTTTCATTTGAAATCCTTATGCCAACTGTGACTGAACGTAATTTTGTAGACCAATCTTGTCCATCAGACCAAGCTGTTGTTCAAGCCAATAGACGTGGTCCTCTTCAGTGTCGAAAAGTAGTTTTTCAAGTACTGAACGAGATTGGTAGTCTTGCTCTTGTTCGCAAATCGCAATGGCTGCTTTTACAGATGTCACCACCTCAAGTTCGAGCGTGAGGTCATTTTGCATCATAGAACGTACGTCAGAGCCAATTAACAAGTCACGACGATTCGTCATATTTGGTACACCACCCAGGAAAAGGATACGTTTAATGAGCCAATCCGCATGCGTGGTTTCTTCTTCCATTTCATGATTTAGACGCTCATACAACTTCGCCATTCCCCAATCATCGTACATACGCGAATGGATAAAATATTGATCGATAGCGGCCAGTTCGTTTGCGAGAAGTGCATTAAATGCATCAATGACTTTTTGCTTGCCTTGCATAGCGGGCTCCTAGGGATATCTATAATGCGGGTCAGTGTACCTTCTGCATACTGAGTGTCAATAAAAAACGTTTAAAAACATACGGTTAAAAACTGATTGTGATTCTCATTTGGTTTCAACATGAGAATCTATTTTCATTACAATAAAAGACTCTATCTAACTTGCTGATATATAACATGTATCTATTTTATCTGCCGAGGTAACTATCTCTATAGTCGCGTGAGAGATGTGGTACTTTTCTTTAAGTGCCAATTTTAATCGAGCTATATCGATGTTGAGTTGATTTCCTAAAATAATTTGCGCATCAAGCATGACTTTGTGTTCATCCAATTGCCAGATATGAATATGAGGAACATCCTTTATTTCCATCGTATGTTTCATGAAATCAACCACCTCTGGCAATGTAATGTGGTTAGGTACAGCTTGCATAAGAATGTTCATACTTTCCTTCGCAAGAAGTGAACCGTGATAAATCACATATAAACTGATCAATACGGTAGCAACGATATCAACCCAATAAATTTGATAAAGGATAATAAGTGAGCCTGAAATGATCACAACCAACGAGGCAAGCGCATCGGATATGTTGTGAATAAATGCCGCACGTATATTCATACTTGTTTTTGCGCCAGAAAAGTACGTTAACAATGCGGTGATGACGTCGATGAACAGGGCAAGCGCTGCAATCCAAACGACAATCCAGCCATCGATGGGTTCTGGATTGAATACTTTGCTAATGGCTTCGAAGATGAGATAAATACCGATTAAAATGAGAGTTGTGCTGTTTATTAATGCGCCAATGATTTCAGCGCGTTGATAGCCATAGGTCATTGTTTCGTTCGCTGGGCGATTCGCTATTTTGCGAGCTAGCAGCGCAATAAAAATAGCGCCAGCATCGGATAGATTATGCAGTGCATCCGCAACAAGCGACAAACTGCCTGATAAAACGCCGCCAACGATTTGCGCGATGGTAAGTAAAATATTAATGAATACGGCATACGTGAGTTTGTCATGAGTATGATGATGTCCATGAGCTCCGTGGTGATGTGCATGTGACATGCTCAATACCTCACTTGAATTTTGTAAGTACCTAACACGATGCTAAACGGTTTAGCATCGTGTGTTCCTCTAGGTAAATGATAATTAGTCGGTCTTTTTTGTCGTCATAACGACTAAAACAGGAAGCACAATTAAGGTCAATAGCGTTGAGGTGATAATTCCCCCAACAATGACGGTTGCCAATGGCTTTTGAATTTCAGCACCAACGCCTGTAGACATCAGCATAGGTAATAACCCCATCGCGGTTGTCAGCGCCGTCATTAATACTGGGCGAAATCGTGAAAGTGCACCATGGATGGCCGCTTCTTGTATGCTAGTTCCACTTTTCATGCGTTGATTAATGCTATCGATGAGAACAACACCATTGAGCACGGCTATACCGAATAGGGTAATAAAACCAATAGCTGTTGGAACGGATAGAAATTGATCAAAAGCGTATAGAGACAACACGCCACCCGCTGTTGCTAAAGGTACATTCACTAAAATCAACAGTGTTTGTTTTAGTGATTGAAACGTAATGTACAATAAAACGGCGACCAGTAATATTGACACAGGAATGAGTATTTGCAGACGCTTCTGTGCGCGTTGCTGATTTTCAAATTGACCACCAATACTAAAACTGTAGCCTGCAGGTAAAAGATTACTCTGTTCGATGGTCTTTTTGATCTCGGAGACAACCGAGCCCATATCACGTCCTAACACGTTTGCTTGTATTACCACACGACGTTGTACGTCATCACGGCGGATCTGGATTGGACCTGTGGCATACGCAACCGTTGCTACATCTTTAACGCGAACCCAATAGCCGCTTGGTGTTTGTATTGGTAAGGCTTCAATTGCGGAAATTGAATTTCGAAATGATTTTTGGAGTCGAACTCGAATATCGAAGCGCGCGTTTCCTTCGAAAATTTGTCCCGTAGTTACCCCACCGATTCCTTTTTCAACAATATCCATTAAATCCTTAACGGCGAGCCCATAGTTCGAAAGTGCCGTACGATTCGGTTCAATGAGTAACTGCGCTTCCCCTCCCAATTGTTCAAGTGCTACGTCAGCCGTCCCTTCTATCGCTTTTATCCGCTGCTCAAGTTGGGTACCCAACAACTGCAATTTTCCTAAATCTTCTCCTGTGATTTTAATAGCAAGTTGTGATTTGACACCGGACAACAACTCGTCAACACGCGTTGCGATTGGTTGTGAAAAATTAAGTAATACGCCAGGAAATTGTTCCAACTGCTTCGCCATTTGTTGTTGAAGTAACTGTCTCGTAAGGCCTTTCGGCCAACTCTCATGCGGGGTTAACGATAAAAACACTTCGATATTGTTTACGGGTTCTGGATCGCCACCTATTTCAGCACGACCAATACGGCTGACGGCATAATCCACTTGCTCAAAGGCTAAAAGTACTTTCTCAAGCTTTGGAGCAAGCGTCAGCGCGGTGTCTAGGCTCGCCGAGGGGGCAAGGGTTACTCTTAGATTAATCGTGCCTTCTTCAAGTTCAGGGACAAACTCACTGCCAAGCTGAGGTATCACCAATAGTGTACTGAAAACGATCCCCAGCATGCCGACCAATATCCTCTTAGATGACCGGACAGCTGCACTTAGTAGACGTAGATAGCTTTTCTCCAACACATTCAGTAGAGGGTTTTGTCGTACAGTGGTTTTTCGCGATAATATTTGACTGGCAATAGCGGGAACAACGACGATAGCAACAAACATTGACGCTAATATTGCTAACATGATTGACACAGCCATAGGTTCGAATAGTTTTGCTTCAACACCTTCGAAACTAAATAGCGGTAGAAACACCACAAGGATGATACTTGAAGCGAAGAAAACAGGCTTTGCAACTTCACAAGCTGCTATGCGTATGGTTTCAGCAGTAGAACGCGAAGTAGATATCTGATTTTCTTTGAGTCTCTTAACCATGTTCTCGACCATTACCACCGATCCATCGACTAACATGCCGATAGCGATCGCGAGACCGCCGAGTGACATAAGGTTTGCAGAGAGCCCCAGTATCGTCATAACAAATAAAGCGAGCGCGATTGAGATTGGTATGGAGATTAGAACGAGCAAAGTCGCGCGTAAGTCCATTAAAAATAAGAGAAGTACGATAATGATAAATAGAAAGGCTAATAGCAAAGCGAAAACCACAGTATCGATGGCTTTTTTGACGAGTTGTGACTGGTCGTAAATAACCTGGAAAGTGACGCCTTTAGGTAACGCTTGATTTATTTGCTCGACGCGTTGATTTATCGCGTTGATTGTCTCGTTCGTGTTTGAGCCGAGACGTTTCAGAATAATCCCTGTGACGATTTCGCCTTTAGTAGTAACGCGTCGATTGTCATCTTTGACTGACATAGTAACCGCTCCTTGACGCTCTTCACCTGCAAACTTTACTAATGCGACATCCGCTACTTTTACAATACGGCCTTCACGGTATTTGACGGGTAACTGTGCAATATCTCGGATAGCAGACTCTGAGCGGATCCAACCAAATCCTCGGATCGCCAATTGTTCTTCTCCACGATTGAGATACCATCCACCCACATTAAGGTTATTTTCTTCGATTGCCGTTATCACGTCTTGCTGAGTAAGTCCAAACGCGTTGAGTTGTTCTGGATTTAGCTCCACACTTAATTGTTTCACTTCTCCACCAAACGACAATACATCGGTGACACCATCGATGGGCATTAGTAGTAATTTCACTACCCAGTCATTGAGGCTGCGAAGCGTCATATTATCGATACCACTATTTACGTCTGCATCTAGTCGGTATTGGTAGATTTGGCCAAGTCCTGAAGTATTCGGACCAATTTCAGAGGCGGATATTGTTCCTGGGAGTGAACCTCTGGCTTGTTCAAGCCGTTCGAAAACTAATTGCCGAGCAAAATAGATGTCGACATTTTCTTTGAATACGATAGTGACACCAGATAGACCGGTCTTTGAAATTGAACGGACAGATTCCACATCTGGCAGCGCATACATCACTGTTTCGATAGGGTAGGTGATGAGTTGCTCCACTTCCTCAGCTGCCAAACCTGGTGCCTCTGTGTTAACAGAGACTTGAACATTCGTGACATCAGGAAAAGCATCTAGATTGATTCTTGGGATGACGATTGCACAAGCAATGAGTAGGACGGCAAGTACTATGCACACGATCGCACGATTTGAAAGTGCCCATGAAATAATTCTATTAATCATCTTGCCTCCTAATGGTTATGCGTATCAAAACCAGCTTTAGCCAGTTCGGAGGCCAAGTAGAAAGCGCCTTTCACAACGACTTTTGAACCACTATTGATATCATCAATGGCGATCCCTCCTTCAAACTCGCCGAGACGTTTTACTTCAATGGGGACATATTCTCCAGATTCGTGCTCGATGAATACTTGCCAATCACCATCGCTTGAACGCACCAGAGCGCTTTCTGGTACCACACTCACATTTTGTCTATTTGCGGGAAGTTTGATTGTGACAAACATGCCTGGATGCAATAGATCGTTCTCATTTTTTACATTGAGTCGTACGACTCGTGAGCGAGTATCGGTGAGTGCAAAATGACTTTGTTGAGTGACCATAGCACCAAATTTCTGGCCCAATACCTGCACTTCGACTTGCGTACCGGGTAAGACGTTTAGCGTTTCTTGCAATGGCAGTTGCGCATCAACCCAAAGTGACGATTCGTCTGTAATAAAAAAGAGAGGAGTACCAGCGTCAACGCGTTGCCCACGAACAAATTCATCATTGATCACAACACCTGCTTGTTCTGCATTTAGGACATACTGGCCCATTTTATCCAATGGCATCGATGGCAAGGCATCGATTTGACCCTGATCGAGGCCGAACGCTAATAGTTTTCCGGTTGAGCGGCGAAAGTCAATGTTAATCAGCTGTTTATCTTTGTCACTGATGATACTGCTTCCTAAATTTTTTACACGCTGCCATTCTTGATATGCACTCAGATAATTCGCTTGTTCGTTTGCGATATCTGGACTGAATAGTGTAACGAGCTGAGTGCCTAGATTGACTATGTCGTTTTGTTTCACATGTCTTTGTATGACGATGGATTCGGTTCTAGGTGTAACAATGTAGCTTGCGTAGTTATTCGCTCGTACTTCACCCTGCAAAGTCAACAGTGAGGTGTGTGTTCTTGGTTTAATTTGTTGTATCTCAAGACCAATGTTGGCGACTTGCTGTGGCGTTAACTTGATAGTGTTTTCTTGGCGTTCATCGTCTAAATGAACAGCGTTGTTTGCCAAAACTGAAAAGTGCATAAGCATGGAAAATAACACGGCGACACGTGTCGACGCGGAGAAATTTAAATTCATAACGTTTACCTAGCATGGGGCAAACTCGGCTCATTTCATGGAGAAGGACACGGGAATTCCTACATGTAAAGGCAATGCTTTAGAAAACTATCTATCATTGCCGCTAAACGTATGTAGAACGTAACTGTATCCAAGTACCATAGCAGTCTAACCAACCCCAATTATGTTGAGCTGGATTAAAACCGAGCAGGCGAGTCTACCGAAAATTTTAATTTAAAAAGGTGATTGAAATTTAAATGCGCTAGGCAATGGGCGGTCTAAGCAAGGAGGCGTAATAGCCTTTGGATTGGTGTTTAATCCAGTTGAAAAGGTGTGTTGTCAGGCCGTCGTCAAGGCTAGGTGAGATAGCGCTGTTGACCCAACTAATATGGGAACCACTGCAATGGCCACAATGATGACAATCTTTAATGTGGTGGCCATCTGCTTCAGAATCAGAGTTTACCGTTTTTTTGGTATCAAAGAGATGGTCGTGCTCAGTTTGTAAATGACTTTCTGTTATTTGATGTACCGCATTCGAATCAGCCATAGCAGCGATACTCTGAAATGCCACTATGCACATCAAAAGTAACGAGGTAACTAAACGAAATAGAGTACTTGAAAACAAAATGACTACCATAAATTATTCTGCGTAGAAGGTATCAAATCTAAACGAGATTGTCATGCATTTGGTGACACAGTGAAAAAACAGTTTAGAGATGTGATGTTAGGAAGCCGTTTTGAATTTTAACGTGAAGCAGTTGCAATCACTCTGACGGTATGGAAGATTACGGATACAAATAGTTGCAAATAAAAAAGAGAAAAATGCTCCAGATTAGACCAGCAGAAATTGAAGATGTTTCTACGATTCTACATTTTATCAATGAGTTAGCGATATATGAAAAAGAGCCTGATGCAGTTTTCGCTACCGAAGAAAAACTCATCAATACCTTGTTTTGTGAAGGCGCAACGGCGCATGCAATTCTGTGCTTTGACGGCGACGAAGTCATCGGGTTTGCAGTGTACTTCTTTAACTATTCTACATGGCTTGGTAAAAACGGCCTTTACTTAGAAGATTTATTTGTGAGCCCATCCCACCGAGGAAAAGGGGCAGGCAAAGCCATTATGAAGTACTTGGCAAATCACGCGTTAGAACGTAAATGCGGTCGATTTGAATGGGTTGTACTGGATTGGAACAAGCCCGCAATTGATTTTTATGAAAGTATAGGTGCTCAGGCTCAAAGCGAATGGATTATCTATCGACTCACTGGACAAGCTTTAGTGGATTTTGCCAAAGCTGAATAATAAGGTTCAGTGCCAAAAGTGGCTAAATTAGTTCTTAGAAGGTGATAAGCTTTAGTTATCACCTTCAGGCTTTGTGCGACTATGTATACCAAAACTCAGTTTCAGACGGCGAGACAATCGCGAGACCCTCGTTTCGATGGGTTATTTTATGTTGCAGTGAAAAGTACCGGGATATACTGTCGTCCCATATGTCCTGCGCCGATGGCGAAAGAGCAAAATGTTGAATATTTTGAATTTGCACATCAAGCCGCACAAGCGGGTTTTAGGCCCTGCATACGTTGTCGACCTGACAGTGCCCCAGGAAGTTATGCTTGGCAGGGGACTGGGACAACCGCGAATCGAGCCAAAAAGCTGATTGATGAAGGCGCATTGAATGAGGGATCAACGACTGATCTTGCAGACCGTTTAGGAATTTCGGTTCGCCATTTGAACAAACTTTTTCAGCAGTACTTTGCAACGACACCTAAGTCCTATGCACTTTATAAGCAATGTGATTTCGCTAAGCAATTGTTACAGCAATCTCAGTTGAGCATCACAGACATTGCCTACGCGAGTGGGTTTTCATCAGTGCGCCGTTTCAATGACGCGTTTTCGAAGCTTTATCAACTCACGCCTTCTCATTTGCGAGCAAAAGGGTCGCAACCGATTACCACATCTATTCGATTATTTTTAACGTATCGACCGCCTTATAACTGGGTTGTGTTGCAACGCTTTCTGGCTGCTCGCTTAATTAAAGGCCTCGAATGGGTTTCGGATATCAGTTATGGGCGAACCTTTGAATTGCATGAGTATTATGGTCGTTTCACCGCAACCCTTAATGAAGAAAAGCATGGTTTCATGGTTGATATTGACATTAATGACGTCAAAGGTTTGCATGTTGTGGTGCAAAACATTAGGCGTGTACTCGATCTTGATGCGGATTGTTCAGTAATTGAGAATCTTCTGAAAGGGAAGGTTAGTGCTAACTTTGAGTTAGTGGAAGGACTTCGTTTGCCAGGTATTTGGAGCCCATTTGAAGCTGGGATAAGAGCTATTTTAGGGCAGCAAGTGTCGGTAAAAGCGGCTCGAACTTATGTACAAACACTTTATGATCAATTAGGTGTGCAAAGGGGGGATGTTAAAACCTTTCCAACCCCTAAGCGAGTCGCGACAAGTGAACTTGATTTTTTCAAGATGCCAGAAAGGCGAAAAGCATCGTTGAAGTTATTAGCTGACTATGAATGGCGGACACCTGCACGGGAACTTGAAGAATGGTTGGTGATTAAAGGAATAGGTCCATGGACAGTCCAATATGCGCAAATGAGAGGACAAAGCCATCCTGATATCTTTTTAGGTGGTGACTTAGGAGTCATTAAAGCGATGGGCAAGTGTGAACAGTTTAAGCAGGAAGATGCGGCGCCATTTCGCTCATATTTAACGTTTCAACTATGGAGTTTATTATGATCCTTACTGCTAAAATGCCATCGCCAATTGGTGAAATTACCTTACAAGCGACGGAAAATGGACTGTGTTATGTTGGTTTTCATCCGATATATGAAGAAGTAAAAGGTTCTAATAAGCATTTAATCCAAGGAATGACGGAATTAACAGAGTATTTCAATGGAAGAAGATTTGAGTTTGAGGTTAAGCTCGACGTAAAAGGGACAATTTTTCAGCGCTCCGTTTGGCAAATACTCAGTACCATTCCTTATGGCCTAACCTATAGCTATAGTTGGATAGCGAATAAACTAGATAACCCCAAGGCTGTTCGAGCGGTTGGGGCTGCCAACGGTAAAAACCCAATCAGTTTTATTGTGCCTTGTCATCGAATTATTGGTGCCAATGGGACCTTAACGGGGTATGCAGGTGGTATTAATGCCAAAGCTTGGTTACTTGAGCATGAAAGGGAACATTATCATTAAATTTCCCAGTATCATGTGCTTATCTCTCTATAAATACAGAATTGTGGCAAATAAGGATCGAAAAGTTAGCGATTTTTTACTATGCTTCACTTACTAACTATGCGAGAGCAAGCTTCTTCGAGACTCCATGAAATTTGTCGCTATCTGGGTGTTTAGCCTTTTTTGCTCAATAACGTGCTATGGTTCTGAAATTATCTTTTGCTACGAAGATAAAGCACTTCCCCCAATGTTTATGGGAGAAGGTTTTGACGTACCCAAAGAAGACCCAGGTGCAAGTATTGAGATTTTGCAAAAGATAACCATTGCTGACCCGCATATTCATTTTCAATTTGTAAGACGTCCTTGGAAACGTTGTTTAGCAGATCTTACTTTAAACAAAGTCGACGCGGTTATCGCCTCTTACCGAGAGGAACGTGAATCTTTTATGGTATTTCCTAAACGAGTGGATGGGCGTTTGCACACTCGTAAAGCAATTAGCCAATTTGGTTCTTGTTTAATCGTTAAAAAGACTCGTGTTAATCGTCTTCAAGGCACGGCAAGTGTCACGGTAGCCGTTCCAAATGGTTATTCCGTTTCATCTGTTTTAGCCGAACAAGGTTACCGAGTGATAAATACTTACTCGCAAAACGATGCTTACGATTTGGTGTTAAAAGGTGTTGTTGATGCAACGGTGGGGATTTGTGAAATCGGCCAAGAAAAAGTGATTGGCTTTTTGCACTCAGATAGCCTTGCTGCAAAGTATCCAGCATCTGAGATGAATTATGGATTTGTCGCGTTTTCAAAAGGATATGCAAAAGAGCATCCCTCTACTGTAAATGCGGTTTGGCAACATTTAGAAAAGATGCCGAGCACACCGCTCTATTTGAAATACATTATGAAAGGATTGGAAGACTGAGTTCTTTCGTTTTTTAGCTGTTGTTTGATATTATCCATTGGATTTTCTATAAGGTAATGACAATGGCACAGCTGTATTTTTATTATTCCGCGATGAACGCGGGCAAGTCGACAACCCTTCTGCAATCCGCATTCAATTATCGCGAAAGAGGTATGACGCCTTTTATTCTTACAGCAGCAATTGACAATCGCTCAGGAGTTGGAAAAGTAGCGAGTCGTATCGGTCTTGAAGCCGATGCACACGTTTATGAAAACGAAACCAACGTGCTTGCCTTAATTAGCGACGCACACCAAAAGCAAAAACTGGATTGTATTTTGGTCGATGAGTCGCAGTTTCTAACAAAAGATCAAGTGCTCCAATTGACTGACGTCGTTGACCATTTGGGTATTCCAGTTTTGTGTTATGGATTACGAACGGATTTTCGAGGCGAACTATTTTTAGGTGCTCAATATTTACTTGCGTGGGCAGATAAATTAATTGAATTGAAGACAATTTGTCATTGTGGACGCAAAGCAAACCATGTGTTGAGGTTAGACGAGCAGGGTCTTGCAGTTGCAGATGGCGCCCAAGTGGAAATAGGTGGCAATGACCGATACGTATCGGTATGTCGAGCACATTATAAAGAAGAGTTAGCGAAAGTCTGCTAACTCAATTTGTAAAATTGGTCATTTCGGCCCAAGATTACTTTAGTGTGCAAATGCGATTCTATGAATTAATCATCGTTATTTGCTCTCGTAAGAACAGACAAACATTCTAAAAAATGTGAGTATCTGGCCGAAATGATAGACAAAGATGCGCCTTTAAGTTTCTTTCAGAAAGAATCTGACGAACATGAGAGTCATGACGAACGAGCATGGCCAGTACTTATCGTCGATGATGATGAGCAGGTGCATATTCTATCTAAATTAGTCCTCAATAATTTCATGTATCATGGAAAAAAACTTGCAATACTCCATGCCTACAGCGGCGACGAAGCTTTATCTATCCTTCGAGACAAACCAAGCGTAGCGCTCGTTCTTCTCGACGTCATCATGGAAACAAACGATGCGGGACTTCGATGTGCAGAGCAAATTCGTAATACCTTGATGAATGATACTGTGCAAATTGTGCTGCGGACCGGACAGCCAGGGGATGTCCCTGAACAGGTTGTTATGCAGCAGTACGATATCAATGATTACAAATGCAAGACAGAACTGACGAAAGAACGGTTGTTCTCGACGGTTACGGCTGCATTGAGGGCATTTGAACATGTCTCAAAACTCAAGCATTTATCTGATGAACTTGCGCTACTTAATCAAAGTTTGGAGTTGAAAGTAGAACAACGCACCGCCGAGCTAAAAGCGTCCAATGATGAACTTGTTGATGCAATGGCTGAAATCGAACGCCAGCAATTTGCGCTTGTTCAGGCTGAAAAACTTGCCTCACTCGGTCAATTGGCTGCAGGTGTTGCACATGAAATTAATAATCCACTTGGTTTTCTATTTTCTAACCTTGAATTTTTAGAGTCTTATCTTGGCAAGTGGCAATCAATGTGGAAAGACACAGTAAATGCTTCGATTTCAAATGAAGAACAGTATCTTCAGCAGCTCGAGGTTTTGAAAAAGAATTACCAACTTGATTGGGTCTTCGACGACGCGAATGACTTAATGGGGGATGTCAAACTTGGCCTCAATCGCATTCAGGCGATAGTGAAAGATTTAGGTGTATTTACGGCACAAGAGGTACAAGCTGTCGAAGACGTTAATTTATCCAAAATGATTCAGCTTGCTTTGGAAAAGTCACAGGAAATAAAACCGCATTGTTGTGTTGTTGAAACTCAAATTCCAGAAGATTTTTTTGATCCGATGTATTGGTTGCCAAATAGGTACAGCAATAACTAATGTAATTAAGAATGCGTATGAAGCGGTTGTAGACAAAGCGGAAGGTAAAGTGCTCATCTCAATTAAACCTTTAGATAAAGACAGCTTAGAAATTCTAATTGAAGACAACGGCAGGGGAGTCGAACCTGATATTTTAAATCGCATATTTGACCCGTTCTTTACCACTAAACCGATTGGCTCGGGTACAGGTCTTGGGCTCAGCATCGCGATAGCGATTATTAAAAGCCATTTTGGCGATATGTATGTAGAGTCTCAGCTCGGTTTGCATACTCGAGTACACATTGTGCTTCCAGTAGGCAAACCTCATTGATAAATTCAGCACGCCTTTGACAATGCGCACTCGATTAAACGACAAATTACTTTGAGTTACTAAAAGCGTATTTTATCGAGTCCGATTCCCCTGAGCGTTTTAATCCAAACAACCATCGAAATATTTGCACGCGTTTCACGATTTCAAATCCTATTGCACAACCAGCCAGAGTGGACACAAGTAAAAGCGGAAACTCGATGATAGGATGGAATAAATATGGCTTAAGCCACCAAGCGAACACGACGATGAGCGTTTGATGGAGAATGTAATATGGCAAGATAGCTTCATTCAAATAACGTAACACAGGACTGGGTCGATTTAGCCAATATCCAGCATATCCCACCACGGCAAACATAAATCCCCAATGGTTCATCGAAAATAGGTAGCCATATAAGATCTTTACCACATCATTGGTTTTATACATCTCAGCAAGAGAGGCAAACATCCCATGTCTATCCAATAAAATAAACATGTAACTAGTTACGGCCAGCATTAAAAATAGACGTCGTTTTTCAATGAGTTTTGACCACCAAATAATGTGTCGAGGAAAAAAGTACCCAAGAATAAAGGCACCAAAATATTTAGCATGATTGTACCAGTCACCTACCAACGCGTTTGATGGAGGATACGACTCCCTTAGAAAGTACCAACTTAAGACAATCGATGTCATTGTGAGAATAACAAACGATCTCGCTGAAATATTCGAAAACCACTTTGCATTTGCTATGTCCAATAGTATCGGGTGAAGCACAATAACAATGGCGCTATAAAGCCATAAATAAGGTAAAAACCAGAGATGATTCCACGTAAGAAGCCCTATAGGGGAGTGATGTTTAGTCAGCAATGTTGTTTTAGGATTGATGTATTGACTCCAAAAAGAGAGAAAGCCTGGCTCTATGAGCTGTTGGCTAAGTGCTTCGACGTAAACCTGGGGGGCGACAATGGTAAACATACCGAAAATGAGCGGAATTAATAAGCGTTTACTTCGAATCAGGAGCAAGTCTTGAGCATGATAACGTTTTAAAACGAGCGACAAGGCAACAGCGCTAATAAAAAACAGCAACGACATTCGCCAAGGATTTGTTAACACCATAACATCTTGTAGCCAGACGTAAGTCGTGTCACTTTTAATATGCCATCCCCAATCAGCAACGTAGTACATGCCGATGTGATATAGAATTAGGACGCCTAAAGCGATTGTACGTATCCAATCAATATCATAACGACGAAGATTAAGGTTGTTTTCCATAGCCAGCTCCAGTTATATTTTTCTCAAGTGTGACGTGACACGTCCAAAAAAATACGCATAAGTGTTTGTTCTGACTTGTTTTAGGGATTAGCGGTGGATATTGGGGATAAAAAAAATACTTGGTTTGAACGTCTAGACCAACATCAACGTTTTTATGGTTATATATGCTTGGCAATCTACCTTTTCATCAATAATTCCATCAATGCGTCAACGCAATGGATGGAGTTTACTCGACATGGCAATCCGAGTATTTCGTTGTGGGAGCCGATTGTTTGGGAATACTCCAGTGCGTTGAGCACATTTTGCTTAATGCCGTTGTTGTTTTGGTTTTTTCGAACATTTCCACCTCGTTTTAGTTATATTCGCAAACAGATTTTAGTTCATTTAGTAGGAACGATTGTGTTCAGTTTAGGCCATATTGCTTTAATGGTTTTAATTCGCCATTTAGTCTATTTAGTGGCAGGTGGACTATATGATTTTGGTGATTGGATGAGAGAAGGATGGTACGAATACCGCAAAGATGCATGGGGCTATGTTTCTTTGTATGTTGTATATCATCTTGTGCGATTTGGTTTTTCTAGGGTGAAAGGAGAAGCAGTTCCTATCACTAGTGAACAAGCTCCAGATGGTAATTCAGTAGTGCCTTATCCGGAACATTTCTTGGTTAGAAAACTGGATAAAGAGTTTTTGGTTAAAGTTGCCGAAATTGAATGGCTCGAATCATCAGGTAACTACGTCAACCTACACAGTAATGGCCGTGTATATCCGCTTCGAGGCACTTTATCTAATGTGTCACAGAGGCTTAAAGCTGCAGGTTTTAGCCGCATTCACCGTAGCTATAGCGTAAATCATCATGCTATTGAAAGCATTCAATATCAGGCAAGTGGAGATGGAGAGATTAAACTAAAGGCCGGAACTCATTTACCTTTATCAAGGCGATACAAAGATGAGTTTAAACGTAGCTTTAGTTGAGTTGATTCTCGAAGTAACGATATCCAATAGGTAGAGTTGATTTTATTGTTCCTAATTGAGGTTTGTGGTAATTTGAAGCGTTATTAGCATCTTATTGATGTAGTTAGCAAAAGATAAATTATTTCATCAAAACATGGAGATTTAGTATGAAAAAACTGCTCGTTTTAGGCTTTAGTTTGCTATTTTCATTTTACGTACAAGCGCAAGATGCGCGACGCGAAGCAGTAGAATCGCTACTCACTTCAATGCAAATGGATTCAATGATGGAATCAATGTATAACCAGATGCAGCAATCTATAGTGAAAAATTCACCCAAACTAGGTAAAACGCCAGAAGAACAAGCGTTATTTGATGAACACACGAAGCAACTTTTTGATGTAATGCGTACGGAAATGAGTATGGATAAAATGCGAGCAGACATTATTGATGTTTATTTAAAGCATTACACTGAAAAGGAAATTTCGGATATGTTAGCATTTTATGAGTCTGAGTCTGGACGTTCCATGCTAACGAAAATGCCTCAGGTAATGTCGGATACAATGCAAGTTTCTATGAAGATGGTTCAAAGTTTCTTACCAAAAATTCAGGAGTTGAGTCAGGAATTTAATGAGAAACTTGAAGTAAAGCGAGCAGAAAAAGCAAATACACAAGCGACTAATAAAAACTAATCATACTTGTTAAATATGTGCCTTAAGCCTTTTGTTTGTTGTGTGGCACGATTTTTTGATCAATTATGGTGTTTAGCTTTGTAAAGGTGCTGGCTCTTTGTGAAGAGCCAGTCTTATCCATCTTAACAGGCAGTTGGAACATCAAATCAATTCGAACTGATAAAATGGACTTCGTCCTTTTGATGAGGCTGCGCTGACCAATTCCAAGCGACAAATCGACTTTGTTTACTCCCTTGTTCCATATCGACAACTTTCCAATTGGTGACGCCCAAATCTTTTGCGTGTTTTTCAAGAGAGTTTAAATTATCGGATTTTGACACGAGACTCGTAAACCAATTTACCTGTTCCGAATATTGCTGGCTTTCACTGATCATGTTTTTAATAAACGTCAGTTCACCCCCTTCGCACCACAATTCCGGTGCATGACCACCAAAATTGAGATTCGATTGAGTCTTTCCTTTTAAGTTACGCCACTTTCGTTCTGTGCCCGCTTGTGCTTCTTGTGCTGAAGTGTGAAAAGGGAAAGGAAGGGGTAAATTATTCATAGTGTATTAAATCTAAGAACTTGGATTCTCGTGAAAGAAAGTTGAAAAAAGTTTCAATTTATAAGAAAATCGACGATGAACGGTGTGCTTAGTCACTAGGAACGTTTCTTGGTTTTGAAGCACTATAGAGCGCTTTTAGTTAGGGTCTCCGAATTTGAAAGCTTCAAATCCAGCACGGAACATTTTCAAATCCGAACGTAACGACCCTTAGTCAACGTTATGATGCCTAATATGGCATAGCGCAACAAAACACCCTAGCTCATCACAGTAATGGAGTTGATCATCATGTAAATTAAACGATTGTTAATCAGCAATGAGGAGTTCGATCTTTTAGATGGCAATAGGTAGTAGTTACTCATTTATGGAAGGAGGTTACTAATTTAAAAGTAAACTAGCAGCTTTATTTAAGGTGTGGTTTCTTGAATGGAAAATATTTAATATATTGCACGAATTTTGGTTTTAAAGTTTCACTATTGTATTTCGCCACTTGCGGAATGAGCTCTAAAGTTGTGATGTAATATTAATATCATATAAAATTTCAAATAATAACTTGAAAACGCCCTAGGAAATATTTTACATTTGTAACCGGTCGTTTGATTGATGGACATGGATTAGTTCGTTGTTAAAGTTTATAAAAAGGATCTAACTTGACAATTGATGGCTGTAATTCATTTCTAAACCTTTCCTTTAAAAGCTTATTTTATCGGTCAAGGGTCAATCTTCCGAGCATGGATAATGCAAGTCTTTTTTGCTTGCAATGATGGAAATTATACCTATTGGATAAGGAAGAAACATGTCATCTATTACCGAGCTTAAAGAACAAGTAAATACAAAAACTACCAATTTTGTTTTGTTGTCAATTGCTACAGCAGGAATTTACTTAATTCTTTGGCTATTCAAAAATTCGAAAATAATAGCGTCTATTACAAAAAAAGAACTCGTAGACGATAACTATCCAATTTATATTGCTGTATGTGTTGGGCTTGGTGGTACTTTTCAAGGTTCTGGTGTTGCTGCTGTAGATGCTGTGGCGGGATTACTCTCAATTTCGAGCGCAGTGCTTTATATCTTGTGGGCATTTAGGGCTAAAACGGCATTACAGGAATATGCAACAAACGAGTATAAAATAGACCTTCGTATGAATGGGTTTTATACGTTCCTGTTTAATGTTTATTATATTAACTATTGTATTAACGATTTGGCTGAGATTCAAAGTAAACAAAATGTTGTTTCTTCAAGTCAGACAGAATCAGTCCAAAGTTAAATATAATAATGGTATAGGAAGTGAATGCTTCCTATACCTAGGATACTTAATATAAAATATTGCTACCAATTCCAAGCGACAAATCGACTTTGTTTACTCCCTTGTTCCATATCGACAACTTTCCAATTGGTGACGCCCAAATCTTTTGCGTGTTTTTCAAGAGAGTTTAAATGATCGGATTTTGACACGAGACTCGTAAACCAATTTACCTGTTCCGAATATTGCTGGCTTTCACTGATCATGTTTTTAATAAACGTCAGTTCACCCCCTTCGCACCACAATTCCGGTGCATGACCACCAAAATTGAGATTCGATTGAGTCTTTCCTTTTAAGTTACGCCACTTTCGTTCTGTGCCCGCTTGTGCTTCTTGTGCTGAAGCGTGAAACGGCGGGTTGCACATAGTAAATGTAAACTGCTCACCAGGTTTAATAATATTATCGAACATCATTTCGCCATTTGGTTGATGTCGGAATTTCAGGCCAAGGTTATTAAACTCAGACCATTGTTTCGCTAACTTTAGTGCGTCTTTATTAATGTCAGAACCGACAAATTGCCAGCTATAGCATTTTAGTCCCAAAATAGGATAAATAGCGGAAGCACCAGTCCCAATATCCAGCCCTTTGACCTTATCGTGAGAATGAAAATCAGGTTGTATTTCTAGAAATTCGGCTAAATGATGAATGTAGTCTACACGTCCTGGGATGGGAGGACACAAAAATGGGTTTGGCACAGTCCAAAAATCTATCCCATAATGCAACTTAAGTAAGGCTTGGTTAAGCGTAATAACTGCTGTTTGATTTGAGAAATCAATGCTTTGCTGTCCTCTTTGAGTAATTACGATATGATTGGACAATGCAGGGTATACGGAAACGAGTTGCTTAAAATCGTAGCCTTGGCGATGAATATTTCGAGTATGCACAGTTCTTCGTGTTATAGGCAAAAGCTAAGTATACTTTAAACCTAGCTAACAAACATAATCTATTCCATCATGCTGTGCTTTCTATCTTTGGAAACTCAAAGTAAATGAGGATGTTAAGCTCTATTCGGTGGGCAACGCATAGTACAAGTACTTTGATTGATAAATAACATAGGAATCAACATGAATAGTCAGGAATATACAATCAAAACCATGTCATTAGATGATCTTAAACTGGCATCAAACTGGGCCGAACTTGAAGGCTGGAATCCGGGCAAATTTGATGCTGAATGTTACTATAGAGCCGATCCAAATGGGTTCCTGATGGGGTATTTAGGCGACGAGCCTATTGCTAGTATTTCGGTGGTTAACTATGGCAATGAGTTTGGTTTTTTGGGGTTTTACATTGTAAAACCTGAATATCGTGGAAAAGGTTTTGGTTATAAACTTTGGCAAGCAGGTATGAACTATCTTTCAGGGATCAATGTTGGATTAGACGGTGTTGTGGCACAGCAAGATAATTACAAAAAATCGGGATTTAAATTCGCCTATCAAAATATTCGTTTTGAAGGTTCTGTCGTCGCACCGAAATCAATTTCGGGAGAGGTTTGTGACCTTATCGACGTTGCATTCGATAAAGTGGCACAGTTTGAAACTGCCTTTTTCCCAGTTGAACGTAAAGAATTTTTGAAAAACTGGATTGAACATCCTGAGCATATTGCGTTTGGATACCTCATCGAAGGTAAACTGAAAGGGTATGCCGTTGCTCGATATTGCGAAAAGGGTGTTAAGGTCGGGCCACTATTCGCCGATAAAATAGAGTACGCGCAAGCACTTTTTGACGCAGTTCAGTCTCGTTTACGGGAAGGTGATACTATATATCTCGATGTTCCTGCAATTAACGAACAGGCGTTAGCATTAGTGGATAATTATGCGATGAAGCCCTGTTTTGAAACTGCACGTATGTACACAGGTAACATTCCTAAACTTGATGTTAGAAGAATCTTTGGTATTACGTCTTTTGAAATTGGATAGGAGGAAACAAGCCTAAGTATTTCATAAACGGCGAGCTGGGTTGCCGTGATTGCTGTCGATAGTCTTAGCTGGTACGATGAGTTTGATTTTACAAAAATAAAAGACATCAGGATGATCAAACAAGAATCGATATTGCTTCCATTTGGTGGTGCAAAACTGCATTTACGTCGAATTTACGATGATGAAAACACAGGTGAACCGGTGTTTTTCATGCACGGAGCTGTCGAAAATGGCAAAATTTTTTATACGGAATCCAACAAAGGGTTGGCGCCATTTCTGGCTGAGCATGGCTATGATTGTTACGTTGCCGATCTGCGAGGTCGCGGAAAGAGTATCCCTAATATTGGCCCAGGTCATAGCTACGGACAGACTGAAGCTATCCTAGAAGACATTCCGACTATGTTGGAAGGAATAAAGGGACTCAGGGGTAAATATCCTCGCTTTTGGGTCGCCCATTCTTGGGGCGGTGTGTTGATGAACAGTTATTTCGCGCGCTTTCCAGAGATGATTTCACACGTTGATGCCTGTGTATATTTTGGCTCTAAACGCAGCCTTTATAACCGACACCCGCAAAAGTTTATACAGGGAAATCTGATTTGGTATGGTCTAGCACCTATTTTAGCTAAGAAACATGGATACCTACCTGCACGAAAGTTAAAGTGGGGAAGCGATGAAGAAACAGTAAAGTCACATCGCCAAAGTATGGAATGGGCGAAAATTAAACCTTGGGTAGATTCAGATGATAACTTTGATTATGCCAAGACGCTTTCCAAGATGGCACTACCGCCAATTTTGCATATTGCAGGTGTTAAGGACAAAGCATTGGCACAACCAATCGACATTAAAAAATTTATGGAAGAGTCGGGTTTAGGCACACAGGAAATTAGGATTTTTGGCAAACGTTTTGGCCATAAATGCAATTATGACCACATTAATATGCTTACGCACCCGAATGCACGTCTCGATCAATTTCAAGACGCGTTATTCTGGTTCCAATCCCATCTTAAAAATAGGTCTCTGTAATCGCTTTGCCAACCCGTAGAGTTAATTAGATAATTGAATTTACGGGCTTACTGATTCCTGGTTTAAAAGGCCCTCAAAATCTTTTTGGTATTTTTTCCAAGCCTCAATAGGCGCTTTTGTTAAGGGTTGGCGTACTTGTGACTTACTCAATGTATGGACCAATCGTTTCCCTTTATAGTAGTTCATGCATTCAGGGTCATAATACTGATCTAAAAAGTTGAGTGTACTTTTAATGGTTTTTTCCGGTTCAGCTAAGAGCGTTTCATAGCTGACCGTGTGAATATGGCGACCAATACATTGCTTGAAATGTGTCATCAGTTCTTCTTCTGCTTGAGCATAAATTTGGTATTCCCTTGCAGAGCAAAAATAAGGTTCATCGTGTTCAAAATAATTAGAATACACGGACCATGCATTCGCATTAAACTCTCGAGTGACATGAATAAAGCGCGCATCAGGAAATAATTTACGGATCACCCCAATAGATTGAAAATTCGAAGGAAGCTTGTTAATGACGTAAGGCGCTTCAATTCGCGCGTTACGAATTTCATTGGTATAAATCTCTCGTCCGTAATCAAGGACATGGGTACTCAAACGGTGCAGACATTCTGGAAAAGGTGCTTCGACGCGTTTTTCTAAATAGCTTACAACCTTGTCACTTATTGCCGTATTTTCACCTAAAGAGTCGATGTTTTCGTGTTGGATCAGCATTTGCTCAAGCAAAGTAGAGCCTGTACGTGGTAAACCTACAATAAACACAGGCGTAAATGTCGCAGTAACTTTATCGAGAGATTGGTTAAAAAAATCACTGCCACATACCGATTTTATCGAACCAAAAAATGGAAGCATGTCTTCGGTTTGGAAGTGACATTGAGTGTACTGAGCCTCATTTGCCAATTTATAATGTAAAAATGCAGACTTGAAATCTTCACTCCGGTGATAACAGTTGGCTAAAGCATAGTGGATTACAACTTCGAGTCTTTTGTTATCATATTGATTAAGTAACTCACTCAGACTTTTAATATGATCTACTAAATTTTGTCTGTCGTCTAATTTTGACAATTCAAACAACATAAACGCCGAAACAGGTCCGGTTGGGCATTTGAGCCCCGCAGTAAAGGTGTTCTTGGCTTCAGAGATGAAACCATGATTTAAATAGAATTGCCCGAGATAATAGTGGGCATGAGCATTATGTTTGGCAATGCTAAGTGTGTACTCGAGTACAGTTTTGGCATCCACAGCAGAACCAACCGCAAGAAATGCATCACCTAAAGCGAATAGGGGATCGAGCATCTTGGGTAAGTGGTTACACGCACGCTTTAAAAAATAAATTGCATGATCATATTGTTCTAATCGCATCGCGATTCGACCAAGTCCAAAAAGAGCAGGGCCGTTGTCGGGTACTTCCTTGAGCACCGCTTTAAACATAAATTCCGCTTCTTTTAACTTATTTTCAGCTAGGAGTTCATTCGCTCTTTGTAGCAACAGCATGGTCGTTCGATGGTTTGTTGTTTTGTCTAACTATAAAATAAAAAAGGCGAAATGTCGTAGACAATTCGCCTTTTCATCATTCAGTTAAACTTAGAACGTGTATGTTGCTTTTACGTAGTAGAAACCACCGTTGATACCCATTGGCGAAGTTTCGTAGTACTTACCACCCCATTGGTTGTTCACTAAGCCATTCCCAGCGAAATCAAGCTTTTCTGCTTCTTGGTCAAACAAGTTTTGAGCACCTGCAGTTAAACTAATCTCGTCTGTTAGGAAGTAGGTGAGTTCTGCGTCTAATGTCACCGCCGCATCAGCTGTTTTTGCCGTTGCGTCGTAATCTACGTGAACGCCTTGGTATTCACCAAAATAGTTAGCACGAATAAAGCCAGATACTTTATCCCACTGTTGAGACCAAGTTAATGTCGCACGGTGGTTTGGAAGATCCTCTTCAAGACGTTTAACCTTGAATTCACCAGTAATAGCTGAGAACTTATCCACTTTCGTGTCGTTCCAGTTATACGCTAGCGCGAATGTACCATAGCCACCAAGCATGTCCATTGAGTAGTTCGCTACAACGTCCACACCTTGCGTCGTTGTGTCAAAGTCGTTAGTGAAGAAACTAACTTGCGCAAGACCATCTACGTTTGGCACACCAGCAGCTTTAAGCGCTGCTTTATCTGCAGGGCTTAACTCAATCTTGTCTGATTGGCTGATACGATCTTCAACTTGGATGTTGTAATAATCAACCGTGAAGAAGAAACCGTCATTTTGGTAAACCGCACCCATTGTGTAGCTTTGTGACTCTTCAGGTTGCAGTTCTTTACCACCAAGTTGAACAGAAATCGGGTTCGTTGGTGGAAGTAGCGCAGAGTCAACCAATACACCGCTGCTTAGGTTAGTTTGAACGTTGGAAACGTTCGCTTGACCAACCGTTGGTGCACGGAAACCTGTACTCACGGAGCCACGAAGTGCCAAGGTATCTGTCGCTTGGAATTGAGCTGTTACCTTATAGTTTGTTGTTGAACCAAACGTATCATAATCTTCAAAACGAAGTGCCCAGCCCATCAAAAACTCTTCAGTAAACGGCGTTTCAATATCTAGATACGCTGCATAGTTACGACGCGTGTATTCACCCGCATCTGAAGGTTTGAAACCAGGGAAGCCATTTGAACCGATACTAAAGCCTTGAGTGTATAAATCACCCACTTTGAACGAAGATTCATCACCTGAAAGTACTTCAAATGTTTCTTCATGCCATTCAAGACCACCAGCAACGTTAACATCGTAGGCTAAATCAAAATCGTAGCCTTTTGACACGTCAAAGTTAAAGTTTTTCTCAAGTTGAATGTACTTACCTGGGCTGAAATCACGTGGTGTGTCTGGACCCATTGAAGCATTAAGCGTGTTGTAGATTAGGAAACGAGCTTCATTTCGACCTACCGAGCCACTCAAATCGTAGTAACCACCAGATAGGAAACCCGACTTAAATTCACCTTTTACACCCATTGTTAATGAGGTATCAGTGATGTTACCACCGAATTGTGGAGTGAAACCGCCTGGAAGCATTTCATTGAAGGCAAAACAGTTACGACCAAGCTCTGTATCAGCCGCAATTAGTTGGTAAGCAGGGTTGTCTGCTAGTGGACCGCCATCTAAATTCACAACTGGACATGTGATACCTGTGCCTACGCCATCAAGATCACCAACAAGTAAAGTTGCGCCATCATCATTTGAATAAACGCCTGGACGAGTTTGAGGGTTACGGTAGTAGAAACCACCTTTAACATCACGTTCAGAATAGTTACCAAACATGTAGAACTGAGTATCGTTGTCTAAATCTAAGCCAACGTTACCAAACAATGTAACGTCATCTTTGACTTCTGGCGCACCCCAAATCTGTGCAGGATCTGCAACTGGAACGCCTTGTGACGCGAACTTAGCCGCATCTGGGCGTTGCACAGAACGACTTGTTGCATCTGAGTTTTTGTATTGGAAGCTTAAGTTTGCAAAGCCCTGATCGGTAAATGGTAAACCGACGTTACCTTCGTAAGTCGTCTGCGCACCATCGCCTTCGTAATATTCGCCATGCTTGACTGAGAAACTGCCGCCTTCAGAGTTATCTTTAAGTACGAAGTTGATAACACCAGCAATTGCATCAGAGCCGTATTGTGCTGCTGCGCCATCACGTAGTACTTCTACTTGTTTCATTGCAATCCCTGGGATCACAGAAATATCTGGACCTTGCGCACCATCGTTAATACCACCGCCAAGGAACGCGATTACTGATGCGCGGTGACGACGTTTACCATTTAATAGAACTAGCGTGCTGTCTGATGGCAAGCCACGAAGGTTGGCTGGGCGGATAAGGGACGCCGCGTCACTGATAGGGTTTTGGTGTACGTTTAGCGAAGGTACTGAACCTTTCAGCATTTCAAGCATGTCATTGTTGCCTGTTTTGCTAAGTTCTTCACCACCGATAATGTCGATTGGTACTGGTGAGTCACCTACTGAACGAGGTGCCGCACGTGAACCTACAACCGCAATTTTTTCTATGTCTTTGGCTTTTTCACCGCCATCTTCGGCTGCCATTGCGTTTGTAGAATACATACCGATTGTTGCAGACGAGGCAAGTGCAAAGCTAATTGCGCGCTGCAATTTACTAATATTATGTTTCATCCTGTTTTCCCCAGTTATATTTGTTGTCATAATGAAAACACAAAACCAAATATGTTATGCGCATTCCGTTTTGTTATACACACAGTTAACATTATGTGCAATCACTAAATTCGTCTTTTTTTCTAACGTTTAGACCAATTTAGCATTCCGTTTCAATTTTGTGGAAATGAACAAGTTCAGGCGTTGTTCACTCAAATTGGGTATTTTGAGGATAGAATATTCTGGAGATACCGCAAATTCTGAAACCAAAATTAAGATTTTTTGGCTTTTTGGAATTATCTTCTTTTTGCCAATAGGTAGTATCCGAATATGCGACTATAGGCAAATAGTTTTCTACACGGCTATTTGCTAAAATGTTTCATCAATACTGATAAGGTTTATCACCACATCGTTTATGAGATTATATCGAGTTGTACATAAAGCACCTTTGAGAGTGGTGAAAATTTCAAAAAAACGTCAACAGTTAAAACTACGACGTGCGCTTATCTTGTTAAAACTCGCATTGCGTCAGGAAAAACAAGAAACAAAGCAGATGCTCGAAATTTATAAACGTTACTCAGTAGGACAAGCCGACAAACAAGAATTAAAAATTGCCCATGCCCAATTTTTTGACCTGTTGAAAGGGTTAGGTTTAGGTGTATTTGCAATTCTTCCTTTTGCTCCTATCACGATTCCAATCATTGTTAAACTAGGCCAATGGTGTGGAGTAGACGTATTGCCCAGTGCTTTTTCGTTTAAGAAAGATAAAGACACATCTTCAAGAAAATAACGCAACACCGTATTTTTTGGCATCGCTTATTTCAAGCCGGCTCTTCATTTTGAATAGCATTGTTTGATATGCTCAGAACAATAGACTTTTAACACTAAAGAGGCATTCATGAGTCAATATTTAGTAAAATCAGGGAAGGCAACGCCACTTTATTTCGTTGCGAAAGACGAATTGGGTTCTTGGCTCGAAGCCCAGGAGAGCTTCACCCAAACTTGGATTTCGCAATTTACCAAGTCAAAACAAAAAGTATTTCATGTGCCTTCTGTAGCCACGGGTGAGCTTGATAAAACGATAGTTGTTGCAGATAACCTCGACGATATGTGGGTTGCAGGCGAGTTGGCTCAACAATTGCCAAAAGGAATATATGAGGTTCAAGGGACCGATGAGTTAGTTGAGCGTGTTGCCTTTAGTTTTGTGATGGGGGCATACCAGTTTGGTGTATACAAATCGTTGGATGTGATTGAAGCTAAGCTGTTAATTGAAAACAGTGCCATCTACGACAAAGTTATCCTGCAGACTAGCGCACTTTTCTTGGCAAGAGATCTTGTAAATATGCCTGCGGCAGACATGATGCCACAGCACCTAGCGGAAACAATGGAAGAACTTGCACAAACTTACCAAGGTCAATTTAGCCAACTTATTGGTGACGAATTACTCGAACACAATTATCCGACCATCCATTTAGTTGGTCGTGCGAGCGATAATAAGCCTCGTTTGTTAGATCTTTCATGGGGTGACGAACAGGCACCTAAACTTACATTGGTTGGCAAAGGTGTATGCTTTGACTCTGGCGGTCTCGATTTAAAACCAGCTGCAGGCATGCGTAACATGAAAAAAGACATGGGTGGGGCGGCACACGTAATTGCCCTTGCTCAAATGGTCATGGCTGCGAAATTACCAGTGCGTTTACGAGTATTGGTTCCTGCGGTGGAAAATGCGGTTTCTAAGAATGCATTTCGTCCAGGGGATGTGGTTAAAACCCGTAAAGGTATAACCGTTGAGATTGATAATACGGACGCGGAAGGTCGTCTTGTACTTTGTGATGCTCTCGCAGAAGCTCAAGCTGAAACACCTGATTTGATCATCGATTTTGCTACTCTAACAGGCGCTTGCCGAGTTGCGCTTGGAACAGAGTTGCCGGGCTTTTTCTCTACAGACAAAGCCGTTGCAGCAGGCATTATCGACGCAGGTGAAAACCTGCAAGACCCAGTTTGGCAACTCCCTTTATTTAGCCAATATAAGGCGTTATTCAAAAGCGACGTTGCAGATATGGCGAACTGTGGTACAACACCTTTTGGTGGAGCAATTACCGCAGCATTGTATTTACAGGAATTTGTCGAGCCTAAAACCACTCCTTGGGTTCATTTCGATGTTATGGCTTGGAATTTACGTCCTTTACCTGGTCGTCCTGTAGGGGGAGAAGCATTGGGTCTTCGCGCCGTGTTCCGTTATTTAGAATCACGATATAAATAGCCGTTTAAATAAATGCCTGCATAATGCAGGCATTTATATTACTCAACTCAATTTGTTTTTTGATTGTTAGCTGAGAATTGTTTGACCCAATAAAACAAGTACATCATAACTAGTTTCGTTACCGCACTGGTGCAAGCCAAAACCAAAAATGGCCACCCTTGTATTAGTGGCATAGTAAGCGCAAATGCAATGGTAGAGATGTCCATCAATAAAATGTACTGACTCATTTTAAGATTGATTGCGCCAGTAGAGCGTGATTTTATGATTTGGATAAATTGATGCGTGTAACCTTGCGCTATTAATAGGCTTGCCACAATGATTAGGCATGTCGACAATCGTCTCCCTTCATCAATAAACGTCACATTAGATGTAAGCGCGAGTAGTCCACCGCATAAAAAGAACCCACCCAGTAATGAGCTTACTTTCGAGTAACGTGTTTGCCGGTCTCGGTAAATTTCAACCAAAATCAGCCACGTAAGAACACTTGCTAGAAGGCGCGGCCAAGCAAGAAAATGGTTAATCGGTTCAATGAAAATCGCGTACAGATAAAAAGAAAAATAGGCAATAAAAGAAACAGTAAATTGATTTACCGAAAGTACTGCAGTGGGATTGTCCTTATGATTTACTTGACGATCGTAAATTGATTTAAGTTGAAGGAGTACTCCATAAGCACTCATCATGATGAGTGCAGCATTAATTGATCCTAAAAGTGTATAAAGCATAAAGTTTAAATGTCGACAATGCGTGTGTTTATTTTAACTTTAACTTGGTTTAAAGCAATATTCCTTGTAAAATGTCGACAATAAGTGTTGTTTATGAACTGTAAGGACTAGATTCATGGTAGTGATTGTTACTGGTGCAAGTCGAGGAATTGGCGCAGAAACAGCGAAGTTACTTGCTCTGCGAGGTTATAAAGTCTGTGTGAACTACCTACGCGATCATGCAAGTGCGCAAAGAGTTGTGAGTGAAATAGAGAAATCAGGAGGTGTTGCAATAGCTTGCCAAGCAGACGTGTCTTCTGAACAAGAGGTCCGACGATTGTTTGAAACGACCGAAAAAAAACTAGGTCCAATTACTCATCTTGTTAACAACGTTGGTAGACTGACTCATCAATCACAGTTAAAAGACATGACACTCGAACGGTTTGAGTGGGTTGTTAAAGCAAATGTCGCTTCATGCTTTTTGTGTACCAAAGAAGCTCTTCACCGAATGGCGCGCGGTGGCGCAATCGTAAACGTCTCATCTCTCGCTGCCGTAACGGGTTCTCCTTTTGAATATGTAGATTATGCAACGAGTAAAGGGGCAATGGACACCTTGACAAAAGGGGTGGCAAAAGAAGCGGCTGAGCTTGGTATTCGTGTTAACGGAGTACGTCCTGCATTTATCGAAACGCAAATGCATGCTGATGGTGGCGACCCAGATAGGGTCGCTCGTATAGCAAATAACATCCCCTTGAAACGAGGAGGAAAACCTATCGAAGTCGCTTATGCAATCGCTTGGTTGTTGTCAGATGAGGCGAGTTTTGTGACTGGTACTTTTATCGACGTAGCGGGTGGTGCATAGAGTCATTTACGTTTTTAATAAACAAGCCGCGGTCCGCGGCTTGTTTATTAGATTTAACTGTGGATTTATGCTTTAGGAATATGTGCAAGAATACCGCAAAGTTGTTGCCAATATTGACCTACAGATTTAATCTCTACTTTTTCTTCAGGTGAATGAGGAAACTTGATTGTGGGGCCAAAGCTGATCATATCCATTGCAGGATAAGGCTCTTTGAATAAACCGCATTCTAAACCTGCATGAATGACCATTATATGTGGCTTGTATCCATAGGTTTGCTCATACATGTCACGGAAAATATGCAGAATTTTGGACTCTGGGTCTGGCTTCCAACCTGGATAAGCACCTGAAAATTGGATTGATGCGCCGGCAAGCGATGCAATTGAAGTCAACATGCCTTCGACATCTTGGCGGCCAGAATCAATTAGCGAACGTATCAAGCACAAAATCTCGATTTGTGATCCTGTTGTGGTAACAACGCCCATATTTAATGACGTTTCCACTACACCTTTAATGTCATCACTCATTCGCACAACACCATTTGGACACGCATTCATAAGGGCAAGAACGGTGCTCTGACTTGCTAAACTCATGACATCTGGCGTCGCTGATTCTTCACTTGCTGTGAACTGAATGTTTTTCTCAACGGCCCCCAATTCTTGAGTAACAAGAGCGGTATATGCGTCCATTGCTACACGTAATGACTCGACCAACTCAGCTGGTATTGCTATTGTCGCATACGCTTCACGAGGAATTGCATTTCTCAGCGTACCACCTGAAATAGAAACAAGACGAAGTGCCTGACTTAACTGACCGTGAGCCAAAAACCGAGCGAGCAATTTATTGGCATTGCCTCTACCTGTGTGAATATCCACACCAGAGTGACCGCCGCGAAGTCCTTTGAGTGCTAACTTGTACGTTACGTAATTCCCGCTCAGTGTTTCACGTTCTACAGAGAGCTTCAGCGACGCGTCAACGCCACCAGCGCAACCCATGTAGATTTCACCTTCTTGTTCTGAGTCGGTGTTTAAGAGAATTTTGGCATCTAGGTATCCCGCTTCTAACCCAAATGCACCGGTCATACCGGCTTCTTCGTCGATCGTAAGCAACACTTCAATCGGACCGTGAGGGATGTCAGATGAATCCAAAATCGCAAGACATGACGCCATCCCAATACCATTGTCTGCGCCTAACGTAGTACCTTGTGCAGTGACCCAGTCACCATCAACGTAGGCTTTAATAGGGTCTTTAACAAAATCGTGATTGGTATCGTCGTTCTTTTGCGGCACCATGTCGATATGCGCTTGAAGAGCCACGACTTGACGATCTTCCATTCCCGCGGTTGCTGGTTTCTTAATGATTACGTTGCCAACACTATCACGTGTTACGAATAGATTTTTGCTTTTTGCGAACGCAATTATGTGTTGCGCGAGTGCTTCTTCATGCTTTGATGGGTGAGGAAAAGAACAAATCTCGCTAAAAAAGCGCCAAATTGGTTTTGGTTCTAATTGAAGTAAATCTTGGTAGGGTTGTGACATCGTGATTCCCGTTTTTTGGTGTTCTCGTAAGAATGGCCTGATTCTACCATCCATTACGAGAACACCAAAGGGAATGCGATTAAGCTTCTTTACACGCCGAAACAGAATGCGCGATTAATTCCAATCCCGTTTTGTCACATGGTGGGAGCGAAGCACTGGGTGGATTAATTGGTGTTACACGATTGCCCCATTTGATGTAACTTGCAGCCCACGTCAGTCCCGCACCAAAAGCCGCAGACATAATATTTGACTCCGGTTTTATTAAGCCATTTTCGACCGCTTCACATAGCGCAATTGCAATGGTTGCTGCCGACGTGTTGCCATATTTATCAATGTTCACCATGACTTTTTCATCTTCAATGTTCAATTTTTGTTGAATCGCTTGAATGATACGTAAGTTCGCTTGGTGAGGAACAAGGACATTTATATCCTCAAGACTTAATTGTGCTTGAGAAAGAACGTCATCACACGCTTGGCTCATGCCTTTCACTGCACGTTTGAATATTTCACGACCTTCAAACATTAAGTCAGATGGGCCTATTGGCTCATATTTATTTAAGTCGGTACCGCAGTTTGCAATATGTAGAATATTGCGGTCTTCCGTATCGCAGCCAATTTTACTGGCAAGTAAGCCCGATGGCTCATCAGACGCTTCTAATACAACTGCGCCTGCACCATCACCAAATAGCACAGCACTGTCGCGCTTTGCCCAGTTTACATACCATGTCATGCGTTCAGCTGCGATGACTACTGCACGCTTGATCATACCTGTACGAATTTGTGCCGTAGCAAGTTGCATTGCGTACAAGAAACCGGAACAGGCCGCATTTGTATCACAGGCAGCCGCACCTACAGCACCAATGTTTTTTTGCACTAAAGAAGCCGTATTCGCTACCATTGTTGAGGGTGTACAGGTTGCAAGTAATACGAGATCAACGTCTTTACCTTCAATACCAGCACAATCAAGTGCATTTTGAGCCGCAACCGTCGCAAGCTCTGCCGTTGAAACATGGCTTACGCGACGAGCACGGATCCCGGTGCGGGTTGAGATCCATTCGTCGTTTGTCTCAACGATTTGGCTAATTTCATCATTCGTAATGCTTGCTGGTGGAATGCATTTACCCCATCCAGTGATCTGTGCGTACTTCATTGTGTTCTCTTTATGTTGTCAGACCAGTTAAGGTATTCGCGACGTTATAACAAAGTTGCTCACGAATTTCCAGTTGAGTGTAAAACTATAGTCTTGCTTCATGAACTTCGATAGTCTAACTTATGGACAATAAAGCATAATTTTGGAAATTATCGGTGCACAGTAAAATCACTGCTCAGTTGTTAGCTCATTTGATTGACCAGGAAAGGCAATTGCTTGAGCCGGAAGTGCGCTCCGATCCGAACGCTCTAGGTGCATTGTTAGACGACGAGTTTTATGAAATATCGGCTAACGGATTAGTCTTCAACAAGCACCATGTTTTAACCCGATTACCAAAGGAAAAAGTGCCGCAATTTTACAATCAACAATTCACTGGAAGAATGTTACATGAACACATAGTCCAATTGAGTTATCGAGCGGCATATCGATCGACTGCGCGGTCTGAGTTTCACTTTTCGATGCGTATGTCACTTTGGCGTTTTAAAAACAACCGTTGGCAACTTTACTATCATCAAGGCACGCCTTGCCCCGCGTTTTCGCTAAAACTAGACGATTAATTGATGTAGGGCATCAGCAACTATCTTAGTTCGGATATAATAACCTTTTTGTAAAGCGGCCTACTTATGATTGCTTTTTCGCCTAATTCTACTATTGGCAAATTGTTACTGTTGCGGACACTTGCCATCGTTGCGCAGTTAATTGCGTTACTCGTCAGCGTGTTTTGGTTAAAGGCTGAAATCTCGCTGCTTCCTGCTTTAGTCGTCATTGCTATTGCGTCTGTGTTTCAACTCGCCAGTGTTTACGCTTACCGTAATCATACTGAAGCCAATCCCCCAGGTATGTGGATGCAACTTGCGGCAGATGTGGTCTTTCTTACGCTACTTTTGGCGTATACAGGCGGTGCAACAAATGCATTTGTGTCATTGTTGTTGTTACCCATCGTGATCGCGGCAATAACGCTTAGCTTCAAATCAGCATGTTTGATTGCATTGAGTGCGATGGCGAGTTATTCGTGGCTACTTTGGAAAATGCCAGCACAAGGGCATCAACATGACATGACAACCCACTTTCAGGCAATGTGGATTAACTTTGTATTCAGTGCAATAGTCATTGTTTGGGTTGTGTCCTCTATGGCGGATAAAATTAAAGAAAAAGAGCGTCGCTTGGCTCAGTCTCGAGAACAACAATTGTATCAAGAACAGCTTGTCGCGCTTGGTGCTAGTGCAGCTCAAGTTGCACACCAATTAGCTTCTCCCGTTGCAAACTTGCACTTGCTTCATGAGGAGTTAACGGAGGAGCATCCTGACGATTTGGTGCTTAAAGAAATGGAAAAACCGTTAGAGCAATGCCGCCAGTTACTAAACGACTTTAGGACGCAAAGTCAATATTTGCAGAAACACGACAAAGCCACGCCAATTCACACGCACCAGCTAGTACGACAGCTAAAAGAACTATTACAGCTAGAATACCCGAGTGTGCAAATTGAACATACGGACGATGGCATGCCTACTGAAGTATTAAACGATCCTATGCTTTTGCCAGCATTGCAAAATATTGCGAATAATGCGGCACGTGCATCTACGTTAAATCATATCGATAGAATAACACTTTGTTCTTTACGACAGGAACAGCACTGGCATCTTTCTATCGCTGACTTTGGTAGAGGTTTTAAACCTGAACAACTTTCGCAAATAGGGTTGAAACCTCAAACGAGTGCAGAGGGATTTGGCGTAGGCCTGCTGCTTACTCAAATCACAGTTAATCGTTTGGGTGGCCAATTTCTCGCTGAAAATTATGAACATGGTGCAAAAGTCACCGTTACTCTCCCTGTGAGGCATATATAGTGAATGTAGTGATAATTGAAGATGATGAAGCGTTGAGTATGACGCTCGCCAGACGTTTGCAAAAAAACCAATGTGAAGCGACGGTTTTTTCCGAAATTGCACATCATTTTGATGACATTGTCGCACTGAAACCTGATGCTATTTTGCTTGATATGAAACTTAAAGAACAAACGTCGATTGTTTCCATTCCTGCTCTTCGTGATAGCTTGCCTGATGCCCGTATCGTTGTTCTAACGGGGTATGGCAGTATTGCAACAGCGGTAGAGGCTATACGCAAAGGAGCGGATGATTACCTAACTAAGCCTGCGGAATTTCAATCTATTCTAGCGGCATTGCGAGGCGAAAGTGTTGATACTACGCCAATTGAAATTGAAGTGATGTCACCTGATAGACTTGAGTGGGAACATATTCAAAGAATATTGGCAGAAAACGAGGGCAACGTGTCACAAACAGCAAGACAGCTCAATATGCATAGACGAACGTTACAAAGAAAGTTACAAAAAAAGCCTGTTTTGAAATAAACCCTTTTGCAACCCGTTCTATTATTGTCTAAATTGAAATAAAAATGAATGGGCGAGATATGGGAATAGACTATTTAAATTGGTTTGCGGTATTTGTTGCTGCAGGGTCTTCGTTCCTCCTTGGTGGGATTTGGTATTCTCCATGGCTTTTCCAACGAGCGTGGATGGAAGAGTGCGGTCTGACAGAATTAGATTTAAAACAATCGGATGCAAAAAAGACTTTTGGCGGTTCGTTTTTATTAACCTTACTGGCAAGTGTCATGCTAGGTATCGTGCTTGGTCCGGAACCGCAATTAGGTAAATCGGTTTTAACAGGGCTCATTATAGGCGTTTGTTGGGTCGCATCTTCATTTGGTGTCAGTTATTTATTTGAACAGCGCTCGCGCAAGCTGTTTCTAATAAACGGTGGGTATCACGTATTCCAGTTTATTACGATGGGTTTGGTCATTGGTTTGTTTGGTTAGAAGGAGCTGCAAGGTAGAAGGAGCTGCGCTTGCTACTTGACGTTTCGATTGACGTTAACACACAGGCTAAATGAAGGACGTCATTTTCATTTTCCCTTTCACTCAGTACAATGTATGCCAACACGATTTTCTGAAGTAAAGTCAGAATTGCGCTTTATGGCCAAACAGTCTTGACTGGCTCACTATCAATATTTTATCCATGTCTAAACCAAATAAAACAGGACCGACGAGAACGGTCGACATCATCTGTTCTAAATGCAAGACCTTGTTGTTCGTATACCGTAAAGGAGGAAAGGGCGCGTTGATTAAATGCTTTATTGAACGAATCAATGCATCCTACGCAGTTGCTTATACCAAGTGTCCCAACTGTGATAATGAATTCGGTCGTATGGCGATGATTCGTGGTGTGCCAGCCGTTAAGATTATTGGCAACAAAGCTCGGATGGATTGAACTCGTTGCGTTCACTAATCTTAACGCTCAACTCTTGGGAGTTTTTTAAAGGCTTCGCAAATTAACTAAAGCGCAGATGCGGACATAAATCCTGTTACCCTCGAGTAACTTTGCTATGATCGGTCGGTTTGCTGTTTCAAAGACTGAAAATAACCCTCCCCAAGGATACGGGCCAGCGTGTTTGGGTTTAGCATAATCATTAGGACAAAAACATGATTGCGTTGTTGTTTGATATTGTAGGTATGACAGGTACTTTCCTTGTTGTTGGCGCGTTCTTCCTTCTTCAACTTGGAAAAGCAAGCCCTGAAGGCTTGTTGTATAACATGATGAACCTGAGTGGTGCCATTTTGTTGCTAATCAGCCTATGTTACAACTTCAACTTGGCAAGTTTTGTCATTGAGCTTTTCTGGATTGCGGCTTCGTTAATTGGTTTGTACAAGTACATAAAATCTAAGCGAACTTTAGCTGTAAATTAAGAGAATTCCTCGCAAAAAAATTTGCCAATGGCCAACCACGCGTTATTCTATTTAATAATAGTCGTGTTTGGCCTTTCAAGTAGGCCTCAATAAAACAAAAAGAGTAGCCTATGTCGTTTTCTCGCAAACTTTTCGGGTTCTTATCCATTGTCAGTGTCCCTTGTTTTGCGACGACTTCAACATCCCAAGAAGATCTATTTGAGCTGAGTTTTGAAGAACTGCTTGATGTCAATATCGAGCTTGCGACAAAAACGGATGAAACTCGCGCTTCGGTACCTTCCAGTATTACTGTCTTCAATAAACAACACATTAAACTGCTTGGTGTAAAAAGTGCGTATGAGCTCATGAATTTTGTACCCGGTTTTCAAAATACACGTGGAGATTGGGTTGGAGCAGTGCCAAAAGAACATACTCGGGGGATTTACCTTGATAGCGGTAATGTTCTTGTCATGATTAATGGGCAGCGACTCAACGAGTCTTCATTCGGTAAGGCCTCAGTTTATACCCCATTTATTCCCGTTGAAATTATCGAACGCGTAGAGTTTATTCGTGGGCCAGGTTCTGCTTTGTACGGCAGTAATGCGTTTCTTGGTGTGATGAACGTGGTTACGAAAAAGAAAGACAATGAGTTGACATTGAGTGTAGGCGAACATGGTTTTGCGCAAGTGGCTTTGAGTGCGATTACTGAATTGCAAAATGACATTAGTGCCTACTCCAATATCGCCCTCGTAAAACAACGTGGAGAAAACTACTTTAACGGAGAGGTCAAAGACCCACTTAGAAGCCAATTTATTGAATTAGGTCTTCGTAACAAACGGTTTGACCTAAACTTTCGCCAAAGTGTAAATGAATTAAATGAGTTTATTAATCTTGCGGGTGTAAGCCCTAATAACCGCCATAAAAGTGAAAATCGATCTGTTAGTATTGTTTATCACTGGATCACTGATGATGAATGGAATATCAGTTCACGATTATACAAAGTAACGCATGAGATCAACAGCGCAGGATTAATTGCGCCAGCCGAGGTGTTGCCTGCAGGCGATTTTTATGTCGGACCAGCATGGCAGTCGTCGGATCTTAACTTTGTTACCGATTTTGCATGGCGCTACAGTGATGCAACTAATGTAAATTTCGGCATCGAAATATCGCGCGCGAAGCAAACCGAAGCGGATATTTACACCAGTTACTTCGATTATGTACTCGGTGACACGTATATCGTGCCAGATGCCTATCTTGGCGAAATTAGAACGGTCACAAATTACGCCCGTTTTCAGCCATTGAAACAAGATTTTAATTCGAGTGCGGTGTATACGCAGATTAAACACAAATACAGTGACAATTTGACATTCTTTTTCGGCGCGCGATACGACTATGTCCAAGACATTGATAAGAAGCTGTCGCCTAGAGTGGCCGCAATTTATAACGTAAACGACGAACATACGCTGAAACTTCAATATGGGGAATCGTTTAGAACACCGGTAAGCAATGAACTGAATTCAAATGACGATGTGACAATTGGGAATTCAGAACTGAAATCGGAATCTATAAAAACCACTGAGTTAGTTTGGCACTGGCAAACTGACCAGAATCAAATCGACGTCGTTTTGTTCAACAATGACTTAAGTGATTTCATCAACTTGGTTCCGATTGATGTTGTTGGTTCGCGTTTTCGATTCGAAAACGAATTCAGCACCAGTATGCAAGGCGTTGAGCTTAACGGTAACGTGACATTGACCAATGAAAGCTGGTTTGAATTTGGTTATACGCAGCTGTTTGATGAACCTTTTAATCCAAGTTTTAAGCGTTTTGCGGTGGCAGCATGGAAACAACAAATTGGTGAATTACAGGTCAGTTTAAATGCAAACTGGCGTGATACCGTGGATGTACCAGGAATTGGTGTTCATTTTGTGCAAAAGGCTTATGTGATTTTTGGTTCAACTTTTGTGTGGCAACCATCCAGCGAGCACCAGTGGCGTTTAGAAGCGCAAAACCTGTTAGACAAGCATTACAATGTGTTTGACCCTAGAATGCCAACCGGAGAAGTGCCGGCTGCGGGTAGGCAAGTTCGTTTTAGCTACTCATGGAAGTTTTAGTTTTCACGTGCGTTGTGTAATGTCGAATTGAATTAGACATTCGTTAAAAATGCAGTGAACGAACACCTCTGTATAATGAACAAGACTGGAGAATAGCTCGTTCGACAGCTCTTACCAATTCCCCGAAGATTGATTTTGTCATACAAAGCTTCTAACCTCCGAGTTTGATTTGAAATGGAAATAAAAATAAGAGTATGGAATCAAAAAACAATTTCTATGTTCAACTACTGTGTTTGTTGCTCGGCCCTCTTAGTTTGGTTTTTACATTGGTAGCTGACGCGCCTGAAGGTATGGCTGACATAGCGTGGAGGACGACAGGTCTGGCATTGTGGATGGGCATTTGGTGGGTAAGCGAAGCAGTTCCCATTCCTGTCACTTCTCTTTTGCCGCTAGTGGTCGCGCCGATGACAGGCATTGCATCGATTTCTTCTGCATCAGCAAGTTACTCGCATCCACTGATATTCCTGTTCTTAGGCGGATTTTTGCTTTCTATTGCCATGGAAAAGTGGTTATTACATCAACGTATTGCTCTTCACACGATGGTTCGAAGTGGCAACAATCCTGCGTTTCAAATACTCGCGATGATGACCGTCAGTGCTGGGTTATCAATGTGGATTAACAACACTGCGACGACTTTAATGATGTTGCCTATTGCCTTGTCGGTCATCCATGTTCTAGAACAAAAAGGGGTCGATGTAGACAATTATGCAAAGTCTTTACTGTTGGGTATTGCTTATAGTGCCAGCATAGGTGGCGTAGCAACCATCATTGGGACGGCACCAAATGCGCTCATGGTCGCGTTTCTTGCCGATTCATATCACATAAAAATTGGCTTTGCAGAATGGATTACAATGGGACTCCCATTTGCGATTTTGCTTGTATTGATTGGTTGGTGGTGGTTGACCCGTTTAGCTTTTCCATTATCGGGCTACTCGAAAAGTTGTTTTGAAACCAACGTGTTTAAACGACAGTTAATCGATTTGGGCCCCATGCATTTTGCCGAAAAACAGGTACTGTTCGTGTTTCTATTCGCTGCAATTTCGTGGGTTCTACGGCCTTTGTTAGTCAAATGGACAGGGCTCGCGATAACGGATACGGGCATCGCTATGATGGCTTCATTGTTGTTGTTCATTCTACCATCGGACAAAACTTTTCAACAACGTGTGATGTATTGGCGCGACGCGCAATCTGTACCTTGGGGGATTTTATTGTTATTCGGCGGAGGTTTATCGCTCGCAGCACAAATTAAACAGTCAGGCCTTGCGAATTACGTAGCACAATCGTTGTCGCAACTCGATACGATGCCTGTTGTGGTCGGCATTATTCTAGTGACGACGTTGATCACTTTCTTGACCGAAATTACGAGCAATACGGCGACGGCGGCAGGCTTCTTACCGCTACTTGCGCCAGTGGCTATGGAGCTAAGTGGTAGCCCTCTCATCTGGGTAATACCTGCCGCAATGGCTGCGAGCTGTGCCTTTATGATGCCGGTCGCCACTCCACCTAATGCCATCGTGTTTGGCTCTGAAAAGCTGACCATACGAGATATGGTCAGAGCGGGTTTTGCGATGAATATTATTGCAATCACGGTCATTTCGATGCTCACTATTTTTGTTGCAAGCAACGTATTTGGCTTCGATGTATAACTTATTTAAGGAACCTGAATTTAGAAAAGCGACTACTAAATGGGTCATCGCACTTATTTGGTTGACGTTTTTGGCAATCGTCTACTGGGTGGGTATGAGCATTGATAAACAAAGGGAATTGTCGCTCGGTATTACGAATGGTGAAAAGCTGTCTAATTATTTTAATGATGAATTTCAACACTTTTCAGTGGTGCCAAAGTTAATTGCCGAAAACGAGCACGTACTGCAATTTATTGCGTCACCTAAAAAAGATACACGTGATTCCACCAACGTGTATTTGCAGGATATACAAAGAGCATCAAGCGCATCCGATGCCTATCTCTTGGATAGTAATGGCGTTGTTCTCGCCAGCAGTAATTTTAAATCGGATCACTCCTATGTTGGTAGCGAGTATAGTTTTCGACATTACTTTGTAAATAGCCGTACGCAGGGACATACATTGGAGTTTGCTGTTGGGCTTCGGTCTAATTTGCGAGGCTTTTATTTTGCCCAATCAATTACTCAAGCGGAACAATTCGCTGGAGTAGCTGTTATCAAAGTGAACGTCAATCAGTTTGAAACAGATGAAGCGCAGTTGGATACGGGAGAGAGCAGCCATTTTGCGATTGTGAGTGAAAAAAATGAAGTTTATGCTTCGGATGTTGAAAGTTGGCGACTGCAAAACAAGCCCGAGTTTCTCGAAATATGTTTGAATGAAAAAAATGCACCGCTTTGCTATTTAAACATTGAAGAACGTCGCTATCTTTCGTTTGCTTTTCCACTGCTTGGATTAAAGGCGAAACTCGTGTACATGCGGGATATAACTGATTTACCGAAAGCTCAGTGGTCAAGGCTTGGTATAGCAACGCTCATATTTATTGTCTTTGTTTGGCTCGTCCGTTCTGTCTATATACGTGTGACACAGTATCAACGTTTAATAGCAGGTCGTCGGGATTTAGAGTTAAAGGTGCAAGAACGTACGAAAAAACTCGAACAGACCCAAGCGGCATTGATAAGAGCAGCAAAGCTTGCAACGATCGGTCAGTTGAGTGCCAGTATTAATCACGAAATTAATCAGCCGTTGAGTGCGATATCAACATACTTAGCCAGTACCAAACGATTGATTATCAAAGCTCAGTACACAACAGCGTTAGAGAATGTGGAGTTGATAGAAGGGCTAATGGGTCGCGTAAGTCGTATTGTGACGCAACTAAGGCAATTCTCTCAGACGACAGAGAATAGAATGCAATATTTTGAGTTGCAGCCACTCATTCATAATGCGTTAGTCATCGCTGGCCCAGAGTTAAAACGCTGTGAAATTGATACTCAAATCAACGTAACACCAGCAATGGTGTGGGTTGACCCATTTAAATTTGAACAAGTGCTTGTAAATCTTTTTACCAACGCAGCCCAAGCAATGGAAAAAAGTACCGTTAAAACGTTGTGCATAGTCTCTGAGCAGTTTGATAGCAAAGTGAAGCTATCGATACAAGACTCTGGGCCTGGCATTGAACAACATCAACTTTCGACGATTTTCGAACCCTTTTACACAACCAAGTCCGGCATTGGATTGGGACTAGGTTTATCTATCTCGAAAGAGATTATACAGTCCTTCTCTGGCATTTTGACGGCACAAAGTAACTCAAAACAGGGGGCTGAATTTATAATAACCCTCAATGGAAAATCGGTTTCGTAAACCACAGCGCCAATCAAAAAATAACGTAGGCAAAAAGAATGAACAACATTGTGATCATTGATGATGAGCAAATTATCCGAGATTCGTTAAAGCAACTCTTTGAATTGGAAGGCTATCAGGTTGAATGTTTTGCTTCGGCGAGTGTGGCGCTTTCACGTATAAATAGACGTTTCGAAGGCGTGATTGTCTGTGATATCAATATGCCTCAAATGGACGGCCTACGTTTTTTAGCCTCAGTCAAACAGTTTGATTCCGAGTTACCCGTCGTTTTCCTAACAGGATTTGGCGACGTGGGGATCGCAGTTAAAGCGATGCAAATGGGTGCATATGATTTTTTTGAAAAACCCGTTTCTGAACCACTCCTAGATTGTTTACAGCGAGCACTAGAGAAGCGCAGATTGGTTATGGAAAATCGCGCACTGAAGAAGACTTTGGCGTCAAAGTCTGCCCCAGGGGTGAGAATTTTGGGTAATACGCATTTAATGAAGGCGATGATAGAACAGCTTGATGCGATCGTAGATACACCCGTTGATGTATTAATAGAAGGGGAAACTGGCACGGGTAAGGAATTGGTTGCTCGTTATCTTCATGACCACAGCCCGCGGAGCGAGGCACATTTCGTCGCAATTAATTGCGGTGCAGTTCCGCTTGAACTAATAGAAAGTGAGCTGTTTGGTATTAAACGCGGAGCATTTACCGATGCGAAAGAAAACCGCGTGGGCAAGTTTGAATATGCCCAGGACGGCACGCTTTTTCTGGATGAGATCGAAGCCATGCCACCGAGTATGCAAGTTAAATTGTTGCGAGTGCTGGAAGAAAGACGTGTTACACCGGTTGGAAGTAATGATGCAGTTGAGCTTGATGTTCGTATTGTTGCAGCAACGAAAGTGGATCTTCAAGGTTTAGTGAATTCAGGCGATTTCAGAGCCGATTTATACTACCGATTAAATCTCGTGAAGATCCCAATACCTGCGCTTCGCCATCGCAAGGATGACATTCCAATTTTGTTTAAACACTTCAGTTCGATTGCCGCTAATCGTTTTCATCGCACCTATGAGCCATTGAACACAGATTTAATGCATAAACTACGGGAATACAATTGGCCTGGAAACGTCAGGGAGTTACGTAATGTGGCTGAGCGTTCGGTGCTTTTAGGTCAGCAAAACGCGTTACAACAATCTTCAAACGCCAATGACGACTTTTCCATCGATCTTAGTCTGGCAGAGAAAGTAAATTTCTACGAGCAAAGCCTTATAGAAGAAGCCTTGTCGCGTACCCAAGGAAGCATAAAAGAGACCATGGACATTTTACAACTCCCTCGAAAAACACTGTATGACAAGATGACGAAGTATGGTTTATCGAGAGCTCGCTTTATCGATACACAAGAGGGTGAATAAAGTGACAAAGCCTGCAAAATGTGTGTGGAAATCCACACACTTCAACGTAATACTCGCCATATCAAAACTTTAACTGTCTGATATAACTCTGTTTTTATGGGTGGCAAAAAAGTTGCTCATGTTCTCTCAATATAATAACAATTGGGAGCAATAGGATGACAACAAATAAAATTGCCAAGGTTCACTGGATAATCGCCTCCACATTAATGGTGCCAATGGTAGGGCATGCACAAGAGTACCAATTTTATGGCAAAGCAGAAGTTCAGATAGTGCACACCGATAAAGGCTTACTTCGATATACCGAAAAGGGTACACAAATCGACGCGCCTTTTTCACGTATCGGTATTAAGGGCAAGCATCAGCTACAACCGCAATTGAATTTGGTCTATAAGTACGAAGTTCAAGTAAAAGGGTTTGAGCAAGACGACACAAATAATCCTTTCGCTGCTCGTAATACCTATTTAGGCGTACAAAGTTACTTGGGTACACTGCTGGTGGGACGCAATGATACTCGATTTAAATATAGCGAAGGGAAGTTCGATCTATTCAATGAAACACAAGGTGATATTGCGCAAGTCATTGCTGGCCAAGATCGTATAGGTGATACAATAACTTACGTTGCACCAAAGTGGTATAATACCGAAATTTCAATGACCTATGCTCCTAAAGACGATGCGGACAGCCAACAAAGTGGGTATGCTATTACGGCGATGTATGGTGATAGAAGTTTGCAAACATTACCCTACTCGGTTGCGGTATCTCATGTTGATGGATTGAATAATTTGGTTGCAACCCGAGCTATAGGTGTGATGCAAGTGCAAAAATGGCAGCTAGGGTTACTTTGGCAAAATGCTAAAAATGTTGCAGAAACTAAGTCTGGGCATGCATTTGGTATGAGTGTTTATTATCAAAATGATGCATGGCGTCCAAAGTTGCAGTGGCTACGCGATACCAGTGAATTGAGACACCAAGGCACCACGACTAATTACAGCGTGGGACTTGATTATGTGTTTGATAAGTCGACGAACGCCTACATTATGTTGAGCCGGTTATCACTCGAAAGCAATTCAGATGTTAGTACTGCTGTTGGCTTAAAGTATTTATTTTAAAGGAACAATAATGTTAAAAAACAAACCTTTAATGAGCAAAGAAAACATATTATTGTTTCTCGGTCCTCTCATCATGCTTCTTAGCTGCATCGTAGAGCCCAAATGGGGCATGAATGAAACTGCGTGGAAAACCGCAGCGCTTGCCTTTTGGTTGGCCTCTTGGTGGGTGAGTGAAGTAGTGCCCATTCCTGCGACTTCTTTATTGCCTTTGGTTATTTCACCTTTGGTGGGCATTGCGCCAGTAAACACCGTTGCATCGCCTTACGCACATCCCCTGATTTTCTTATTTCTAGGCGGATTTATTTTATCAATAGCGATGGAAAATTGGGGGTTACACAAAAGAATTGCACTAAATACAATGCTAAGGGCGGGAAAAAAGCCCAGCTTGCAAATTCTTGCCATGATGATAGTTACTGCTTTCTTATCAATGTGGATGTCGAATACCGCCACAGCGGTAATGATGTTACCTATCGCGCTCTCAGTGATAGGGTTGGTTAAAGCAAATAGCAGCAAAGGACAAGAATATTCTAAAGCGTTGCTGCTCGGTATTGCTTATGCGGCAAGTATTGGTGGAATCGCAACGCTAATAGGTACGCCACCGAATGCACTTATGGCAGCGTATCTTGCTGACAGTTATAAGATAGAAATTGGTTTTGCTACGTGGATGATTGTCGGCGTGCCTTTGTCGGTAGCGATGTTAGCTATTACGTGGGTTTGGCTTACGAAAATCGCGTACAAAGTAGATATAGATAGGACAGACTTTAACACCAAAGAGGTGTTCACTGATCAATTGGTAAAACTGGGAGGAATGACCAAAGCTGAAAAGGGTGTATTGGTGGTATTTGTATTTGCAGCGCTAAGTTGGGTATTTCGTCCTATTATTGCGTCATCTACTGGGCTTGCGATAACCGATACTGGCATCGCGATAGCGGCGGCTATTTTGCTTTTTGTTATGCCCAGCTTTGATAAAGACCAGCCAAGACTGTTAGATTGGGATCATGCGGCTAAAGTACCATGGGGTATCTTGCTACTGTTTGGTGGCGGTTTGACCCTTGCGGCACAAATTAAGTCATCAGGCCTTGCTGATTACATCGCACATATGTTGTCAGGTGCCGATCAAGTACCGCTGGTTTTGAGTGTGCTCATTGTTGCTGGGCTGATTACCTTTTTAACAGAAATAACAAGTAATACGGCTACCGCAGCAGGTTTCTTGCCTCTATTGGGGCCTGTAGCAGAATCCCTCACGGGTACTCCGCTTGTATGGGTTATCCCAGCGGCGATAGCAGCAAGTTGTGCATTCATGATGCCTGTCGCAACACCTCCGAATGCGATAGTTTTTGGTTCAGGCGAAATAAATATGAGAGATATGATAAACGCAGGCTTTGTACTAAATCTTATCGCTATCGTCTTAATTACACTGATTACAATGACGATTGCAGCGACACTTTGGGGTTTCTAATTATCAACCACTTAAATCGAATTGATGGTTATTCGGCGAGCTCGATTTAGGCACGGTTGCTTTAGCGATTACAGACAGCTATATTGACTTTTTATTCAATGGAGCTGTCCTGTGATCACTGAACCGCAATTAGAAATCGAACAAGAATTTTTGAGGTTACAATCACTATTTCAAAAAGACACTCATCCTTCTGTTGAACTACGTCTCGAAAAACTCTCACTGTTAAAGCAATCATTGATTAAGCATAAAGTCGCTTTAGTTGATGCCGCCTCTAAAGACTTTGGACAACGCAGCTCGTTTGACACCGAATTTGCAGATATTCTCCCAACCGTTACACAGTTAAATCATATTGTCAGTCGACTCTCAAAATGGATGAAACCGCAAAGACGCCCTGCTGGGCTTATGCTTTTCCCAACAAAAGTCTGTGTAGAATACAAACCGAAAGGCGTGGTGGGGGTCATTTCACCTTGGAATTATCCCATACAACTAGCGCTTTTACCTGTTGCGACCGCCATTGCGGCAGGGAATCGGGTAATGCTAAAGTTGAGCGAGTTCACGCCAGCGGTGAACCATGTGCTAAAGTGCATACTGGTTGATTTATCCGACTGGTGTGTCGCCATTGAAGGGGAAGCGGCGGTAGCGAGTCAATTTTCTGGGTTGCCGTTTGCGCATTTATTTTTTACCGGTTCAACGCCTGTTGGAAAAAAGTGATGCAAGCAGCTGCTGCCAATCTTACGCCTGTGACCCTTGAGTTGGGCGGTAAGTCGCCCGTTATTGTAACCCGACATGCATGCCTTGATACCGCCGCGACCTCGCTGGTCTTTGGTAAAACAACCAATGCTGGGCAAATCTGCGTTTCTCCAGATTACGTACTTGTCGAAAATGACGTTGCGCATGACTTACGCCAAAAGATCCTCGCGATATACAAACAACATTTCTCAAAGGGGTGCAAAGATTCCTCATTCACCAGCATTATTAATGTTCGTCAATACGAGCGCTTAACTGAACTATTAAGCGATGCAAAGAAAAGTGGTGCGGAAGTTGATTCAAGTTTTGAATCAGATTGGCAAGAAAGCGAACATAAATTGGGGTTACATTTACTTTCGGGCGTTACAGATGATATGAAAGTAATGCAAGAAGAGATATTTGGCCCCTTGCTACCAATTATAGAAGTGGAAAATATTGACCAAGCAATTTCGTATATTCGTAGTCGTCCAGATCCCTTAGCTTTGTATCTGTTTTCTGAAAATGAAAGTGAGATTACGCGTATTCGACGCGAGACGTTGAGCGGGGGGATGGGGATCAATGAATGTGTTTTACACGTTGCAGCTGAACATGCTCCATTTGGGGGCGTTGGGCACTCAGGAATGGGGCAATACCATGATTTTGACGGTTTTGAAACGTTTAGTCATAAACGCACTGTGATTGAGTCTCATAGGATGAACTGGCGCACGACGCTGTTGCTTTCTCGCAAAGTGTGGTTTCTAAAACCAATCAACTGGCTCTTTATGCGATAAAACTTACTTGGGTAAGTTTTATCGCATCGAAGTTAAATGAGTTCCATTTAATCCGCTTTATTTAATACGAGAGTCAGCAATATAGGTACCAGCTTGGATGCGCTCATAAATAGCGTCTGCCTTTTTAATGGCCTCATCTATTTCTGATGGTGACAGTTTTTGTTCATCTAACTGGCGACTCTTACGCGCATTTTCATTGCCATTGTACTCAGCAATGCGATTCCAAATATATGATTTTTCGACACTTTCTTCGACTCCCAAGCCTTGGAAATACATCAGAGCTAGATTAAATTGAGCCAAGGTATAATTATTAGCTGCCGCTTTCTCATACCAGTCCATTGCAACGGCGTAGTCTTTTACGACACCTTCGCCGTTCGTGTACATTACACCTAGGTTAAACTGTGCTGCAGGTAGGTCTTTGTGTGCGGCGCGCGTAAATAAAGAGACTGCGGTTTGTAGGTCTTTTTTAACACCTTCACCTTCTTTGTACATAACGGCAAGGTCGAACATCGCATCGGGAAGATTTAAATCTACGGCTTTTTGCAAAAGTTCAGCAGCTTTACGTTCATTTTTAGTCACGCCGTAGCCACCTTGATACATTTTTGCAAGCTCGTAAATGCCCGGCGCATATCCCATATTTGCAAGATAATTGAATTCTTTTAGCGCCTCTTCAAATCGACCTTCGTTCGCAGCTTTAATGCCTTCTTCTAATCCTGCATGGCTAAATGAGCTGCAAAGCAACGCACTTAAGAACACCACGACTTTTGCCTTTTTTTGCCACATAACGACTCTCCAAAACCGATTTCAGTACTGTCCATCCGTTATCGAATTAATAGCGGACTATTTTATCCAAAATCAGATATTTATCTAAAGCGAGGAATAGCTTGCTTACCGACAAACAGAGGTAAACCCAAGCTGCTCATAACGTCACTATCATTTTTCTGACCGCTTAAACTCGTATAAGTTTAATTCACACGAGAGTGAATACAAAATTAAAACAACGAAAAATTACTGGTTGGACATAGATATAGGGGTGAATTGAAAAACAAAAAGCCCTTTCGGGCTTTTTAACAGGATCACATCTACCGTCTAGATATGAGCAATGTAGCAAGTAAATTCAGTGCGTATCGAGAAAGGAAAGCAATACCTCTCAAGATGAGAATGATTATCAACAGTAATGGTGCGATTGTCAACCTAAATGATAATTAATGTCATTTAAATTGGTTTGGCATAGGGTAGCTGAGCAAGTCTTTGTGTATTGTGATATGAATCGAGTCCTGAAACGCACACTGTATTTGCGACCTCTAAATCTACATAACCGGTTGCTGCAACGATTTCTTCTGGCAGTTCAATGTGTAGAATTTCGCCAACGAGAAAAACCGTTTCATTTAATTTAAGCGTTTGGTGTTCACGATATTCCATTGCAATGCGGATTGAGGATTCTTGTACGAACGGAGCTATAAAGGTTCCGTGGAAAATTGGTGTTAAGTTGCATGCTTCAAATTCACTAATCGTTTTTGGGTAACGGGCAGATGTTTGGTGTGCTTTTTTAAAAATTTCGTTATTCACGTGATTTATGGTGTATACACCTGTTTCTAAGATATTTTCTAATGTGTGCCTTGGCACTGAGTGAGGTCTGAATACCATCCCTAAGAGCGGTGGGTTGCTGCCTAGGTGAATGACGGATGACACTATCGATAAATTCGTCAGACCATTATTGTCAATTGTCCCAACTAGATTCGCACTTTTAAAACCTGAAACGGAATTGACCAATTGTGCACGATATCGCGTTTCTAAATGGGCAAGTTGGTCTTTACTAATAATCATAAGTCACCATTGTATAGGGTTAAACCGCCAATCGATAAAGTCGATGTCAGTATGTTCTATTTCTGCGTCGCACAGAGCAGACAATCGCTGTGCGACAAAGTGAGGCGTAAACAGTTTTTCTTTCGGTATGTTCTTTTGAAACGGTTTAGAGAGCGCCGTGTCGGTAGTACCAGGATGGAATAGAATGACTTTTGCTCTCGACTTCGGACGATTGAGTTCCAGAGAAAAGGTTTTTGCAGCCATATTTAGTGCCGCTTTTGTCATTCGATAACTGTACCAACCACCACTTCGGTTATCTGAGATGCTTCCAATCCGTGCGCTTAGAATGATGATTTTGGCGATTGAGTTTCGACAAAGTAATCTGGGGAGTTCCGCAAACCAGCGTATGTGGGGATAGACGTTTGAGGCTGTTAAGTGATCATAGTACTCCTCGCTAAATTGAGTAACTTGTTTTTCGGGCATCATCTGGTTGTGGTGTAAGGTCCCGTTAAAAAATAGGACGTAGTCGAATACACTTTGTGATGCAATGAGCGAAGACGCAATTTCTCGAACGCTTGATATTGAGTAATCGCTCACGAAATGAACGTGCTGGGAACTCGATGTAACAATATTAGCTCTTGAAATTGAAACGAGTTTCACTTTCGGATTTTCTTGAAATATTGAGATCAAAGCCTGTGCGATCCCACTTGATGCGCCGATAAGTAGATACTGCTTCACTTTGACGACCTATCGCATTGCCTGTTGGTGCACGACGGTTTCAGGAAAATGGACGAAAGTTTCATTCGATGCTTTGCGAACATTAAATATGCTATATCGGCTATAAAGCGGACCACAGGCCAACGCAATATCCTAAGCCAAGAATGCTTACCAACAAGTGACCAAGCCATCACGCTGACATCTAAACCTAACAGCAAGCGACCTTGGTTGTCTACGCCGTGTAGTATGGACATTGCTTTTGCTTTGTCTATGCCAGGGAACGCACTCAGCGCATAGGCATCGTGCAAATCGATAAGGGTTAATGATTTATTCGAGTCATGTTCAAGTAAGGCGTTCATCTCTCTTACGCAAAGAGGGCAATTGCCGTCAAAAAAGATCACCATAGCGCACTCCCAGATTCATTAAACTGCAAAAGGTGACAGTTAGCTTTAATTGAAAAATTCTTTTAAGGTTTACTTAGGAGACACACCCAAAATAAATCAAGTGTGACTGGACAAGTCATAAACGTGCGAATAATTCGTGATACTAACTAGCACTATCATGTCTATCGCATTGCACATATCTAGTTTACGTAGGAGTTTCATGAATCGATCAACGGATGTTTAAAATCACTTTTTTGGGTAAATACAGTGTAAAAATGGCATAAAAAATAACAAATTAGTTACCAAAATGATGAAAATTCATTTGCCCCCACACTGTGCTATCGTCAGTATAGAGGACATCATCAAAGCGAAGGAGTAAATATGAGTGAACAATATGCAGCATTACGATCTAACGTAGGTATGCTTGGCCAGTTGCTTGGTAGAACAATTGAGGAAGCTCAAGGCACAGCACTCTTAGAAAAAGTAGAAGAGATCCGCCATCTATCCAAATCATCACGCAGCGGTAATGAAACGGACAGACAAGCGCTTATCGATATTCTTCATGGCTTGAAAGATGAGGAATTGTTGCCCGTAACAAGGGCATTCAATCACTTTTTAAACCTTGCCAACGTAGCAGAACAGTTTCATACCATTTCCAAAGAAAGCCAACGTGCAGTTTGCAACATCAGCCCTCTCACTCAAACTTTACGTCACCTTAAGCACAAAATTGATGAAAATGCTTTAGATATTAATCAGGTTGCGCAATCGATAGCTCAGCTTAAAATGGACATGGTACTTACGGCACACCCGACCGAAGTAACTCGTCGTACGATAATTAGCAAACACATTGAAATGAGTGATTGCCTTGGTCAACTCGAAAGAACAAGTCTGAGTGATGAAGAGCGCGCTCGCGTTCATGCTCGACTTGAACAACTAATTTGCCAAGCATGGCATACCAATGACATCCGAGACAGCCGTCCAACACCGCTCGATGAAGCGAAGTGGGGCTTTGCTGTAATTGAAAATAGCCTTTGGGAAGCGATTCCTCGTTTCGTCGATGAATTTGCAAAATCAGTAAAAGACACGTTAGCACTGACGCTGCCACAAGATTTTATGCCAGTACAATTCACCTCGTGGATGGGGGGAGATAGAGATGGAAATCCATTTGTAACGGCACTTGTGACAGAGAAAGTGCTAGACCACGGACGATGGATGGCGCTGGATCTTTATGCGAGAGACATCGATAAACTCAGTGCTGAGCTCTCCATGGTTGATGCTAGTGAGGAATTACTTGCTGAAACAGGAAAAGTAAGCGAACCGTATCGCGTTGTGTTAAAAAAACTCAAGTCGGACATTGCGCAAACCGTCGAATTTTTGGACGCCAAAATAAAAGGATTGCCAACAGGCGCTGTGGACAAAATCACGGATGTGAACCAACTTAAAGAGCCCCTGGAACTGTGCTATCGCTCGCTGATGAAATGTAACATGAAAGTAGTTGCTGACGGCCTACTGCTCGATACATTGCGTCGTATCGCGTGTTTTGGTTTGAGATTGGTTCGTCTTGATGTGAGACAGGACTCTGGTCGTCACGCACAAGTATTCTCTGAATTAACCCGATATTTGGGTATTGGAGATTATCAGCAGTGGGAAGAACAGGATAAGCAAGCATTCTTGTTAGCAGAGCTTAATTCTCGCCGTCCTTTGATGCCGAAGCACTGGAATCCATCTGCCGAAGTTCAAGAAGTACTAGATACCTTTGATGTTATTGCGAAACAAGACCCTAGTGCGTTCGGCATTTACATTATCTCAATGGCGAGAACCGTTTCAGACGTGCTCGCAGTACATTTATTGCTTAAGGAAAGCGGTTGTAGCTTTAACTTACCAGTAGCACCGTTGTTCGAAACGCTCGATGACCTAAATAACGGATATGACGTAATTAAAGATTTATTAGCGAGCACGTGGTATCGCGGTCACATAGCGAATAAGCAGTACGTTATGATTGGTTACTCAGACTCTGCAAAAGATGCGGGTATGATGGCTGCAGGTTGGGCGCAATATCGAACAATGGATGAGTTAGTCGACCTAGCAGAACAAGCGGGTATTGAACTTGTCCTGTTCCACGGTCGTGGAGGCACAATTGGGCGAGGAGGGGCGCCTGCAGCACAAGCGCTTCGGTCTCAACCACCGGGTTCTCTTAAGAGCGGTTTGCGCGTAACTGAACAAGGAGAAATGATCCGATTTAAGTTTGGTCTACCCGAAGTCGCGCTGCAAAGCTTACACATCTACGCAGGTGCTGTGCTTGAAAGCAATTTGCTGCCACCACCAAATCCGGAAGCAAAATGGAAAGACGTAATGGACGTCATCGCTGATGCTTCTTGCGCACGTTACAGAGAGATTGTGCGTGAAGATAAAGACTTTGTACCTTATTTCAGAATGGCAACACCAGAAGTTGAACTGGCTAAATTACCATTGGGTTCAAGGCCTGCGAAGCGTAATCCTCAAGGTGGAGTGGAAAGTCTAAGAGCGATACCATGGATTTTTGCTTGGAGTCAAAACCGTTTGATGCTACCTGCTTGGCTTGGTGCATGCAAAGGACTCGAAGTTGCGATAGAGAAGTTTGGTATTGATACGCTACAAGAAATGAACCAAACGTGGCCATTTTTTAGAACACGTTTAGAAATGTTAGAAATGGTCTTTTGTAAAGCCGACAGTTGGCTAAGTGAACATTACGAACAAGGCCTTGTCGAAACACAATATCGCCATTTAGGTGAAACGTTACGTAGTGAGTTAGCGGAAGCCATTAAGCTTGTCCGAGAAATTTGCAAGGAACACACCTTGCTTGCAGGTCAACCTTGGATCCGTGAATCGATCAATTTGAGAAACCCTTATACCGATCCGTTGAATCTTTTACAGGTGGAATTGTTAAAGCGCTCTCGTGAAAATCAGCAGGAGGTAAATTCTCATGTTGATAAAGCCTTAATGATCACGATGACGGGTATTGCGGCAGGTATGCGAAACACTGGCTAATAGGTCGCTAAAGACTAAATCGAGGGAGCGGAATGCTCCCTTTTTTTACACTCCTACTATCGAAACACAGCTGGATTTTGAACCAAAAAACAAGGTGCAATTAAATGTATGATTTATTGCGTATTTTGGTAAAATAGAGTTCTAAAATGGTATTTTAGTACGTTATTTGTACATAAAATCTGATTTTGATGTTTTGCTACTTTTGTTGGTAGTAGCTGAATGCCTAAAGTTCTCATTTTATTTACATTTGGATTTTGAAATTCACCACAAAAACTCATCCCTTTTTCTGTTTTATTGTCCATAAATTAGGTTTTTATTATTGCTTTATTGACTTTGGGTCCAAATCTCATAATATGCGCTGGTTATACCAGTTAATGAACAGCGAAAAGCAAAACCGAGCAAGGCAACTATGAACCAGTTTTCAACCAGTATTACTTATGATGAGACGACTAAGTTAGTCATGATGACGCTGCGAGGGAAAATTTCAGCACAGGATGTGATAAGCGTATACAAAATTGCGAATGAGTATGCAAAATCTCACGAATGCACTAAAGTGCTGATTGATGTCATTGAGCTTGAGCATCAGTTTGCTGCGATTGATATCGTGAATATCATGCCTAGTGTCGCACACTACCTAAATGGATTGGTTGTAGCAAGAGTCGTCGGATTTAAAGGCTTTATGCACGATCTATTCTTACAAAAAGCCAAGCGCTTCGATGTTGTTGCTGAAAATTTTGACTGTTTTAAACAAGCAAAACAATGGCTTGGTAGTATTTCGTCGCCAACACTTGCCAATTAAGTTTTTTGCAAATAGACTGGTCGGCCCTTTAAAACAACAAGAAACAGAAAAGAATGTTAAGTCAGGACATGCTCCAATCGCTTTATGAGCGTATTAAGGCATCTCGTGGAAAGCTACTAAATTCTGAAGTTAAACAATTATGCGAGTCACTGGGTGTGGATGTCGAAGCGTTGATGCTTGCATTACTTCCAGTTGCTGCAAAATTCGCAAAACCTCCAATTTCAAATTTCTACGTGGGTGCAATCGCACTAGACCGTAACCTTGAAGAATTCGGTGATCTCTATTTTGGTGCTAACCTCGAATTCGCTCATGAAGCGCTCAGTTTAGTTGTACACGCAGAACAATCCGCAATAAACAATGCTTGGTCCAATGGCGCTGAGAAAGTCGATTTAATCGCGATTACAGATGCGCCCTGTGGTTATTGTCGTCAATTTATGAATGAACTTCATAATGCTGATGAACTGAATGTAACGCTGCCACACAAAAAAACCACATTGAGACATCTACTGCCTGAAGACTTTGGTCCGAATGATCTTGGGAATTCGCAAAGTGTGTTTAATTCTGAGCCGGTTAGACTTCAAGCCACTGAACATGTATCCGAGTCGTTGCTCAGTGCCGCTTCTCGTTCATATGCACCTTACTCAGGTAACTACAGCGCTGTAGAGATAGAAACGGAAAACGGCAATTTTGTCGGAAGTTACATTGAAAATGCAGCGTATAGTCCTAGCTTGTCACCGTTGCAAAGTGCACTTAGCCAAATGGAACTTGCTGGTTTGTCGATAGATGATTGCCGGATCCGCAAGATTACTTTGTTAGAGATAGAAGGCAAGGAAAATCAATTGGATGTGGCTAAGGCTGTTTTAAATAGTCTGCCTTATGAGGTTGAGCTAAATCACGTTAAAGTGAGACGAGTTTAGTTGTATTCAGGTATAAAGCAAAAAAGCACCATTTGGTGCTTTTTTCATTTCCTGAATCGTAGGAAGAATACAACTATACCGACTTTTTGATTAGACTGCGTGCTGCTTCAATGACAACGCCAACGGCATTGTTCTCCACCATTCCATGATCCACATTTGGAATTTCCTGTTTAGTACGATTAACAAGTACTCCAGCTACACAGCCTGCTTTTAGGCCAATCGCGGCGCACATTGTAAATAGCGTTGCTGACTCCATTTCGTAGTTCATTACATTTAGCTTTTGCCATTCTTGACATGAACCTTGAAACGCTTTCGGTACGTAGCCCGAATGCGTGTCGTAGCGCTCTTGACCTGGATAGAATGTGTCACTAGATGCAGTAATGCCTACGTGAAAAGGCACACCAACGGATTGACAGGCGTTTACCATAGCTTGTGTACAGTAAAAGTCAGCAGCAGCAGGGTATGCAAGCGGTGCAAAATGCTGGCTTGCACCGTCAAGACGTACAGACGCAGTGCTAACTAGCACGTCACCTTCATTTATGTGTGGTTGAATTGCACCTGTAGTACCTACCCGCAAGAATGTTTCGACTCCTAGCTGCGCCAATTCTTCAACTGCAATCGATGTAGAAGGACCGCCGATGCCCGTTGAACATACCACAATCGAGTGACCTTCAAGCTCAGCAAGATAAATGTGAAATTCACGCGTTTTATTTAGACATTGAGCGGTAGAAATACGTTCAGCGATGCGTTTCGCTCGGTCTGGGCAACCCGGTACGATTGCGATTTTAGCGCCTTTTAAATCGGCCTTGGTCAGTCCAAGGTGAAATACCTTTTCCATAGTTAGCAACTCTATTTTAAGTCAAAGTGTAATGTTAAGAACCACAAGTATAAAGTACAGGACACTTGTCCTGATTGAGCTATATCACAGACTATTTGCATCTTTATTGAGTATAACCTAAACCTTTATTAATGAAGGTGTGACATCGTTTGCATTTTTGCGTTTTAAAACCAGGTTAAAAATACATCGAATGAGAGACGAATTTTTTTGGATCTATAAACTTAATGATAATGATGGAGTGTACTATGCCAACAACACGTTCGTTAGACAGGGTTGAATTTGCACGCTGTTTCGATAGTAACAAAATTTCTGCTTTTGCTCCTTTTCATTGGCTTGCTCTCGGGTTCAAAGACATGGCGCGAGCACCACTTTTGAGCCTCGTTTACGGCTTAGTATTTACACTTATACCGGTCGCTATCATGTGGTTTGTACTAAATTCGGGCTCACCACATGTTATCTTACCCGCAGCCGTTGCATTTGCACTTATCGGCCCGTCATTTTCAGCCGGGCTATATGATGTTGCATGGGAGCTTGAAAAAGGGCACCAACCTACTTTGGGCCACAGTCTAAAGTCGATGTTTAGAAACCCTGCAGGAGAATGGGGTTTTGCCGTTCTTTTGCTTGTATTGATGATTGTTTGGATGCGTTTAGCAGCGCTTATTTACGCCTTGTATCCTAATTCCCCTAACCCAAGCTTAGAAGAGCTAAGTGCGTTTTTGACTTTAGGTTCGATTGTTGGTGGCGTATTGCTAGTGGCTGTTTTCGCGATATCAGCCTTTACTCCGCAAATCATGCTTGAGCGTCGAGTTGATGTGATGACGGCGGTGGTTTCAAGCCTTCATGCTGTGCGGACTAATGTGCCTGCGATGGTAGTATGGTGCGCAACTATCAGCGTGTTAGTGTTGTTGGGATTTTTAACGGGCGCAGCTGGTTTTATTATCATCATGCCGCTCTTAAGTTACGCGAGCTGGCATGGATACATTGCAATCATCAAAACTAAAAAGCCTCGCCATTACGAATAGGTCGCTATTCAAAACTATTGAATATTCAAGCAGCTAGTGCAACTAAAACTGTGTTGTACTAGCTTGACTTATGCTCTGACCTTGTTATACCTGCGCTAATCACTATTTCTTTTGCTTGGTTCTTCTCAATAAAAATGCATGGGTCTTAATCTAACCTTATGAAATTTAAAGATTGATGTGGATTTCTTCAAACATCGAGAACGTGACAAGAAAGCCGACAAGTGTCTCGCTTTATTCGAGAACCTAGAAAGAAATGAACATTTTGTGCAATGCATGTCTATGCAACGAACATCGACAGGAGACTCGCCATGAGCAGCAATTGGCAATCATATAAAGAAAAACTGGCAAATTGTTTATGTCCACCAGGAGACGGCGTATTTACGGTAAATACAGCAAAAGAACGTAAATCGGCGCTGAGAGAAAAGCAATTTGGTCAAGCCGATGATATCCATCCTCTTTGGCTTGAGTCTCTCGAAAAGTTACCCAATGACGCTCGCAAAGCCGCCATTTTGGGGATTAGTTCAGACTGCGGTGGGGGCATTTTGCGTGGTGCAAACTGGGGACCTCTATTTTTGCGTTCAACGTTACTGGAAAACCATCCAGAATCGATGACGTTCGACCTTGGTGATGTGCGCGTTATTCCACACTTACTGCATGATAAATATCTCAATCCAGAAACGATCAGCCGCTGTCAAAACGCGCTCTATCAGCAACAAGATAGTCAATATCATGTTAGCCCGCTTTCTATCACAGAAGATGTATGTGATGGTTTTTACGCTAACTTTCCAGACAAAGGGATTTTTGGTATTGGAGGTGACCATTCAATTAGTTATCCATTAACTAAGTCTTACTTAAAGGCAAAGCGGGCTGAAGGGAAACGCACCGCCATTATTCATTTTGATGCACACACCGATTTGCTAGTGGAACGTTTAGGAATTGATCTGTGTTTTGGCTCTTGGTGTACACATATTCTCGAGTTTTTACCAGCACCGCATCATTTGATTCAGTTTGGAATTCGTTCTAGTGGTAAAAACAAAGAACACTGGGAATCAACCTTTGGTGTAAAACAACACTGGGCACACGAAATTAGAGAAAAAGGCGCTGATGCCGTAGCAGATGCGGTCATTGCGCAATTAAAACAAGATGCAGTCGACGAACTATACGTTAGTTTTGATATCGACGCATTGGATGCAGAATATGCCTCAGCGACAGGGACGCCGGAATCTGGTGGTCTTACTCCGGATGAAGCGATGGTCATTTTAACGAAATTGAATGAGCACTTCCCAATAACAGGGGCTGACATGATGGAAATTGCACCGTTTACAGATAGCTCACTCGAAGGAAAATCTAGCTCGGAAACAACCCTCAAAGAAGGGGCAAAATTATCCGCCTTTTTGCTAAATGCGATGAATAAATAAAATAAGCCCCGTAAGGGGCTTTTTTAATCTACGAAAATTCAACTATATTTTATACATCAATCTCTTTTTGTTGGACTTTCTTTGGGAATATTACGTTATCGCTTCAGTTTATTTCTGATACTCGTTTTGATTAGCCAAACGTCGTTCGCTAAGGTGCTTAACGTCGTAACAGAGGAATTTCCAGATTATCAGTATTTGAATGGTAAAGGGGAGCTAATTGGCAGCGCCGTTGATATCGTTCGGCAGGTGCTCAACTCATCACAAGTTCAATATGAGATCTCATTGGTCAATTGGGCAATTGCGTATAATGCGGTACTCAGGCGCCCTGATACTTGCCTCTTTTCGGTTGCGCGATTACCAACGCGGGAAGAACAATTTCTCTGGATGTTTCCAGTTGGAAAATTCACGACTTCATTTTATGGCCTGAAATCGGCAAAAATAAAAATAAAGAGTTTGGAAGAAGCGAAGAAATACAAGACGGCCGTAATCCGCAATAACTATAGTCATCTATATCTTTTAGAAAATGGGTTTTCTGAAGAGAAGCAACTTATCCTGATCTCTAGTTTCGACAATGTATTTAATCTCATTTCAACACGAAAGGAATCGCTAGATCTTGTGATTTTGAGTGACGCTCAATACCGATATCGTGAAGAGCATGGGGCGCTGAGCGAACCGTTGGAGAAGTTGTATACGTTACAGGATGGTTTGTCGGAACTCTATTTTGTTTGCAATAAGGAAACTGAACAGCTAACGGTTGATAAAATAGTGGGCAGTTATCGAAAGCAATTCACCAATATGGCGAAATAAACGTACCCGTTGTGCATCGAAGTAGATGTATTGCCATCGAGTAGAACATCGCTATTTTATGGCTGAATTGAAATGTTTAAATGGTCTACTATCGATAGAAGGCTTGCCTCTTTAATAACGTCGCTGCTTCGGTTTTTCGTTATACGTTGTATGCTTTGGGCTTATGTAATATGTTCAATAAACGCACGCGGTTCCTGCTTAGGAGGTGGTTTTGCGAAATTATCGTTGTTTTATGGTGGCGCTAATCTTTCTATTAACCTGCGACTGCGCAAATTCACAGGAAGTTCGTTCCGCGAGCGATATATTACGAGAAGCCGAAGACTATTTAAATGTACTTCCATCTCGCTCCTATGAATTACTCCATTCAGATGTCGACTTGTCTACTTTCAGAGCATCTCAGTTGTTTCGCTGGTATATCGCTAAATTGAGAGCGGCGGTGAGTACCAACAATCTCATTGATGTAGAACTCGATATCGAGTTGTTATTTAAGCTAAAACACGAAGACTACTTTAAAGAAAATGCGTGGGATGTGTTTCGTATTACAGGTATTGTTCTTCGGAAACTTGGATTTTGGAACGAATCAAAGCTTTCGTTTGAGTGTGCTCTCAGTCTAACTCAAACAGATAAAGAAAAATTAGGAATACTAATCAGCTTAGGCATTTTAGAGCGTCATCTAGATCAAGATGAAATGGCGAAAATTCACTATAAAAAAGCAGGGGAAATCGCGACTAAGTTAAAAAATGAGCGTGCACTTGCTTCTGTGTTCAACAATCTAGGGACGTTGGAGCTTGACCAAGGAAATATCGATAAAGCCGAGGAATATTACCGTTCGGCGTTAGTCGCATTTCAAGATATCAATAAACGATCTGGAAATATCACGGCAGGTACAAATCTGTTGCTCATCTTTGCAATTCAAAAAAACACCCTAAATTTTCAACGATTGTTCAACCCCATAAATACATTTGTAGAAAATTACCCTGATGAATCCAAAAAAGCGCTTATGTATTGGCTTTCATCCGCGGATAAACAAAATCAAGGTACCGCTATTGATGCTGAAACCAAACAACAATTGACTAAGTCATTTGAACAATTGGAAAGCATTAAGATGAAGATATTGATTAATAGGTATTTAGCACCTCGATTTGGATTGGTGTTCTTCGTTCCTCAACAGCCTGAGGTAGCGTCCAAAAAGTCGCTTGCTTGGCTAAGTGAACTGCCTGGTTGTTTCCAGTTAAAAGCAAAATAAAGCATGACTAGCTCACCGCGGTCGTTTTAAACAAAAGAGAGATTACCCCGTTTTACCCACAATATCAGTAGATAAGCCTCAGTTTTAACGCCTTGCTTACTTAACACTTATCTCATGCATTCTTCAGTAAAAGAATGCGGTAAACGTCAGTAATTGACAGATAAGGAGAGCTAAAATGACTGAGCAAGAAATGACAAAAGTATGTACTGCCGCCGCACGTGCAGTTCGCAAATTCATCACTGGTAGTAGTAATCTGAACAGTTATGGAGAAGGTATTCGGCAATTAGGGCAAAACCTTGGACTGAGATTGGATGACCTAGACAATCTGAAGAAAACCAGAGGGTCTTGGCTTGGCACAATGGTTGATTTTTTAGGTGAAGACAAAGTTACTGCAGTCTACCAACTCATCAATAACGGAGATAAGCAACCGTCGAGCTGGGGCTCGAAACCAACGAATGCCCAACAATCGGCCTTAAACATTCAAAAGCTTGCCCAAGTGTATGCCTCATTCAAAGATTTCAAAACTCTTTGGAATGCCGGAAATAAGCACCCAAAGTGGAATGAAGAAGCGCGTGTCTTAGCGAGGTCAAATAAAGAAAGTTTTGAAAATCTGGCGATACGAGCTGCGAGCAACGCAACCGCAAATTGTGGAGAAACATCACTATTAGCTTATATGTTACTCACAACATTGCCAAAAGATGGTAAATATAAAGACTTATATTCTGCAATTAGCAAGCTTACGATTGGTTGGTATCACGGTACAAACTTCGATCATGCTTATGTCATTGTCTCAAACAATGGCTATGCTGCTGACAAAAGTTCTGTTAACGACTATTGTGTTTGCGATCCATGGCTTGGTCAGTCATTTGCTGATCTACAAGGCAATCTGCACTTCGATGGGGTAAACGTTCAAAACGTTGCTCAGACCAGTTCTTGTATGCCTGAAATAAAGGTGGGCACCTACACATATGCGTCAACTTCTGACGCGTTGATCAAAATTCAGGGGGTTACACAAATTTTCCATTCCGCATTCTTAGAAGAATGGAATAAGCTTTAAGCAAACGTAGGTTTAATATTATCCATGAATTGCTAATATGAGCGAATGAAATTAAGTCAGTCAGAGCATGTAAACTACCTTGTTACATGCTCGATTTTAATTTGTTCGGACATTTACTCGTTTGGGTTTATCGATACGGTTGCCTTCGTTATCAATCTTGACCCAGATAAGATTGCCATTCTCCTCGTTCTCATGCCGACTGGCACATATAAATATCCAATCAAACTGTTTTATCAACGAGCCCTCACTGTATTCTTGCCCTTGATACCAACAAACTCGCTGCGGCATATCTACGAAGACTCTTGGTGTTTCTGCCGCATAAGTGTTTGTAGCGAATAAGAGCGTACTAAGTAACAATAAATTGATCTGTTTCATGGCGTTCTTCGTCATTGCGTCTAATCTTAATTAATACCATAGCGTACCTATAGAACAATCCAAAAAAATTTGGATAGACAGCAAGGTTCACCCCAGTGCTTCTAGTCAGCGTTTGGTATTAAGCATAGTGATAAATTAGTGAGTATCAATATAAAAATAAGAGTAGGTAAATTATGGCGTTAGACAAAAATATGTTAGATGAGTTGATTTTACTTTCTAAGTTCCCAGACTCAAGTATGTATCAAGGATTAAAACTACATAAAGACGCTGATCCTACTATGGTTGCAGCGGCTGACAGACTGTTTGAGAAAGGCATTACAGACAGTCGAGATGGTGGTTACCTAACCGATTTAGGGATAGATATTCGAGAACATCTCGACAAATTAAGCCTTGCACTAAAATAATAAAGGAGGGCTAACCCTCCTTACTACATTTACTGTGCATCAGATTGGTTTTCTGGACGTGCTGCATCAAACGCAGGAAGCTGGTTACATTGCGTATAAACTGCCAGTAGTTTAGGAAATTGTGACATATCTACTTCAAAGCGCAGTGCATTGAATATTTGAGGCACTAAGCAAATATCGGCAAGCGTGATTTTATCGCCAAAACAAAATGGGCCTTCTTGCGTCACTAGAGGTTCTAATTTTTTGAAACCTTCGATAATCCAATGACGATACCAGGTATTTTTCTGTTCATCCGTTGCACCAAATTCTGCGGCTAAATATTTCAATACACGCAAGTTGTCGATCGGGTGAATATCACATGCAATGGCATAACAAAAACTACGCACTTGAGCTTTATCCCACGCTTCAGTCGGCAACAAAGGTGTATCGCAAGAATAATCTTCTAGCCATTCAAGTATTGCCATGGATTGCGCTAATATACCGTGTTCGGTTTCCAGTGCAGGGAGCAAACCTTGCCCATTTTTTCTCAGGTATTCATCGCTGTGTTGTTCTGACTTCAAGAGATTAACAGGGATGATTTCATGTGCTAACCCTTTCAAGTTGAGGGCGATACGCACACGAAAGGCGGCTGAACTGCGGAAATAACTATATAATTTCATTGTTTGTCCTTAGTCACGACGAAAAGCACCCCGAAGAGTGCTTTGCAATTCTAAATTCAGCGCACGTGATTATGCACCTTTGTAGTATTTCTTAATTCCTTTCCAACAATCAAGGTAATTTGTTTGTCGCTCTTTGCCTTCTAACGCGTATTTCGTGGGTGAAATAACGTAGCGTGATTCAAACATGAACGCTAATGTATTCTCATAGCGTTGCGGTTGTAACTCAGCATTTGAGGCTTTTTCAAATACATCAGCTTCAGGGCCATGCGGAGACATGCAGTTGTGAAGGCTCATACCACCAGGCACAAATCCATGTTCTTTAGCATCGTATACTCCTTCAATTAATCCCATGAATTCACTCATGATATTACGATGGTAATACGGTGGACGGAACGTATTTTCTGCAACCATCCAGCGTGGAGGGAATATCACAAAATCGACGTTTGCCACTCCAGGAGTTCCCGAAGGTGATGTTAATACGGTAAAGATTGAGGGATCTGGGTGATCAAAACTTACGGTGTTCATCACGTTGAAACGAGCTAAATCGTACTTGTAAGGCGCGCTGTTACCTGTCCATGCAACAACATCGAGTGGTGAGTGGCCAATGCTACAGCGGAAGAGGTTACCGTTAAATTTAGCCACTAATTCAAAATCACCCTCGATGTCTTCAAACGCGGCAACGGGATATTGAAAATCGCGTTGGTTTGTATAACCATTAGCACCAACAGGACCACGTTCAGGCAGAACAAGAGGGTGACCGTAGTTTTCACAAATATAGCCGCGCGCCGCTTCATCGAGCAGCTCAACACTGAATTTGATACCACGAGGAATAACGGCTATTTCCCCTGGCTTTATGGCTAACTTACCACACTCCGTGTGAAGTACGATTTGGCCTTGTTGTGGGACAAACAACAATTCACCATCGGCATTGTAAAAATAACGACCTTCCATCGACGTATTGGCAACATAAACATGGATACCAATACCAGCTTGGCCATTCGCGCTACCGTTTGCTGCCATCGTTACAAGACCATCGACAAAATCTGTAGGGTTCGCGGGAATAGCAATTGGATTCCAGCGAAGCATGGTTGGTGGTGTTGGTACTTCGGTAATTGGCGCAGTACGAAGAAGTCCATTATCCATCTGTTCGTAGTCACCTTGCACAACCGATGGTCGAATACGATAAAACCAGTTGCGGCGGTTATCGGCGCGTGGGGCAGTAAAGGCTGTCGTATTATACTGTTCAGCATACAGGTCATATTTTACTTTTTGTGGCGAAAATTGACCTATCGGTAGGGCTCCTGGTAACGCTTCCGTTTCGAATTCGTTACCGAAGCCAGTTAAGTATTGGTATTCAGTTGTCATTATTCTTGCTCCACTTGGGTTTTAAATAACAATACTCTCACATGAGAGTATTTTCAAGCGTAAGCTATTTTCTAGCTGTAAAGACTTGTGTACAATAGATGTATAAATTTGCATATTTGAATCGAAGTTTTATGGAATTGAAATTAAACGAATTTTTACCCTATAGGTTGGTAAAGCTTGCTGCTAAGGTGAGTGATGAATTCGCTAAAGTATATGCAAAAGAGGCGGGGTTAAGTGTTGCTCAATGGCGAGTCTTAGCTCATTTAGCTGAACACCCTCAAAGTACGGCAAAACAATTGTGCGACTTGGCGGCTATGGATAAATCGACGGTATCTCGGGCGGTTAAACAGTTAGCAGAGCAGGGAATGTTAATAAGTGAAATTAGCGAAAAAGACAAACGCGCTACGTTACTTAAATTAACGGTGCAAGGTGAGTCACTTTACTCGCGTTTGGTGCCTTTGGCCATAGAATGGGAGAAATCGTTGTTAGAGAAACTAAGCACGAAAGATAAACACGTACTTTTTCGAATTATAGAAGAGCTAGGCTCATAATACCGTCTAGCTCTGATTTTAATATTGACTAAGAGCCAATGACATCATTGAGTGTTGCAATTACTTGAACGGAAAGTGAGGTCATACGCTCAACGTAATTTTTACGGTCTTCTGTTTCGCGGTCAACGAGCTCTTGCCATTCTTCAGGTCCGTAGTAACCGATCACCCAAGGTATATGACTGCGATACTCATTAAAATATTGAACACGATTTTCATAGCCATCAGGTGGAAGACCTGCACCTAAGTAAATGTTTTTGTGTACATCTGAAACTGTATCCATATACATCGTTTGTAACACCGACGCGTGTTTACGTGCGATATTTTTTAGATAATTCTTATCTACCGCATTTTTAAGATATAGCTCAGTTGTGATGGCCATATGCAATGTGACGGCGGCGGCATAGGTTTCGGTTAAGTAAAAACTTTCAGCATTTCTTGCTTTGTTGAAGATATAGCTATTTACAATTTTTTGGGAATCTAAGTATAACGAGTTTAAAAGAGGGAGACCGTTACTCCCCGACGATGAATTGTAATATGCAATAGAGTCATCTAGTGCATCTATCAACCCTAATACCTCGTTCACATTTTGCTGAACGAGTTCTTTTTTGATTATTTCTTCAATTCGGCGAAGCGCTTCTTCCGATAAGTCAGCAGCGTTCGCACCGCCAAAACCAAAAATTTGGTCGAGTAGAATTGATGCAATCTTTTTACGTGCACCACTTTTGATATTCTTAAGCACATCAGGCCAAAACGCACCAAGACTTTGCACCGCTTGCGTTTCTTGTATATCCGCGGATCGAATTGTGACGAAATTGTCTGAAGCTAAGGTTGGAAATGAAAAAGCAGCAGCGATTGCGCATGCTATTAATGGTTTACTCATAAATTTTCCTTTTAAGAGTGTATAAAAAAAGCGCGACATCATGTCGCGCTTTATCTTTTCAATACTTTTTAGAACGTGTAGCGAACGCCTACACGCATTTCCCACAGTGATGGGTCTTTTTGTACAGTCGGTGATGATGCGCTGAAGTTAGAGTAGATGTATTTTCCATCTTCGTATTTCACATCAACAACGCGGTTACCAACGAAGTCACCTTTCTTCATTACACCCCAATCATCATTTAACAAGTTCGTTAAATTATTGATAGTGAAGAATACTTGGCCCTTGTGACCTTCAGCAAACCCAGGGATTTCTTGAGTTACCTTTAAATCAAACTTAATGTACCAATCCGCATTTTGCGCATTACGGCCAGCGATTTGACCACGTTGTAGATTTTCGTCTTCAATGAACGCATTAAATGCAGCTAGTTCTTCGCCTGTCATGTCATAAACTACGTTTACATCGTTCTCAAGTGGTACGTACATTAACTGACGACCATCTGAGTTCCAGTTAGAATCACCAAACTGTGAATCAGATTTGTTGAACAGGAAGCTGTATGGTTGGCCTTCACTTGCTTGACCGAATAGGTTGAAGCGTGTTGCATAGCCGTCAACAAATTCTGTTTTGTAGCCCAATTGGAACGTGAAACGGTGTGGTACTTCGTAATCTGACGTTGCAAGACCAGGATTTACAGCGTTAGAAACTGCAAGGTTACCGTAGTTCGAACCAGCTGTTGAACTCGTCATTGGGTTGATGTCTTTAGAATCGGTATAAGCATACGTCAATGTAAAGTCAATACCGTTATCAAACTGCTTAGAGATTGCTGCTGAAATGACAGACGAACGTGCATCTTCACCTTTAACGTTCGTTAAGATGTACTCACCAGAGCGACCATTAATGCTTTCGATTAGTGCACGACCATCTACTGAACTTGTACCAGCTACAAACAGCGGTGCATCAATAGTTGTTGCTGAATCTTGCTTATCTGTATACAAGTAATCTAGCGTGATTACGTAGTCGTTTTCAGTCGTATACGTTGCACCTAGAGCATATTTCCACTCAGATGGAATTTCGAAGTTCGGATCGATAGCATTCGTCGAGCCGTCACCAGCACCTACAGGTAATGCGCCGATAGCATCATACATTGATTGCGGTACGTCGAAACCAGGTGTTCCGCCATCGAAGTTAGTCATAGGAACATCGAATAACGCAACATTTTTTGAAGACAGGCCAACTTGGGTTACACCGTCGTTTGAGTAGGCATTTGATACCCAAACGTTCGGGTTACCGCCAGAGTACAGACCTGCACCAGCACGCACTTCTAACGCGTCATCAACATACCATTGGAAACCAAGACGAGGTTGGATAAGATCAAGTCCATCCATGTTCTTCGTATTTGCGTAGCCGTAACGCTCTTCAAATTTAGCGTTATAGTGTGGGCGGTCATCACTTGTGTATTTGTCGTAGCGTAGGCCGAACGTTAATGTAGCATCGATGTCATCGAAGCTATATTCGTCTTGAGCGTAGAACGTATGTTGTTGATATGAAAATGAAGCTGCAACGTCATTTTGATTGTTAGTCCCAGCCGCATTATTGTAGTAGACACGAGAAGCTAGACCTGCTTCAAAATCGTCAATCGAATTGAAACGGAACTCACCTTGAGTGTGCTGCATAAATAGGTTAAATACGTTTAAGTCTTCGTATTCGTAACCTGCAGTGATGGTGTGTTTATCAAGATAATAAGTACCTGCAACTTTAACGCTGAACGTATCGTAATCTAGGTCGTTAGCTTGACGAGAATCATCAGGACCTAAATAAACTGTACCTCCAGCCGTATTGACCTGTACTTCACCAAAACCACTCGCAGCATCTAGAGAAATTTGGCGACCATCAACATCTTGCTTAGCGACACGCACTTCAGTCGAGAAATCTGAAGACCAATCTGAGTAAACAGACGCAACGATAGACTTAAGCTCTGTACCTTGCTCGTAAAAATGGCTGTCTAAAGAAACAACTTTTGAACCGCCGTCAGACTGAGAAAGTCTAAAGCCGTCATTATAGTTGTAAACTAAACTTGCACGGTGGTCTTCGTTAATGTTCCAGTCGATTTTAAGAAGAATTTTTTCATCATCTACTGGCATGCTACCAGGTGTACCACCTGCGTTATAGCCGTATTTTGCATTTGCAATGGCAATAATACGATCAACTTCAGCCTGGCTGATTTTACCAGTGTCAAAGCCTTCATAGCTAAACTGCTCTACACCTTCTAACTTTTCGTATGAGGCGAACATAAACAGGTTGTCTTTAATTAGCGGGAAACCAACATTGAAACCGTAACGTTTTTCAGTGAAATCACCAGTGTCGTAATCTTTACCGTCAGATTTGTCACCCTTCATCGAATCATTTGTGTAATCGTAGAAGACGCCACCGTGAATCTCATTAGTACCAGACTTAGTAACTGCGTTGATGTTACACGCAGTGAAGCCACCGTACTGAACGTCAAATGGTGCAAGTTCTACTGCTACTTGTTCGATTGAGTCGAATGAGAAAGGAGGGCGTACTGTAGGGTAGCCGTTTGAACCTAAGCCGAAGTTGTCGTTCATACGAACGCCATCAACCGTTAAACTGTTAAAACGTGGGTTACCACCACCACACTGAATAGCACCACGACTGTCATCTACGTAAACACGAGGATCAACACGTACGATGTCACGAAGGTCACGGTTGATTGCTGGAGCGTTTTCGAGAGTTTCTAGTGTAAATGTTGCAGCAGGACCTGTGCCACCAGACATAGTGCTGATAGGACGACCAGTAACAACGATTTGTTCAACGTCCGTTTTAGCTTGAAGTTGAACGTTTACTGGGTAATCGTTGCCAAGAGAAAGATACACGTTCTCTAACAGTTGGTCTTCAAATTTGTCAGAATCAACAATAATTTGGTATGGACCACCAACGCGCAAACCTTTAGCGCTAAAATAACCTGCTTCGTTTACTTCAACAACTTTTGTTGAACCAGAAGGAACGTGCATAATTGTAATTGTTGTGCCAGCAGCAGGGTTACCATTTGGACCAACGATTTGACCTTTAACAGCTGAAGATGTTTCGTTAGCGAATGCTGTACCACTTGCACCTACCAACGCAGCAACTGCTAGAGACAGAGCCGTTTTTCTCATTTGTAGTTTCATTTTTCTGTTGTTTCCCGTGTTTGAGAGTGAGTTTTTAAACGTGAACTCTTATCGGTTCATCATTTCGACCTATTATATTTCCATTTTATTAATAGGTCAGCCATAACTTTACCTAATTGAGTTAAAATTCTACAAAATATAGCGTAATTTTACAGGAAGTGTATTGCGGTTTTGTTTCAGTGGTAGGAAAAAGTGCAAAAAAGGCCACCGTTTGGTGGCCTTTACATTCTGGGAGGATTAAAACTTATAGTTTACGCCTACTTTAATTTGCCAAGACGATGCACCTGTCTCGATCTTAGAGTAGTTACGAACGTCAGAACCATTGAACTTACGCTCTAGAACATAACGACCTTGGTCGTCTACGTCACGTAGATCGTAAAGAACCTGATCTGAGTAAGTTAGTTTACGCTCAATACCCCAATCTTTGTTCAATAGGTTTGCAAAGTTGTCGATCATAAAGTAGATCTGGCCTTTGTGACCTGCTTTGAAACCTGGGATATCTTGCTTAATGCTTAGATCCATTGTAGTAACCCATGGTTGAGTTGCTGTGTTGCGCTCTAAGATTTTGCCACGTTCTTTAATGCCAGCGGCATTAAGTAACGTCTCTAACTCTTCCCAAGAGATTTTAGATTTTGTCCAGTTTACTGCTGGATCATCTGCACCTGTCGGGATGTACGCTAGGTAAGCATTGTGCGTGTATAGTTCTGAACCGAAGTCACCTAATAGCTCGTCTCTGTACAAGCCCATTGTGTAGCTCATTGGACGGCCAGAACGACGTTCGAAGAATAGGTTAAAGTGAGTATTGTAACCTTCAAAGAACTGGTGCTTATAACCTAAGTTGATTTTTAGGCTATGCTCAACTTCATAGAAACCACGACCCACTAAATCTACGTTGCGGCTCTTCGTTGAGCTGTGCTTGTAGTTAGAGTATGATTGTGAAGAGGAACCTGCTTGTACTTCTTCAACGTCTTGGTGTGCGTAGCTAATTGTAGCACTAACACCGTTATCCCATTCTTTAGCAAGTGCTGTTGAAAAGATAATTGAACGGCCATCATCTTCAGAGTTAGTTAACATGATGTCCCAGTTATCTTGACGGTCGCCTTCGTAAATACTTTCGTAAACGATACGCTCGCCGTCAGCAAGTGTGCCTACTGGACGAATTGACGTGTTATGCCATACAACTTCGTTTTCTTTCTTGTGGTAGCTAAGTTCAGCTTCCCATGTGTAGCCGTCACCAAAAATTTCTGAATCAAACTCATACTCGAAACCAATTTGAGCACGAATTGTTGAAGGTAATTCGAAATTCGGGTCAATATAAGCAACACTACCAGCACCTTGAACAAGTGAATCATTCAAGAATGTTGGCGCTTGACGGAAGTCTGCTTTGTTGTTTGCGAAGTATTCGTTAATTGCGCTACGTGGTGCATTTACGTACGTAATACCATCTTTTTGGAATGGATCATTGTACCAAACGTTTGGAATACCGCCTTGGAAACGACCGATACCACCTTTAACCGTTAACGCCTCAGTTGCATAGTACTTGAAGCCAACACGAGGAAGGATAATGTCAAGACCGTCAAGGTTCTCTTGGTTTGTGTAGCCGTAAGTTGACTGGAATGCTTCGTTCAATGATGGTTTGTCATCAGAAGAAAGACGCTCATAACGAACACCCGCTGTTACTTCAACATCATCAGTCACGTAGAACGTATCTTCTACGTAAAGCGCTAACGTGCTGCGGCGTGCATCATATGCTACATCATCCACATTGCCCGTGTAAGCGTTTGAGTAGTTGAAGTCGTAGTTTCCATTGAAAACAGAAAGATTACCGTTTGTAAAATCTTCAAAGTTATCGAAGATGTATGAGCCTTTAGAGTTTGGTGCGAAAATGTTGTAAAGACGCAGGTTTTCGTATTGTAGACCAAAACCAATTTCGTGTTCATCCAATAGGTATGTAGCGTCGAAATCTAATACGAAGTTTTGGTTTTCTGCGTAGTTCGCGTGACGGTTAGTATCCGTGCCGAATACGAAAGAAGAAGTACCGTAACCGTTTGTACGTACAGTAACTTGACCAAAATCAGATGAAGTTACGCTGTCACTTGAAACGTCTTTATAAGAAAGGCCAATTTCAGTTGAGAATACATCACTCCAATCAGAGTATAACTTAACGGCAAAGTTGTTAAACTTAGTTTGGAACGTGTAGCCATTTGAAGCGAACTTAACTGTGTTGCCACCAAGGCCGAATTCACGCGCGTCACGGTCATCTTGCCATTGATAAGTGACGTCTGCACGGTGCTGTGCGTTTACGTTCCAGCTTAATTTAACCAACACTTTTTCGTTTGTATCTTCGGGATCGCCGCCCAGGCCATCTTGAACGCCATAAGTGTTGTTCAGAATTGAAACAAACTCATCGTATTGCGCTTGAGTTACGTCAAATTCGTTTACTGCACCAGAGTTATCAAACCCGTAGTCTAGGTCTAATTTGCTTGACCAGTTGGTGTAATCAACGAAGAAGAAAAGTTCGTCTTTGATAAGAGGACCACCAACGTTGAAGCCATAGCGCTTTTCAGTTTGCGTTGGCTTTGCTTCAACGATCTTGTACGTACGGTGGTGATTTTCATCAACAACAGGCTTATTTTTGTCAATGATTTCATCGATACGTACTGAATCGCCAGACATACTTGGAGTTGAAATTTCAGCAAATGATGAGAATTTGAACTCATTTGAACCAGATTTGGTTACTGCGTTGATCGTACCGCCACCGAAGTTACCTTTCTTTGCCGAGAAAGGAGAAACGTCAACAGAGATCTGTTCAATAGAGTCAAGAGAAACCGGTGGTTGCTGTGTTGGGTAGCCACCAAAGTTTAGACCGAAGTCATCATTTTGACTGATACCGTCAACAGTAAGGCTGTTTGTACGTGGGTTGTTACCCGCGATAGTCATTTCGCCGTTACCGTTAATAGACGCTAGAGGGTTCAAACGAGCGATGTCTTTGATATCGCGGTTGAAGCTAGGTGTGTTATTAATAGAGTCTGCACCGAATACGCTGTTAGAGCCGCCCGCACGTTGTACGATACGGTAGCCAGCTACCTCGATTTTCTCCATTTTAAGCGCTTCTAACTGAGAGTTAAGACGCTTAGTTTCACCAAGTTCTAGGTAAATGTCTTTTAGCTCAGCATCGCTGAACGTGTCAGAGTCGATTACGATGTTGTAAGGACCGCCAACGCGAAGACCTTTAGCACTATAAAAACCTTCTGAAGTTGTTGTCACTTTACTCACAGTACCAGTAGGCACGTGAATAATTGTAATCTCAACGTTAGAAGCCGCTTCACCAGTTGGTGTTGTAATTTTACCGCGAATAGCAGATGACGTATCTGCAGCAAGCGCGCTTGTCGTTACCCCAAGTGCAAGCACCATTGCGCCTGCTACTTTCGATAAGCGTAAGTTTCTCATTGTGTTGTTTCCCGTGTGTGATGTATTTTATGATTTACGATTAATTTGCTGATTCCAAAGCAAGAGGCTTAGAAAGCGACTTAGCTTTAGCTTGCATCGATCCATCAAAAATTAGGTTCAGCAGACCCGCAAGGCGGATACCGCCTTGAACTAAACGTGTTTTGACAATGGGCATATGGTCAAAAACGTAGCGGTACTTCATTTCCGTCTGTTCCGCGTTGTAAATACTTTCTGCAATGTTGCTTGATTCAATCAGCCAGTCAGCCGGTGTGCTTGCAAGATACTCTGCAATCAGTTCTTTATTCTCTGTTTGGATAAAGCGAGTAAATTCGGTGAAAGATAAATTTTCGTTCTGGATTAATTCAGTATCCCAAACACTATGTAGGTTTGAATTCTTACCGAAGAATTCAACTTTAATTTTATTTCCGCCGTGATCGTCTGCACGTCCCGCATGGAAAGGTTGGTGGCTATCACCGACAAGGTGAACTAGGAAGCGCATTGCAAAACGCTTTTCATCAATACTTGTCTTTTCAGACTTTAGCGTGTTGATTGTGTAATAAATGCCATCAAGAATGTTTTTTACTTGTTCTTTACTATGAATATCGGTGTGGACATGTTGTTGCATGTTCTTTGGATCTGACACGTTAATATAGTGCCACTTTGTCGATTTCTTTTGCCAAAATTCATTTGGAGATGAACGCATTTCATCAGCCCAAGTCGAAACTTCAGCAAGCGAATCACCTTCTAATAAAGGAAGAATGGCTTGTTTTGTTGTTTCAGTTAAGTGAGCCTCTGCTAATTCACCAACGATGCGGTGTCCATTTTGACCCCATGCTTGAACCTGACTCGTTACAAGTCCAAGTAGCAATGTTGTAGCAAGCGTAATGCGACGCATATTGTCTCTCCAGTTACTGTCGAAAATTGGCAATAATCCCGTGTGTGTACGGTCAATTGTCCTGTTTTTTTGTTTTGCTAAACAGGCTTTGTTCATATTCATAATTTCCTGTTAATAAAGTATTTAAAACAACAAGATATATGTATTAGGTAAACTTACCTATTGCAATGAGTAAAGAAAGTTGTTCAAATGGTCTTTCTGTTCTTTCGTACAATGATACTTGCTTTGATTAATGCAATGAAAAATACGTGGTTAGGTTTTGCTCTGATTGTTGTTTGTACTGCATTAGCATGGATTTGTGGGCAAGCTTTTGTGAGTTACAAACCACTTGCGATACCTGTAGTTGAACAAAACTATATTGATTGTAAGACTGGCTTATCCCAAAACGATCAAGCACTGATTGGTTACGTCCCAGTGAAGGGCATGGCAAAGCGGTTTGCTAACCAGTTATGCCAAAATAATGTTGTTTCAAAGCAGTACGGTCGCGTTGTGGTTTATTTTGGTTCTAGCATGGCGGAACAAATTGAATTTATTGCCAAAGGCGTTGCAGATGTCATCTTGGCTAAAGACGTTGTGGTATCAGCCTTTAAAGTCAAAGAAACCTATAACTATAAGCCTTTGGTCAGTTTCAAACAGTATAGTGCATACCTTATATCTCTACGTGAAAAGCCAATTCTGTCTAAAAATTACCTTTTAGATAAGCGGATTGGGCTACTTGACTATCCAACAAGTCGCTCTGGCCATATCCTACCTATGCAACAGTTCAAAGCACTTGGGTTAGATGTTGATAATATGAATATTGTTTACGGGAATACCCATAGCGAACTCAGAGAAATGCTCATGGCTGGCAATGTCGACATTATATCGTCTTATTGGCAAGAGAAGGACAAAGCGCATTTTACTGAACAGTACATTACGCCCTTTGCACAAAATATTGATGGTACAAAATGGTATTTTAAGATGAGCGAAAACAATACTGCGTTGGCATGCGCCTTACAAAATGAAATTGTAAAGGACGCGCAAGAAAATCAGTCAGGGTATTTCAGCTCACCAAGTACCTATTGGCAATGTGATAGTGCGCCTTTTCATTTTCTAGGTGAGGATGTGCATCATGATTAAGCGATTTAAGCCACTGTTACTGCAAGTTTTGTCGATGTTGATCTGTGCAACGGTATTTTCAGTGTCATACAACATTGCACTTTCTGATGCAAAATTGCATGCGCTAGATAACATCAAGCTGCGAATCGCACTCGATTTCGATTCAATAGGCGTCGAACAACCGTTTTTTAAAAATGCAGGAAATGAATGGCAGTTAAAAAATTACATTGAAGCATTGAATGTAAAACTGAAAGAACAAAAGTCACCCGTGCTGGTAAAGCAAATTACGGCCATTTCAAAGGAAGCCGCGTTACATAGTGGTGGCTTACATGTACTTGAGAAACCTTTTGGTACAATTCAGATAGACCTTGCTAATAGAAATACCTTCCCCTGGCACGGACTACCAATCGCCATGCTTATTGGTCTCGGTGCAAGTTTAATTTGGCAACGCAAACAAGTAAAACATCGTCACCGAGTCGAAATTACAGCATTGCAATCAGCAGAGCAGCCAGAAAAGCCTTTGTTAATTATCGACCTTTATCAAAAAACAATGCAGTTATTCGATACGGGTAAAAAAGTAGCTCTGGCGAATAAACCGCTCTGTTTTTATCTCGCGCTACTGGAATACAGTACGATGAACCCAGATAAAATACTAAACGCGAATAAAGACTTGCCTCCGGAGTTTCAGGAGTTGGCAGATAAGTATTTTCATCGCTTAGTGGCGCTCGGTCACACTATCAGAAAAAGACCTAACTTTGGTAACAGCTTGGAAAAAACACTGAGTGAAATTCGTGCTGCATTGGATGAAGTGTTTGAGGAATTGCCAGATCTTAAAGCGTCATATTATCCGCCAAAAGCGCACGGTGAGGGCTCTCGTTCGAAACTGCACAGCTTTAACCTACAAACATTTGATGCGGATACGGTTCAAATTCACGGTAAGTAGTCAGCAATAGATGATAAAAGTGCCGTTCTAGAGAATATATGAAGCATCGTTTGACGAGAGAAACGATACTCGCGCTGATGTAGATAAAAGAAAAAAGCCATTGCCTGAATTGGGCAATGGCTTTTTCATTTTCTAGATAGATTAAAATCTAAAAGCAGAGGTCGCTACAGGACTATGATGTTGAAAGTATTCTTTCAATACTTCCGCGTCAGTACGTGATGTATCGACGTAAGTAGGATTGTTTGTGAGGCTAGGGTAACCGTCACCACCTGAAGCATTGTATGAATTGATACTCATACGGTATTTGCCGTCAGGCTTTATTTGCGCACCATTTACTTGAATGTTTTCAATAGTATCTTGGCCTACCGTAAACGTAATGTTGTGGTACTGCAAATATGCACCTGAATCTGGTGGGTAACGCGCGATAATGTTCAAGTAATCGGCGAGTTCTTTACCCGTCCATTCCACGTATGTGATGCGGTTTTTGAAAGGGTGTACTTTTAAAATGTCTTTGTAGCTCACTTCACCAGCTTCGATGCTTGCTCTGATTCCACCGCCACTAATAATACCGAAGTCGGCATGAGTTGCGGCCATTTGTGCAGCAATTATAAGGTCAGCAAGCGGACTTTGTTTAAAACGTACTGTGCTTCGTTCGCCATCGAAAAAATCAATGGCATGACCCACTGCGCCCTCTAATTGTTTTGCCCCTTTTTCTTGATAAGGTGTTAAAAAGGACAGCATTTCAGGGTCTGGTTTGATTTCAGGATTAACAAAGTTACCTGTTTTATCTTTCAAATTCACTGGGATCAATGCATAGCTTAGTAGCTCGACTTTACCATCTTGAATTTTAAATTCTGCTTTACCAACATACTTACCCCATTCATGGGCTTGCATGATCCACGTACCATTTTGGTTATCTGGTTTACATGCTTTTCCTGGCGCAAATGAAGTGTCTTCATCGCCTTTTTCGTCAACGCACACCGGTTCCTGTGAATGCCCACCTACAATTAAGTCTAATGTACCTTTTGGTAAGGTACGCGCAAGCGTAACATCACCCGGTGCGTTAATACCAAAGTTCGCGTTATGGTAATGACCCATGTGTGTCACGGCGATTGTGACATCTGGTTGGTATTGCGCTTTGATACTTGAAGCTAGTTTTTCGGTAATAGTCGCAGGCTCTTCAAATCTCAAACCTGCAATATAGTCAGGGTTTGCAATTTTCGCTGTATCGACAGTCGTTAAACCAATAACCGCAATCTTTAAATGGCCTTTATTAATGATTGTATAGGGCTGATAGGCGGGTTTAGCGGTTTTTTCATCAATAATATTGGCTGAAAGGACGGGAAACTCGGCCCACTCAATTTGACGTTTTAAAATGTCTTGGGTGTTGTCAAATTCGTGGTTACCGATGGCCATGGCGTCATAACCAAGCATTTTCATGCCCTTAAAATCCGGTTCTGCAAATTGTAAATCAGATTCTGGAATCCCGGTGTTTATGTCTCCGCCTGATAGCAGAATGACTTCTTGGCCTTTGCTTTTTGCTTCTGCTCGTAGATTGTCTATCAATGTTTTTCTTGCAGCCATGCCATATTCGCCGTGTTCGTTTTGCCAAAAGCGACCATGGTTATCATTGGTATGAAGTACAGTTAGGTATTGAGCTTCGCTCGATGTGTTCAGCTGAGCGCATGATGCCAGCGAAAGAGAAATAAGTAGTGTGCTAATTCGGCGCATACTGATCCCACTATTGCGTAAAAGTAACCACCAAGTTTAAAGTAAATGTCTCGCTTGAAAAGTAAAAAATTAGCTAATTTGTGGATTTGTATGGTTGCTCGCTTCAACCGCTTCTAAACGACGGTTTAGTTCTTGCGAAGCATAGTCAGCGAAAGGGTGAGAGGACGCTATCATCCAATTTAAAAAGCTACTAGGTAGGCTTGTATAGGGTTCACCTTTATAAAGGCCAAAGTCACAGATTTTTGAGCTATCCATAATTTGCTTCCGACTGTTCGAAATTAATTTCGAGCGACATCCTATCAAAGTAAGAAGCAAATTAAAGATTAATATGTTGTAAAAATGTTGTTCTTATTGTTTTTGGGAATATATGGCTGTCTATATGCCTACAAAAACGGTGAAGAGTAAACAAAGCCACTGTAAGAGGTTCATCAAGCAACTGATAAGAAAAAGGCGGTATCGGACAATAACCGTGTTTTTTCCAAGATGAATAATGGCATGCGCAAAACGAGTGATGACAAATACACAAGAGAAGGCAACAAACCAAACACTAACGGCGTTTAGTGACAGTGCAGTAAGACTGGCAACGTAAAAGAGCACCGGAATCTCAAATTGGTTTATGAAGCTTCGATCTGCAACCCTTACATGATCTGGTGCAGTTTCCAAACGCATTGTCGCAAAATCTTCTTTTTGTATTAATTTTTGCTTAGCTGCCGAGAAACGTCGACGACCCATAACGACGAGAATGCCATAAGTTAAAATAACTTGGGCAAAAATCGCCAGAATTAAGAACTTTTCTAGCATTTGCATGCTCCTACGATTTACTTAATGTTACAAACACACGACCTATAGTCGTTGCAAATGACAACATATTTCATAATGATAGTGTTAATCAAGAGGTACAAGTTAAGAGAGCATCTTAAACTTTGTAGCAAAGAATTTATAAAAATGGATTGATATGAAAAAACTATTTCCCCTTACGCTTCTCAGTATTGCAATTTTATCAGGCTGTAATTCAACACCATCTCAAGTTTATTCAAGCACCGATTCTGCGCTGGCATTAGCTCCACTCGTGGTCAGTCCTAACGATACGCGCCAATACAAAACATTAACGCTCACTAATGGCATCGACGTTATCTTAGTATCTGATCCTAGTGCGGAAAAATCCGCTGCAGCGTTAAGCGTTGGGGTTGGGCTTTTACATGACCCAATGTCGCAACAGGGTCTAGCGCATTATCTCGAGCACATGCTGTTTTTGGGGACTGAGAAATATCCTGATACCAAAGGCTATTCAGAATTCATGACTAAAAATGGCGGAGACCAAAATGCATATACGTGGTTGGACATTACTAATTACATGTTCAAAGTAAATAACGACGCGTATGGCGAAGCGCTCGACCGCTTCTCTGACTTTTTTAAAGCTCCTAAGCTATATCCCGAATATTCTGATAAAGAAAAGCACGCCGTAAACGCCGAATGGTCGATGCGCCGCGAAATGGACTTTTTTGGGCAGTATAAACTGGCTCGCAACATGATGGGCGACCATCCGGCAAATCGATTCTTGATCGGAAACTTAGAAACGCTAGGTGATAAAGACACGAGCAAACTGCACACCGAAATGGTTAACTTTTACGATAAATATTATTCGTCAAACATCATGAAAGTCGCAATGATTTCAAACAAATCCATTGCTGAAATGGAGAAGCTCGCTGAACAGTATTTCTCGGACATTAAGAATAAAAACATTGACCGACCTAAAGTAGAGCAGAAGCTAGATTTGTCTAAAGTGGCTGGGAAGAAGATTTTTTACAAGCCTAAAGAAGATGTAAAACAGATAAAACTTGATTTCACCATCGACAATAATATGGAACAGTTTGCTGCGAAACCGAACTATTTCGTAACGTACTTAATTGCCAATGAAATGGCTGGAAGCCCCGCCCAAATCCTCAAGCAACAAGGGTGGGTTAGTCAGTTATCTGCAGGTACAGAACCAGATCTTTATGGTAACTATGGGTCGCTGACGGTAAATATTGAATTAACTGATGAGGGTATGAAACACCGCGAGGAAATCGTAGCAACGGTGATGAACTACATCAACTTAGTTAAAGACAAAGGCATTGATAGTAAATATTTCCACGAAATTAAAACAGCGTTACAAAACCAATTCCGCTTTCTTGAAAAGGGAGACGAATTTAATTACGTCAGTAACCTCACTGACAGCATGCAGAAATATCCTTTGCAACATGTCATCGACGCTGGTTTCCATTATGCGGGATTCGATGCAAAGGCGGTTCGCAATGTATTAAATAGCTTAAATGATAAGTCTGTTCGAATCTGGTATGTGTCAAAACAGGAAGAAACTGATAGCAAGCTGCATTTTTACGATGGCGAATATCGAATCGAACCTATTTCACCTGACGAGGTGAAATCTTGGCATGAAAAGAGCCAGTTTGCTTTGCAATTGCCAAGTGTAAACAAATTATTACCCGAGAGCTTTGATATTAAAGAATCGCTCGCGAATAGCGGTCAGACTCCCGCTATTATGTTCGATAAACCAGGTTTAACAATTTGGCATTTGGGTAGTCAGAACTTCGCGCATCAGCCAAAAGGCTCTTTGGATATTTCAATCAATACGCCGCTTGCGACACAAAATGAAAAAAATGCGATTCTGTTTGCCGTTTGGGCAGATCTTTACAACTTACAACAAAGTAAGCTCATCACCGAAGCGTCGGTAGCGGGTGTCCCTTTCTCCTTGTCTGCGAGCAATGGTCTATCTTTAAACATATCAGGTTTTACGGATAAGCAATCGGTTCTACTCGAGGAAGCGTTAAAAGCACTCAAGATAAAAGTGGATGAGCAGAGTTTTAATCAGGCGCTAGAAAGACAACGTCAGGCTATTTTTAATCAGGGTCAGCAATTTCCGATATATCAGGCGTTTGGAAAGCTTTCTGAGCTGGTGGTGAACTCAAGCTTTGATGACAAGTCTGTGTTAGAAGCGCTTAACCACGTCACCCTCAAAGACTTTGAACAGCTTCAAAAGTCAACATTTGAACAACATCAAACACGCGTTTTCAGTTTTGGTAATTACGATCAAGCTGATATCGATCAAATGGCAAAACTATTAGACAAAACGCTTGCGCCGAAGCGCGTTACCGCGTTTCAAAAAGCCAAGTATTGGAAGCCTGAATCTGAGCAAGTACTCGTTTGGAATGAAGACTTAACGGTTGCTGATGTGGCTATTGTAGACATGTTCATGAACCCAACGCCAGGGTACAAAGCAAAAGCGGCTGCGGCTGTATTACAAGGTCATATTGGTACGGCGGTGTTTGAAAAGCTGAGAACAGAAGAGCAACTAGCCTATGCGGTTGGTGCTTCTGCACGCGCAATCAATGAATACTCAGGTCTTGCGTTTTACATTCAAACGCCGGTCAAAAATGTTGCAGACATGCAAAAGCGCTTTGACGAATACAAACACGAGTATGCGCAGGAGTTGGCGACGTTAGACTCAGAAACATTCTCGAAACTCAAGAATGCAGTGTTAGTTTCATTAAAAGAACCAGCCAAAAATTTAAGTGATGAAGTGTCTCCATTTATTCGTGACTGGTATAAAGAAAATTACAACTATGACTCAAAGGCGAAGTTAATTGCTGCAGTTGAACAGATAACGATTGATGACGTAAAACGTTACTACCAAGAGACCGTAATGAATGACAAAGCCGCTCGCTTAAACATACAACTTCGTGGTAAAAAGTTTGCCTCAGAACCCTTTGCACAACTTGAAGGTCAAAAACAAATTGAATCAGTTGATGCGATGAAAGAGCAAGTGAAGTTCCAATTGTAGGATAGAAACCGTGTTAAGTACCCCTAGAACCAAAATTCGAAAAGCGCAGATAGATGACGTTGATTTTATATTTAAATTGCTCAACGAAGAGGGCTTTTTGCGATTTATTGGTGATAGGGGTATTAAACAAAAAGAAGATGCGGAGAAGTATATTGAATCCGCCTTTTTTAACTCTTACGCGACGCATGGATTGTGTTCGCCCTTTATCGTTTCGGATATAGAAGGTCGAGCAGTGGGGATTGCGGGATTTTACCATCGCCCAAGCATGCAGTGTCCTGATTTAGGTTTTGCATTTTTAAAAGAAATTGAAGGACAAGGTTACGCTTTTGAAGCATGCCAGGAAATTCTTTCATTTGCAGCTAACTCGTTAAAACTAAAGACGGTTGCCGGTATTTTGATGCCCTCTAACCATCGCTCGAGGTCTTTATTGAATAGATTAGGATTCAAGGAACTGGGTAATATCGTTATTAACCCAAATTTGGAAAAAGTGTTGTTGATGCACGTCGATTTATTGACTTAAGTGTATGTTTAAGTAAAAGAATACAACCACAGTTGACAATTATCATCGAACGAAGATTATGACAAAGCCCGTTAAGCAAAGCATAGGTAGTATCGCCCTCGTTGTGAAAAACTACGACGATGCAATTGAATTCTATACACAGAAGCTACAATTTACCTTGGTTGAAGATACCGATTTAGGCGGCGGGAAACGTTGGGTATTGGTCTCACCCCCGAATTCAAATGGGACAAATCTCCTGCTTGCAAAAGCAACAACAAGAGAGCAAATAGCGACTATTGGTTATCAAACGGGAGGTCGAGTTTTCTTATTTTTACATACCAATGATTTCTGGCGAGATTACGAATCAATGCGTAATAAAGGGGTTACATTTAATGAAACCCCAAGGATAGAGCCCTATGGTACCGTTGCCGTGTTTCAAGATTTATACGGTAATAAATGGGACCTTTTACAGCTTGATGCTGAATCTGACCGTATTTAAGGTCTATTCATTAATTAATGACTTTCAGCGCTTTGCATTAAATTTAGTTTATCTTCAATCAACGCGACCAGTTTATCCAAATTCAACTGGTGGGATTTGACCAGTTCCGAGAAACCTTCTTGAGCTAAAGATTGCTCAAAGCCAAAAGAAAACTGACCTTTAAGTTCCTTTTCGCTGTTTTCTAATTGATATAAATAAAACATGCCTGAAAGCGATGCTTTATTTGATTTTGTTCCCGCGAGTTGGTCTATTCTAACGTCCACAATCCAACTTGAATTGAGTGATTTTGTTGATTTTCCACTCGGCGTGAATATAAACTGGGATTCTTCGCGATTTAGTGTCGCAAGTAAATATTGAGTGACCAATTTGCTAGGGCTTGAGGCCCATTGGTGATAGTTTGCGAGGTGCGTTACACCTGAATCTAATATCTGCACCAAAGAAGGGTTATCTGAGACACCGACAATATCGACATTTTTGACTAAAACGGAGTGTTTGTCTGTCGAATTAAACACAACGCCCTGATTTAAGAGCGGTGCATTAAATTGGTAGTAGTAGGTCTCGCTAACAGGGGTAGGTGCACACGCCGACAGAACCAGCAATGTACACGCTGAAGTGATAATCGAGAAGGCTCTCATTTATTTACCACCAGGCACAGGGTCTAGTTGCATTTGATTATTGAACAACAACATATTCGGTTGTTCTTTAAACCCCTTGGTAAGTGGCTTCAATGTCTGACTGAGTTCTTCAAGCTCAGAAAGTGTTGTTGTTAATTGATCAACCATATCTGAACCTTGTTGATAGTTCGTCAAAGTGCCTTCAAATTGTTTAAGGCTACTAGTCAGTTGATCTAAAGTTGCTTTTAAGCTGTCTAAATTCGTTGTCATTTTGGTTGCAGCGCCATTGTTGTTTAACTCTTCAATAGTCGCGTTTAGGTTTGAAGCTAAGGCCTTATATTCCCCAATTGCGCTATTTAGGCTTGAAACAGTTGTTTCAATTGGCAAGGCATTTAATTTTGTGAGCAAACTGTTAACTTGTTCACTTATCGCCGTAAAACCACTCGTAATACTTGGCAGCACGGGGTAATACGCATTTTTTCTCATCCTTGCAGGAGGTGCACTAGGATACATATCTAAGTCCACGTATGCACCACCTGTTAAAAAATTACCACTTTTTAACGAAGCGCGCAAACCAGAATTAATCCATTTTTCTATGTTAGTATGCCAAAAAGTACGGGCTTCTTTACTATTTTCGAATATTCGGCCGTATTCAACGCGGATTACAACCGGAATCGAGGTCTCATCCGTTCTAAAATGCAAAGGTTTGCCATTAACTAAAATGTTAGCGGGTGCTTGAGACACCGTTCCTACGCGCATTCCTCGATATTCGACTGGTGCACCGACGTTCAAGCCCCGAATGGACTGTTCAAATTCAATTACGTAATAATCAAAATCGTTGAAGCGCTGTTCTAGTGCTTGGTTGTAGGTGCTGAATAAAGGAAAGGTGCTTCCTTCCGAAACGGTGTTTCCTTTCGATTTACCTGGAGGGTAATCTAGCGAAACGCCACCTTTTAGCAGTTTAGACAAAGAGCCTGTATTAACACTGATGCCATCAACAGACAAATCGACGCTAAGCCCTGAACTCAACCAAAAAATGGTATTGTCGGCGATTAGACTGTCGTAAGGCGCATAAATGAAAAGACCATATTCCATTGACTGGGTTTCAACATCGAACTCCGCAGTTTCAATTTGGCCAATTTTATAGTTTCGGAAAAACAAACCTGTTGCGACATCCAGTACCTCGCCACCTTTGCTTTGTAGCTTGTAACGTCGACCATCAACATCATTGGAAATCAGTGCAGGGCCATCTGAGAGCTCGAATAGATTTGCGTTGTTGTCGGATTTTCCGGGAAGAAATTCAAGGTACATTCCTGACAAAAGTGTACTCATCCCAGAAATACCAGATTCATCTATTCTTGGTTTAACAACCCAAATCTTGCTGTCTTCTTTAAGTATGTCCGAATACTCGGTTTCTATGCGTGCTCGGGCGACGACGGTGTTGCGTTCGATTTCTAAGCGTAACGAGTCGATGAGTCCGATTTTTACATTTTTGACCTTTATTTCCGTTTTTCCAGCAACAATACCCTCAGCATCATTCATGGTAATGAAAATGGTCTGCCCTTGGCGCAAATGGTGTTGATACAACATCCATAAAGCGACGAGCAGTGCAACCAACGGTAACAGCCAGATATAAGAAAGTTTGGACTTTTCTTGTTTAATAATCGGATCAGCCATGAATTTCCTTTGGATTGTCCCAAATGAGTCTAGGATCGAAATAATGAACAGCCATGATTTGTGTAAACACCATTAAGGCGAAGAATACTACACCAATGTCAGCGGTAACTGACATAAAAACACCGAGTTGTACTAACGATACCAAGAATATAACCACAAAAACATCAATCATTGACCACTTTCCAATGAGCTCAATGTAACGGTAAATTTGCGTATATTGGTGGGAACGCGAGTGACTAAGCTGATTGACTTGGTAAAGCAACACGCCAATCGCAACGAGCTTTACTACAGGTATCATAATACTTGCGATGAAAATCACAATGGCAATAGGGTAAGAGCCACTGTCCCAAAGTTGCAGCACACCGGTAAAAATGGTCGAAGGGATAGATTCATGCAATTGTTGCGTATTCATTATAGGTAGTAAGTTCGCTGGGAAAAACAAAATGATACTTGTTGCCAGCCAAGCGGAGACTTTTGTGAGGCTTTCTGGTTTTCGAGAATAAAGTAGTGTATGGCATCTCGGGCAAAAAACGTCTCTAGATATTTGGCTACAGGTAGGACAGCATTTTATGCCTTGAGAGGACGCCGTTTGTGTTTTATCTACGCCATCGGGCGAGGTGTAAGGTGATATTCTTTCCCACAAATTGTCTAAATGTATCAAATTCAGCATTTGAATAAAGCACGCAACAAAACCGCCATATGCCCAAAAGCTTGGGCCGAACTCAATATCAGCTAACACCATTAGTTTGATAAGGCTTACTAAAATTGCGATGAGAAATATCTCAGACATGTTCCAAGGTTCGGCATAAGTCAGTAACTTTGTCAGCCTACGGGCGAAGGAAAGTTGTACATTGTTCCAGATTGGCGAGTACATCATAAGTACAGTGCCTAAAATAATGCTTGGGAACACGATAACAAATAATGAAAGGAATACGGCGAGCGTTTTAGCATCGTGTTCGCCTAATGTAGGTATTGCGGTAAGAAGCGTAACAGAGTGTTTAATACCACCCATAGAAAATGAAATAAATTCGTAGCTTAAACTTGATATTAATAACACAAGCGCAGAGAGCGCGAAGGCAAAGACAGATTGAGTTGAAGACGTCTTGGGTGCTTGGATGGGGGCTTTACAAAACCCACAATACGCCTTCTGTCCACAACGCAGTGGGGGAAGTTCCGAAAAATGGTCGCAGTGTCTACAAACAATGAGTTTTGGCATGTATCACTTATCCGCTGCAAATAGTTTTGCGTTTGACAATATAGTTTGTGATTATGGATTATAATAACACCAGTTGCCTAAACGGTTAAGGGATGAAAATGAAGCAGCTATTTGTGCTATGTATTCTGTTGCTTGGTTTTCAGGTAAACGCGAGTGGTTATAACAGTGACGTTAGTATCAAGTCGACGCAATTAGTTATTGCGGCCAGTGGATTCGTCCCGCCTTATGTCATTCAGCAAAGCGATAGTGGTTACCAATTGGAGCTAATTAAAGCCTCGTTGCGGACGCAAGGGATAGAAAATATAGAATTTGTTTATATGTCTAACAAGCGCGCCGAGCAGGCCTTAAAGTCAGGCATGGTAGACGTTGCTGTAAACCTACCGAATACTTTTGGTGGTAAAGTGTTCGCCAGTGATACTTTACTTAGCTATCAAAATGTCGCGATTAGTCTTAAAGAAAATGGCTATCGGATTGAAACAGCACAGGATCTCAAAGGATTTGGCGTCGTGGCATTTCAAAACGCAAGTGCATTTTTAGGTAATGAATATCGCCTAGCAACAAAACAACTTAGATCCTATGAGGAAATCGTCAACCAATTTGCACAGGTTGAATTACTTATGAAAGGTTGGGCCGATGTGATAGTGATGGAACGTCGGATCTTCGAATATTACTTGGCAAAATACGCAAAAAAACATCCGACTAAAGATGTCGTTTTTCACCCGTTGTTTAATCCCGCACCTAGACCTATCTACTTCCTAAGTGAATCCATGCGTGATGTATTTAATTTGGGCTTAAACGAAATAAAAATTACGGGTGAATACCAAGCCATCTTGGCAACGAATGGACGAATTTACGCAAAACGCTGAGGGACAAGTGAGGATCGCATAGGTTATGCGATCCTATTTTGGTGTTTGGCGGTGGACTACTCAAAAACCGCAACGGTTTGACGACTAATCGCCAATAACTTCCCGTCTTGACTCCAAATATTTGCATCCTCAAGTCCGTAACCATTGGCGCTGTGATGAGTAATCGCTTCAAATCCTAGCCAAGTATTTGCATCGAGACTTATTTCATCAATAAATTCAATATACCAAGACATACTGCTGGCTGGCGCTGGTTTTGAAAATTTTTGAAGAAGTGTAGGAGGCCAAGCGTCGGTAAGTGCCGCCACGTGCATTTCATTCATTGCCGTGTCAGGAGTGCTTTTGAACTTCATCCAACCACCAAGATGTGAGGACGTTGCATTGCTAAAAGGTAATGCTCCCTGTTGAGGGTTCAATGCGACATGCTGGAAAAAGGCTGGCATGATCCCTTCTTGATAGGGCAAAACACGTTCAGGCTGAACTGGTGATAATCCACATTCTTTTGTAATGCCAACTTCAATTCGTGAATCTCGTTTCATCGCATAGCAACCTTGCGCTACAACGCAAACTTGCCCGTTTTGTGTAATTTTAGCTAATAACTGAGTTGCGTTTTTACCTTCTCTTAATACATCAACATCAATATCAAATGAGACTCCAGGCTCAAGAGGCCCAACAAAATTAGTACTTAACGAAAGTAATCTACGTTGGTCCTTGATTTTTTTACTCATCGCACAAATTAACATGGCTGCAGAAATTCCGCCGAATGCCGTACGACCTTGGCACCAATCGGCTGGGAAAGAAAAGTTTTTATTTGAGTCGTTTACTGCGACTTGTTGGATAAGTTGATCAAATGTGGTCATAACGCCTCCTTGAAATAGTGGTTATCTATAGCACATTAAATCTGGTCATACCAGATTGGGGTGAAAAACAAGCGAGTTGGCTAAGAAAAGCTCACTAGTGCATAAAACGGTAAAAAAAATTTAAATTTTTTTACTTGTAACGCTTGAATTAGAAAACACTGACCACATTAATGAGTCATCTAACGTTTTAACGTATGTTTTTAAAGAATTTGAAGTCGGAGAAGATTCATGGGTAAGATTATTGGAATCGATTTAGGTACAACTAACTCTTGTGTTGCTGTACTAGATGGTGATAAGCCACGCGTAATTGAAAATGCTGAAGGCGATCGTACAACCCCGTCCGTTATTGCTTATACAGAAGATGGTGAGACACTTGTCGGTCAACCTGCAAAACGTCAAGCGGTAACAAACCCACGTAATACATTATTCGCAATCAAGCGTCTAATTGGTCGTCGTTTTGAAGACGAAGAAGTACAACGTGATATCAGCATCATGCCTTACACTATCAGCAAAGCTGACAACGGTGATGCATGGGTTGAAGTTCGTGGTAAAAAATTGGCAGCACCGCAGATTTCTGCTGAAGTGCTTAAGAAAATGAAAAAGACAGCTGAGGATTTCCTCGGTGAGCCGGTAACAGAAGCGGTCATCACAGTTCCTGCATACTTTAACGATTCACAACGTCAAGCGACAAAAGACGCTGGTCGTATCGCCGGTCTTGAAGTAAAGCGCATCATCAACGAACCAACGGCGGCTGCACTTGCTTACGGTCTTGACAAAAAGTCAGGTGATAACGTTATCGCTGTTTACGACTTAGGTGGTGGTACGTTCGATATTTCAATCATCGAAATTGACGAAGTTGACGGCGAGCACACGTTTGAAGTTTTAGCGACTAACGGCGATACGCACCTAGGTGGTGAGGACTTTGATACGCGTGTAATCAACTATTTAGCTGAACAGTTTAAGAAAGACCAAGGTATCGATCTTAAAAATGATCCGTTAGCGATGCAACGTGTTAAAGAAGCGGCTGAAAAAGCAAAAATTGAACTTTCATCTGCACAGCAAACTGAAGTGAATCTTCCGTACATCACGGCAGATGCTACAGGTCCTAAGCACATGAACGTTAAGTTAACTCGTGCGAAACTAGAATCATTAGTAGAAGACCTAGTTGCTAAATCAATTGAGCCAGTTAAACGTGCTCTTGCAGACGCTGATTTGTCGGTAAGTGACATCAACGACATCATTCTTGTTGGTGGCCAAACGCGTATGCCATTGGTACAAAAAACGGTATCAGAGTTCTTTGGCAAAGAGCCGCGTAAAGATGTTAACCCTGATGAGGCGGTTGCAGTAGGTGCTGCGGTTCAAGGTGGTGTACTAGCTGGTGACGTTAAAGATGTTCTGCTTCTTGACGTATGCCCACTTTCTCTTGGTATTGAGACCATGGGCCAAGTGATGACGGCACTAATTGAAAAGAACACAACGATCCCAACGAAGAAATCACAAGTGTTCTCTACGGCTGAAGACAATCAATCAGCTGTAACGATCCACGTGCTTCAAGGTGAACGTAAACGTGCGAGCGACAACAAATCACTAGGTCAATTTAACCTAGAAGGTATTCGTCCAGCTTCACGTGGTACGCCACAAATCGAGGTTACATTTGACGTAGATGCTGATGGTATTCTACACGTATCCGCGAAAGACAAGGATACAGGTAAAGAGCAGAAGATCACAATTCAAGCGTCTTCTGGTTTGAGTGAAGACGAAATCGCGAACATGGTACGTGATGCAGAAGCTCATGCAGAAGAAGATAAGAAGTTTGAAGAACTTGTTGGTGCTCGCAACCAAGCTGATGCATTAGTACACGCAACGCGTAAACAAGTCGAAGAAGCCGGTGATGCGTTACCTGCTGAAGATAAAACGGCAATCGAAGCGGCGCTTACTGATTTAGAAGGCGCGATTAAGTCTGGCACTAAAGAAGACATCGATAGCAAAACGCAAGCGCTTGCAGAGAAGTCTCAAAAGCTTATGGAAATTGCACAAGCTAAAGCCCAAGCACAACAAGCGGGTGGTGCTGAGCAAGCGAAATCAAGTAAGCAAGACGACGATGTAGTTGATGCTGAATTTGAAGAAGTGAAAGACGACAAGTAATCGTTGTTGAGTAGGGCGCGCAAGGATGTTTTTCTTTTCGCGCCCTTAGTCTATGTAGAATTTGCCCTTTGGGCGTTGTGCAGCCGTACTGTGCAACAGAATTAATAAGTTGTGTGATAGCAATGTCAAAACGTGATTATTACGAAGTATTGGGCGTAAGCAAAGACGCAAGTGAACGCGATATCAAAAAAGCGTATAAACGACTTGCGATGAAGTACCACCCAGACAGAACTGCGGGTGATACCGAGCTCGAAGCGAAATTCAAAGAAGTGAAAGAAGCTTACGAAGTCCTGACTGACGATAAAAAACGCCAGATGTATGATCAATACGGCCATGCTGCGTTTGAACAAGGTGGTGGTCAAGGTGGCTTTGGCGGTGGACACGCTGACTTTGGAGACATCTTTGGGGACGTATTCGGTGATATTTTTGGAGGCGGTCGCCGCCAATCGCGCCAGCAACGTGGTGCAGATCTCCGTTACAACCTGGATTTAAGTCTAGAAGAAGCCGTACGCGGTAAAGACGTAGAAATTAAAGTTCCAACTTGGGTGTCATGTAAACCTTGTGATGGCAGCGGTGCAAAACCTGGTACTAAGCCAAAAACGTGTACGACGTGTCATGGTGCTGGACAAGTACAAATGCGTCAGGGTTTCTTTGCTGTACAGCAAACGTGTCCTACGTGTTCGGGTACAGGTCAGATAATTTCTGATCCATGCGATAAATGCCATGGTCAAGGTCGCGTAGAGAAAACGAAAACGTTATCTGTAAAAATTCCAGCCGGTGTTGATACAGGCGATCGTATCCGTTTATCAGGTGAAGGTGAAGCGGGTGTCAGTGGCGCTCCAGCGGGTGACTTGTATGTGCAAGTTACAGTACGCGAACACCCTATATTTGTGCGTGACGGCAACAATCTGTATTGCGAAGTACCTATCAGTTTCTCTACAGCCGCTTTAGGTGGTGAAATTGAAGTCCCTACGCTAGATGGCAGAGCAAAGTTAAAAATACCAGCGGAAAGCCAAACGGGTAAAATGTTCCGTATGCGCGGAAAAGGCGTTAAATCGGTTCGTAGTGGCATGGTTGGTGACTTGATCTGTAAAGTTGTAATCGAAACACCTGTTAATTTGAATGAACGTCAGAAAGAATTGCTACGTGACTTTGAAGAAAGTATGGGTGGTGACAACAGCAAAAATAGCCCGAAAGCACAGGGTTTCTTTGATGGTGTTAAAAAGTTTTTTGATGATTTAACCAAATAAATCAACAAACGAAAACGGTCAACACACAAACGGCGCATTCTGCGCCGTTTTAATTTATCAATAATAAATAGTCGTGTTCACTATTGCATTTACAAGCAACCGTGAGATTTTCTTCGCTACGCATTAGCTTGCCGCCTTTGCAACCAAGCGCACCACATTTTGCGTCACAAGCTAAATTTTGATCCCACAAATTGTATTCATCCGTTAAAAATGCCAAAGTGGATAGTACTAAAAGCAGACAGCTTGCGATAAACACAATTCGAGACTTCATAACTGCAACCTCCCACCAGTGGAATCGATTTATCATCCTGAGGCGTGTTGAAATAGGCTTTCGGTAAGATGATTAAACTGGTGTTATTAGACTTTAGTCTAGTGGCTTTTAAATTCTAGGTAATCGATGTAGAAACAGGGAAAAGTATGACACCAGCAATAAATCTACTAAAAAAGTCTAAGTTTGATTTCACCGTCGTCGAGTTTGACCACGACAAAAACAACACAAATTTCGCTAAAGAAGCAGCTCAAAAATTAGGAATCGACGAAGCTATCGTGTTTAAAACCTTGTTAGTCAACGTCGATGGAAAACTACATGTCGCGGTGACACCGTGCACGAATCAAGTTGATCTTAAACGATTTGCGCAATGTGCTGGAGGAAAAAAAGCGACAATGGCCGATCCTAAAATTGCTGAGCGCACAACGGGATATTTAGTTGGTGGTATAAGCCCATTTGCACAAAAAAAGCGTTTACCGACGCTTCTGCATTACAGTGCCGAAACGGAAGAAAAAATATACGTTAGTGCAGGGAAGCGGGGAGTAGAAGTAGTGATTGAACCCGCAACATTATTGAAATTATGTGCAGCGAAGTATGCCGAGTTTTAACAGAAAATAAGCTTTGAGAAGTTGTTGTGATTGATTTATAGCCTAATATATTAATGCAAAGTTAGTAATTATCCTTTCAAGTGACGTCCAAATCACCATTCAGCGTACATCTGCAAACCAACTATTTATGCAACTAAAACAAATGGATAGCTTGTTTATTATGAAATAATCGTTAATTATTTTGATAGAGTAATTGATCTAATCGAAAATTTATGCCGTAATGTAGGTATATCAATCTGGTCGGATGAGTTGGATTATGAGCTTAAGAACACAATTACGAAAAGTATTACCTAGCATTTCAATTACAGAACAAGAAGCACTCGATGCGGGTGATGTTTGGTTAGAAGGCAGTATCTACCAAGGTACACCCGATTTTAGCGCACTACGCGATGTTCCTGCCGCTACACTTTCGGCTGAAGAGCAAGCATTCCTAGACGGACCGGTTAAAACGCTCATGGGCATGATCGATGACTCGGTCATACAAAACGGTCAGCATTTGCCTGAACATATTTTAGAGTTTTTAAAGAAAGAGCGTTTCTTTTCTCTAATTATTCCAAAGTCATTTGGTGGTCGTGAATTTAGCCCTTATGCAAACAGTACAATCGTAGGGACTATCGCGACTAAATCGTCAGCCGTTGCTGTAACAGTTATGGTGCCAAACTCGTTAGGCCCAGGTGAGTTACTGCTACATTATGGAACTAAAGAGCAACAAGACCATTACCTTCCTCGACTTGCTGTTGGAACAGACATCCCTTGTTTTGCTTTGACTTCGCCTGAAGCAGGTTCTGATGCGGGTGGTATTCCAGATCGCGGTATCGTGAAAAAAGGTTTGTATAACGGTGAGGAAGTTGTTGGTCTTGAAGTAACTTGGGACAAACGTTATATCACACTTGCACCAATTGCGACTGTGCTTGGCCTTGCTATCAAAGTATTCGATCCAGAACATTTACTCGGTGGAAAAGAGGACTTAGGCATTACGTGTGCGCTTATTCCACACGATTACCCAGGTGTTCAATTAGGCAATCGCCATGACCCAATGGGTATTCGCTTTTATAACGGCACGACTCGCGGCGAGAAAGTGTTTATCCCAATGGATTTCATCATCGGCGGTCAAAAGAACATTGGTCGCGGTTGGCAGATGCTTGTGAGCTGTTTGGGTGCTGGTCGTGGTATTTCACTTCCCGCTCTAGGTGTGTCAACTGCACAAGTTGCTCTCAAAGGTGCATCTGAATATGCCGCTGTGCGTGAACAATTTGGTCTTGCTATTGGCCAATTCGAAGGCATTCAAGAAAAACTAGCGGACATTGCGGGTAAAACGTATCTTCAAGAAGCAATGCGCGTATTGACGACTGAAGGCCTTGGTTTAGGTCTTAAGCCTTCCGTTGTTACAGCGATTGCCAAGTACCACATGACTGAGATCGGTCGTGAAGTGTTGAATCACGCGATGGACATTCAAGCGGGTAAAGCGATTCAGAACGGTCCTCAAAACACACTCGCGAGCGGATATGTCGCCCAACCAATTGCTATCACTGTAGAAGGCGCGAACATTCTTACTCGTAACCTTATGATATTTGGTCAAGGTGTGATGCGCTGTCACCCATATCTACAATCGATGGTCGAGGCGATTCACAGCGAAGACAAAGACGCAGACAAAACCTTTAACCGAATTCTACGCAAAACAGTTGGCTACAGCGTAGGCAACAGCCTTCGAGCGTTCCGTTTAGGTTTATTGCCATTTACAGCTGGAAGCAAGTCCTCGCTTGCAGAAGTGCGTCAATATGAAAAAGCCGTACATAAGCTAGCTGCTAAGCTTGCCGTATACGCTGATTTCTCTCTACTCGTATTAGGTGGAAAACTTAAACAAGCGGAAATGCTTTCGGCACGTCTCGGTGATGTAATGAGTTTCCTGTATGCAGCGATGGCGTCTATTCGTTATTACGAACAGAAAGTATCAGCAGAAGACAGAGCAAGTGCAGCGCCTTATTTCCACTATGCAACTCGATTTGCATTACAAAGTGCGGAAGAGGCATTGCATAAGTTTCTAGATAACTTCCCAGCATCATTCACTCGTAAGTTTATGCGCGTCATTACTCTGCACTTTAGTCATAAAATGCCAGCCATCAGCGATGATTTGATCCGCGAATTGGCTCAAGCAGCACAAATGGATACGGCATTTAAATCGCAACTAACCCATTTAGTGATGCCAATGCCTGGCGATGGTCATGATATTAACGAACAAGCTTATAAAGCGAAAATGGCATGTTTAGATTTACTTGGCAAAGTGAAAAAAGCGCTTCGTGCGAAAACAATTCGTTCAGGTGTACGTTTTGCTGAAACGCTAGATAATGCATTACAAGCTGATGTTATAAATGAAGCTGAATTCGCAAAACTACAAGATTACAACGTGAAGCGTGAGCGAGCGATCCGCGTTGATGAGTTCGATTATGATTTAAACTTGTTAGACGTTAATGGAAAGACGACAAGCGAGTTAAAAGCGGCAAGCTAATCACATAATCAATAATGCATAGGTGTTCTCACCGCAAAAGGCCCGTTTCGGGCCTTTTTTTATTTTTCGCTTTGGCGATGCATGATTTAAACCCACTGATGCTCAGGACAATTTGTCCCGTCGTGTCAGAAATTGGATTTTGAGTTAGCATTTATACTAGGAGTTGGGGGAGGACGAATAAATTGCTTTATTTGTTATCGAGCGCATTTTGTTGGGCTGCGTTTGACTATATTAGAAAGATGCTCACGAAAAGTTTTAGTGCAGCGGAGCTCACTGTATTTTTTACGTTGGTTGCACTGCCATTATATGTGTTCTATTGGATTGCTCAAGGTGCTCCAGAGCCTGTCTGGGCTGATTATCTTGTGCCAGCGTGCTTAAGTGGTGGGCTTGCAGCGCTTGGCAGTGTGCAATACCTAAATGCACTAAAACGAGGGGATATTTCTAAGGTTATTCCTGTTCTGTGTGTAACGCCGGTTATTTCCGGCATAGCAGGCTGGCTTGTGTTAAATGAGGCCCTTTCTTGGTTAGATTGGTGTATGGTCTTTCTTATTGCTGTAGGCTGTGCAATCATGGGGACAAAAAGCCTAAATATGCGGACGTCAGGCTTTATTCCCGCTTGTATAACAGCACTGAGCTGGGGGTTATGCATCGTATTTGATAAAGTTGCACTGCAATATGCGACGATCAGCTTTCATCTGGTTTTTTTATCTGTTTGTATAGTCGCTTTAAATTGGTTTTTCCTTCGGCCAAATCTAACCATCAAGCAAAGCGAAAAATTGAAGATGGTGTTTGTTGGCGCCGGCATTTTTGTTGGGGCGATCGTGTTTCAACTCAATGCGCTTCAGGAATTTCATCCTGGCATTGTGGAAGCAACCAAGCGCGGACTTGGTGTTGTTTCCGCGTTGGCGGTCGGGTATTGGGTATTGTCCGAACAAATTACGCGAAAACAGTTATTTTTGTGTTTTGCTTTAGTTACTTGCGTTTGTTTGTTGGTGATCGACAATTAGTTGAATGGAAAGATTATTTGATGTTGTGATTTGGGGGCAAAGCCCCCAATTTTAACTTAGTTACACTTACTGCCTTTCTTCCAAACGTTTGAGAAAATATCTGGTTGAGCGCCGCGTGACCACCAAATGGATTCGTATTCAAAATTGTTATATGAAACACGATCACCAATTTGATATGTTGTATTTGCGTCCCATGCGCTAGTTCCGATACAACCACCAGTATCGCCTCCGCCTTTCACGGTCACAACGATCGACTTTTTCGATGAGCCTTCACTTGATGAAGCAGTGAGTGTAACGGTATAGTTGCCAGACGTTGCGTAGGTATGTGACGGATTTGCTTGAGAACTTTGTTCTCCATCTCCAAATGCCCAATTGTAACTTGTTGCGTTAGCTGATTTGTTGTTAAAGCTGACGGAGAGACCTTGTACTGCATAAGTAAAATCAGAAACAACAGGGTCTTGAACGTCTCCACACTTATTTCGTGTCAAATAGTCAACGGCGGCTTTGGCCTGTACAATCCCATAACCATAAGAAGTATCACGACCCGCGGCGCCTTTATCTTTCGCCGAAGCATTGAGTGCATTTCGGATTTGTTGATTCGAACACTCAGGAAACTGGCTCCAAACAAGTGCTGCTACGCCCGATACATGTGGTGTTGCCATTGAAGTACCGCTGATGGACTTATAGCCACCGTTATTCCAAGTCGAATTGACACCCACCCCAGGACCCGCGATTTCAACTTGATTGTTGTATTGCGAGAAGGATGCTTTGTTTTCGTTGCTATCGACAGCAGCGACGGAAACAACAGCATCATAGGACGCAGGGTAACTTAAACTGCTATTACCACTGTTGCCTGCTGCGGCAATATGCAACATGCCTCGAGCATAGCTTTGTTCAAATGCTTGGCGCTCCGCTGTAGAGCTGCCACTTCCGCCTAAGCTCATGCTAGTAACATTTGCGCCAGCAGCTTCACATTGTTCAATCGCTTTGATGAGATCAGAACCATACGCCCAATTGCCTTGATCGTTAAATACTTTTACGATGTGAAGACCAAGTTGACCAGATGGGTTTACACCAATTACGCCTTTACTATTACCACCAATTGCAGCGATTGTCCCAGCTACGTGCGTACCGTGGCCATTACCGTCATGATACCAGTTACCCGTATCATTTGAGCCATAGCCATCATTTCCCGTAATTCCAGCATTTGGCAAATCTTCATGTCCAAGCGTGTAACCAGTATCCATAATACAGACTTTACGATTTCCAGTGAGTGAATCGCTGACTAAATTAGCTTGAGTCATTGCAATTCCATAGGGAGACGTCTCAGCCATCAAGAAGCGTTTCGGATCTTCTTCAATATTAACAGCTGCACCACTGGCAAGAAGAGCTTGTTGTTGTTCAAGGGATAAATCCAGCACAACCGCATTTACACTTGGCAAGGTGTTTAAGACATCCGCATTGATGGAATTTGCCAACGTAGTAACGTTGGTACGGAACATCTGCTCTGTGGAAGCGCGCGCATTTTGTGCTGTAACCGTTGGCATTGTAACGATAACTCTATGACTATCTGATGCCATTGCTTGAAATGCAGGAGCACAAGCGAGAACTGCTGCAATAGTGCCAGATAAAACCGATCGGTTAATCATTCGATGTTGTTCTTTCATAGTATTGACTCTCTTTACATGTTGTTAATGACATGTATTTAAGGTGTTAATGATAGCGCTGTCAATATGCAAAATAGAAAGGTGGTTTACCGATAAAATTAACAATGTTGCAATAGCAACATTAGGTGAGCTTTATGCTAAAAAGTGACTCTAAAATGGGTGAAGTGGCCAAATGTTAGACAAAAAAGGACTAAAAGTTTTTTTCGAATTCAGTTCGAATCGTGTCCATATTATATGGAAGGGTTGAGTCTGCTGCGTTGGTAAACACTCTAAAATTAATGTCGTCAATTCTTTTAAGGTAAATTGCATGAAGCAGTTTTTGGTAGTCTTCGTTAAATGGTACAAAAATGGGCAACTCTTTGTGAGGTGAAACAAGAGAACCTTGATCTTGTAGGTTTATTAGCTCAATGAGCGCGTAGGCTCCAAGCATAAAATGTCCACCGAAACTGATGTCTAACTGTTCTATCTGAGGATCCCAATTAATACCGCCTATCGCAACTTTTTCGCGAATTCCTAATTGTTTTAGCGCTCTGTCTGCGCCTGCAGCCATTGCATCGTTGGCAGCCCAAACAATGCTCAGATCTGGATAGCGTTGCGCAAGACCATAAATAAGTCTGTAGGCTTCGAGCTCAGACCAATTAGCGTATAGCCTCTCTCTCAGTTTTAGCCCATATTGACGGTTGATAACCGACAACATACCTCGTTCTCTTAATATAGAAGCTTGTGTCGAGGCGTCACCATAAAGTGCAAGTATTGTTCCTTTAGATTGCTTGGCTTTCTCAAGTAATGACGTGATAAGGGCTTTGCCAACATGCGTGTTATCCGCAATTACACTACCTACCACATTAAAACCTTTTCGTGTGAGACGTTCTAAATCAACACTAGTTGGTGTATTAAGCAAAAAATATATTTTCGTCTTAGATGGCGGACTTGATAAGAGCAACTTAGTGACAGCAGATTTTTCATCTACCAAAATTAAGAAGTCAGGAGACTCGTTTAGCGCATCCAACACGAGCTTTTTCATTTGAATATGATCGCGATTGGCGTAGTGAATTGTCAAATCGATATCGAGGTCTTTTGCGGCCGCCTCCATTACCGTTGAAACATTTTGCCAAAATGGACCGGTAGGGTTGTTGGCTACAAATCCGGGATTGATAAAAGTTACTGACGTCTGAGCGATACCAAGCGAACTAAACAAGCATAAAACAGAACTGATAAAAATCGCGTAAAATTTCATTGTACTTCGCATGTAAAGCCCCTTTACAGGTAGTGTAGCATTTTCCATAGTCATTGTTTCGGATATAATGAAATTGATTTTTTTGGGGGTACTATGTCAAATCGATTTTCTCAATTCTGCATTTTATTTTTATTACTCATCGGTTCTTCTTTTGTCTATGCGAATGGCCAAACGAGCGAGCTGAATGAAACCATGAAGAAAATTGGTTTCAGTTACAAACAAATCATGAAAGCCAAAACCGCCGATGAAGCGCTCGACGCAATTTCTGAAATGGAATTACTCATTGAAAAAAGTAAAGCGCTTGGCTTTAAACCTGAATTAAAAGATAAATCATTTGAAGGCTTAAATAAGGTAGAAAAACAGTTAGATGAATTAGTACCTTTGCTACAGGCTGGTGAACTTGATAAAGCAAAAGAGCACGCTTCGAAAATTGATGCGTTAAGAAAGGAATATCATAAATTGCACGAACCACCTAGTTTTTGGGAACTCTTATTCGGGAAGTAATGGGTAACACTGTCCTATCTTAAAGCCAACATTCCTGAGCCTTGATTGCCATAGCACTCAAGGCTTTTTTATATGTCATCATTTTATAGAGGTAAGTTAGTAGCATTTTAGTGTAGTCGGGATAAAACTTAGGATTTAGTTAAACAGCACTCCTTCGTCCAAGAAAGCAGCAAAAATTCACATTTCGATTACGTAATGACCAAACGGACATTTTGGCTCTAGCTATTCCTAAAATTCTTGGTATAAGTAGGTTATGTCGTGCGAATTGGACGAGGATAACATGGGAAGTTCTAACGAAAATATAGACAACGAAGTATTGGCGCAACTAAAACAAAACAATCAAATACCGCTAATCGAGACGCTTGATAATTTAGGTTGTACACACAGTGACATCGTAATGTTACTAGTCGAATATCAGGTCATGAGTGAGCAAGATGACGACGAAGTTTTCGACCAATGGTACGATGCTTTATGTGACGATAAGTTAAAAGTGCTCAAAGCATTTGAAATACTGAGAGCACAATTCGAGCGAACCGTTAACGAATAGATAGATCGTATTTTTGTAAAATTGCGTCAACATAGTGATAGCGAAGTGACTCATGCTTTTCGTGAGCGGCGTTATGACTGAGGCCTCGATTTAACAGTTTCAGCGCTTTAATTAATAACGCCCGTTCCTCTAGCTGAAGTGATGTTTTGCTTCGTTCTTCCGTAATTTCGTCTACCAGAACACGACCTAGGTCAATATACACGACTTCCTCAACTAAACCGTTTTGGCTAATCACACCATATTTACTGCATAAAAACTGTTGCCAAGATTGCTGCATGTGCTCATCGAGCTCTTCATTAAATGCTTCGCTTAAACATTGCACACCTTGCTGAACAATTTTTGCCAATACATTTGAGTATTGCTGTGCGAAGATTTCATAAGCATGAGACGCTTGTGTTACTTTGTGTTTTTGTATCAACTGACCCCATTGGTATGCGCCCTTAGGGTAATAGTCTCTAAATTCCTCGCATTCGTAGAAACCAAGATAGGAACTACATTTGATCTGGTTTTGAATACAATAACTTGGCTTAGGAAAGAGCTTATTTGCTTGCCAGCTTGCAAGTTCAGATTGTTCAAGACGCAATAAATCACATAATTCTTTTTCAGTGTAGAAATGGTTAGATAGATAGTTCGTTAGGCTCATGTTGGATACTGGATAAATATACAGTGTTTGTAGTTTGTATCGAAGCGTTACTTTTATCAAGCATTTTTTGAAGGCAATTTGATTTGGCACTCGGAAATAACCCTAGATTGTGATACAAATACCACAACGGAAATAGAGAACACCAACGCATGCAAAGTATTCAAACTATCAAAAAAGCAAGCCTAATCACGGCCATCAAAACCCCCTATACCATGAAAGGCGAAATAGACATCAAAACATTTGATAAGCTCGTTGAAGAGCAAATTAAAGGTGGTGTTGATGGTATTGTTGTCGGTGGCACTACGGGTGAAGGGCAGTTAATGCATTGGGAGGAACACCTAATGCTTATTGCCCACAGTGTATCTAAATTTGGCAGTAAGTTATTGATTGTTGGAAACACAGGAAGCAACAATACCAGAGAAGCGATTAAAGCAACGGAATATGGTTTTGCAAGTGGTATGGACGCGGCACTGCAGATTAATCCTTATTATGGTCGTACGTCAAAAGAGGGCTTAAAAGCGCATTTTGAGCGTGTACTTGAAATTGGACCTGCTTTCATTTACAACGTACCAGGTCGCACAGGCCAAGATCTTACGCCGGATATTATCGAGCCGCTCGCGGCACATAAGAACTTTATTGGTGTTAAAGAATGTGCGGGAAATGAAAGAATAGGTTACTACGAGTCAAGAGGCATTGCATGTTGGTCAGGTAATGATGACGAAGCTCATGATGGGAAACACCAATATCAGTCTCATGGCGTTATCTCAGTTACATCAAACATTGTTCCAGGTCTAATGCGTCAGTTAATGGATAGTCGTTCAGAAGCACTTAACGCACAGCTACAGCCGCTTATGAAATGGCTTTTCTGCGAACCCAATCCAATCGCTATTAACTCGGCATTAATAATGACAGGCGCTGTCGCACCAGTGTTTCGTTTACCCTATGTACCGCTTAATGTGAACCAACAAGAAGAAGGCTTGGCGTTACTAAATGCATTAAACGAAAAAGACGTTGTCGGTGGTAAAGCATCTTTGATAGACACAACGCTATTGAAGTTAGTGTAAGAAGGCATTAGGCAATTACACTAATTTGTCCTATAATCTGCGGCCAATTTGCACGGCCGCAGGTTTTACCTATGAATTTCAAATCGTTTAGTTTCTCTCCTTTAATTTTAGACGCGCTAGAAGAATTAAACTTTCAAACACTTACGCCTATTCAACAAGCGGCTATTCCTGCGATCCGTCGAAATAAAGACATCCTTGCAACAGCACAAACTGGAACAGGTAAAACAGCAGCATTTGCCTTACCTATCATTCAGCGCCTACTTGAAGGCGACGCAAAAGGTGAAACACAGGTACTTGTGGTTGCACCGACACGCGAATTAGTCGAACAGATTGCAAATAATTTCAAAGCGTTTGCAAAACATACCGATTTAAATACAGTTGCGCTATTTGGTGGTGTGAACCATGCAGGTCAACGCGACGCCCTTAAACTAGGTGCTGATATCATTGTCGCGACTCCGGGCCGTTTACATGACCATATTGCTCGTGGCAATGTCTCACTTGCTAATGTTCAATATCTTGTTTTAGATGAAGCGGACCGTATGCTAGATATGGGCTTTATTGATGACATGCAAAAAGTCATTGCACTAGTGAAAGAGTCACGCCAACTAATGCTATTTTCTGCAACCTTCCCGCCAGCAATGAAGCAATTTGCGATGAGTGTTTTAAAACATCCTGAAATTGTTCAAGTAGCACCAGAAAATACAACGGCAGAAACGGTACGCCACATTGTTTATCCTGTTGACCAAACAAGAAAATTAGAGCTGCTTTCAGAATTAATCGGCAAGAAAAACTGGCAACAGGTACTTGTTTTCGTCAATATGAAAGACGTTGCAGATTCTGTGGTTGAAGAACTTCAGCAATATGGTATCACTGCGACGGTGTGTCACGGTGATAAAAAACAAGGTGCAAGACGTCGAGCTCTTCGCGACTTTCTTGAAGGCAAAGCCCGCGTATTAGTCGCAACAGAAGTAGCTGCTCGTGGTATTGATATTGTTGGTTTACCTCGAGTGATCAACTTTGATTTACCTTTCTTAGCTGAAGACTATGTTCACCGTATCGGACGTACAGGACGCGCAGGTTTAAGTGGTCATGCGATTTCATTCGTTAGCCGTGAAGAAGAACGAGTGCTAATGAGTATTGAAGAATTAATTGGCCAGAAAATCAAACGCTACTATTTACCTGGTTATGAAGTCGCTAGCCGAGAGAAATTAGTTGATACGCTCAATAAAAAACCGGCTAGTTATAAGAAAGGCAGAACGAATCGTCCGAGTAACCAGGCTTCGGCTGAAGCTCGATTAAAAATGCGCTCTAAAATTTCCAAAGTGCGTAGCGCGATGAAAGGCAAATAACCGCCAGAAGTTCGTCTATAAAAAAGCGCTGATAATATCAGCGCTTTTTTTATGTGTTAAATTTTAAACTTGCTTGTGGCATCGAGCAGTGAGTCAGAAAGGTAATGAAGGTTCTTCGCTACATCGCGAACTTGTTCTAACGCTTTCATTGTATCTTGGAATGACTGGTGCATGTTCGACACATTATCAACAACCATAGCGGCGACGGAAGTCTGCTCTTCGGTTGCTGCCGCAATTTGCGAGTTCATTCCGTTGATAGCGAGGATCTGGTCTGAAATTTGTTGAATTGAGCGTCCAGTTGCATCAGCTGCTGCAGCGTTGCTCGACGCCATATCTCTGGCTCCATTCATGGCAGTAACAGCATTACTTGCTGCAACGGTCAATACGTTAAGCAATTCGCGAATTTCGTTAGTCGATTTAGCAGTTCTTGAGGCAAGTTCACGGACTTCGTCCGCAACCACCGCAAAGCCTCTACCTTGCTCACCAGCACGAGCCGCTTCAATAGCCGCATTTAACGCCAGTAAGTTAGTTTGCTCTGCAATAGAGGTAATAACATTCAATATCTGTGTAACGTTTTGAGTATCTTCAGCTAACTTGTTAATCGTTAATGCCGCTTTGTCTATTTCATTACTCAGTGTTTGAGATTGCTTAACAGAAACGCCAATTTGAGCTAAGCCTTCATCTACACCTTTTTCCGCTAATTGCGCGGCTTGAGATGCGCTGGCCGCTGATTGTGAGATGTCACCGACGCTTTGTTTCATTTCCTCCATTGAATGGCGTACTACTTCCGCATCACTACTTTGCTGCTGAGTTGCGTTTTCAGCACTTTCCATACCTTGTACTAAGCGCGTGCTATTTTCCATTAGTGGTTCAACAACGTTAATAACGTCGAGTACGGTGCCTTTTAAAAGACCAACGAACTCGTTGAAGTTTTGTGAAACCTGACCTATCTCATCGTGGGAATGGACATTGAGCTGAGAACTAAGAGACCCTTTACCGTCGGCAAGGAGTTTAAGGTTATTTGCTGCCTCACTCGCTGACTTACCAATTGCTCGTGCGATAGCGATGGCCAAACTAACCAGAATCACAAGCGATACAACGGCAACAACGAACATCATCGTTAGTGCTTTATCTGAACTCGTTTTAGTCTCGTCGATTAATTCGAAGAAGCGATCATCGGCACGTTTTTGATCCGCTTTTAACGTCTCTAGAATACTGTCGTACAATTCGCCTTTCTGTTTGGCCTTTTGCTGAATGACCGCAAAGTCGGCTGTGCCGTCAATCATCGACAACGCGATATCATGGGCTAACTTCGAGTAGCGCCCAAGGGTGTCTAGTGTATTATTCGTTGGAAAAGCCACATTCAAAGATGGAAGTTGTTTGAGATTTTCTTCGAGAGTGCTTTTAGTTTGATTTGCTTTATTTAATAAATCGCTATCCCCAAATGTAACCGCTTGAGTGTAGGTCTCATCCAAGTTTTGGAATGCAGTGACGTTGCTCAACGTTAATATCAACAGTTTATAGGTTTGACTTTCAAGCTCACCTAACGATTTCTGGTTTGATTGCATAGAGCTGTAATTGATAAGCACAAGTCCGATAAACGCTGTTACCGCGACAACGGTAATAGCGTGTATCTTTTTAGTGATGCTCAAGTTACGAAACGACCAAGATGTTTGCGACATAAGATACCTTTTTTACAACAGAGATCGCGATTTGTATGCGAGCTCGTAGGATGTAACGTTACTTCAATGTTAATTACCATACGAAATAATTGCATACGTTCGCTATAAAATTTAGTAAGAATTTGGCTTTTTTCAATAAAAACTTTCTTTTTCTTAAAGTTAACTATACTTACCAGTGCAAAACGTGAACAAAAGATTGGGAGCCAATCAATGAAATTAAAATATTCTCTTCTTGTAGTTGCGCTCACGTCACTCTCAGCGCATGCAGACGTGAACATTTCAGGGTTTGCCAGTGTAAATGCAGGCAAAGTATTAAACGGAACAGGGGTGCCTCAATACGGCGTTGAACCGACCTTTCTTGCTGATTATCCAATAGTTTCTGCTTATACGGAAGATTTTTCGTTTAAACCAGAGTCACTTATTGGTCTTCAAGTAAGTGCTGAGCTCGGGGAAGGCTTAAGCGTTACAGGGCAAGTAGTCGCTCGTGGGGCTGATGACTATAATGCAGAATTTGAATGGGCCTACATATCGTATGAACTAAACGACAGTTGGACCGTCCAGGCTGGTAAGAAGCGGTTACCTCTATTTTATTACTCGGACTTTTATGATGTCGGGTATGCTTACGTCTGGATGCGGCCTCCAGCGGACAACTACACGTGGCAAATATTTAACTATGAAGGAATCAACTTCCTCTATAACGGGTCCATAGGTGATTGGTCCATGACAGCCAATATTTACGCTGGTAAAGAAGATGACCCGAACAATAAATTACTTTCTGATTTTTTCTTTCAAAAGCCTACACGTGAAATTTGGGAGGATATTTTTGGTGGCGTAGCAACGTTTAGCAAAGATTGGTTAGAAATTCGTGTTACCCACATGCAATATACAAATCGTCGTTTTATTGATGGCGAACCATCGATGTGGGATGGTAAAGATTCTCGCGATGGTAAATTCTATGGTTTAGCTGCCAATGCGGATTTTGGAAACTTCTTTATTTTGTCCGAATTTAACCGTCTTGACCTCGGTGGTAATCTTGACACATATATGTTGAGTGCGGGTTATCGGTTTGGCAATGTGACTCCATACGTTATGTTCTCGGACTTTAGCCAAGATGGCGATGGAGATACCGAAAAACACAATACAAAAGCTGTGGGCGTTCGTTGGGATTTTCATCCTTCTGCAGCATTTAAGATGCAATACGACAAAGTTGAAGATGAATCATTCGACTTAGCGGTGGCTGGTGACAGTGAAGCAATCACGTTTGGCGTTGACGTCGTATTTTAGAGGGGCATTAGGATGATCAAGTATTCATTAATCAGTTTGGCGCTTCTAAGTGCAAGCGCGTCAGCAGGCGTAGCGGTAGTCGTCCATCCAAGCAATACCAGCGCATTGGATGCCGCAGCGATAAATCGTATATTTACGGGTAAAGAAAAGGCATTTTCTAACGGAAATAAAGTGATTCCGATAGGGCAGGATAGCGGCACAGCTGCAACAGGTGAGTTCAATGAGAAAGTGTTGAATAAGACAGCCGCTCAATTGAAAGCGTATTGGTCAAAACTCGTCTTTACTGGAAAAGGCACGCCTCCGAAAGAAGTGTCGAATGATCAAGAAGTGATTAAGTTAATCAGTTCTAATCCCGACACAATCGGGTATGTGTCAACAGACGCAGTTGACGCTTCAGTAAAAGTGGTGATGGAATTTTAAGCCTGATAGGTTAAAGTGGTATTCAAAACAGAGATGTAAACAAACTCATGTAAAAGGCCAAAAGAGCTGACTTCTGGCCTTTTTATGTTATCCCTTTAAACAGCAGGGGATATTTAACAATCTTTCTACTGATGTAGTCGTCACTCAAAACTCGATGGGTGATCCGCTCAATGTCATCGTCGATGCACAATATCCACTCAAGACGTTCTATAGCTGTGAGCAATCCTTTGTTGAACGAGTACTCGTTTTTAAATTGTTGGCAGTTACTTTCGAGTAGAGACAGTTTGCTAGGCTCTAATTTTAGTTGCTCAAGCGCCGCTTCGACATAAGCCGAGTTTTTGCTATTTGTCGGTTTACATCTGACTTTGTTCATTAAGGGCAATATCTTTAATTCGGTTTATCGCGTCCATGAAAACCGTTTTTTGATCTTCTTTTTCATAGTCGAGATGATATGTATTGTGAAAGCCAAATCGCAATTGTGCGCCATTTGTCTTTAAATACACTGTGTAGCCATCGAAATCTGAGAAGGCGGTCACTCCATTGAGCATTTTGCCTTCATCCACTAATTCACCATGGAGCTGTATATGCTCGTAGACAAGCAGCAAGGTCTTGCTATCAATTTCATTTTTCATAAGAACTCCAGTTAGGAAGTTTGAAGCATTTTTTAACTATTCAAACGCTTTTTACTCTCGGGAAAGAATAAAAATACGCCTAATTGCCACATCCGCTACCACTTCTATAGTCAGTGTTTTATAGGTCCGTTGAAGTGAAATAGATCACAAATTGGGATGCCTTATGTTGTAATAGAGGTAGTCATCGCATTATTCAAGTCATTTATCCGTGAATATACATTTTTTAGGCACATCGTCAGGTAGTCCTAGCCTAAGCCGGAATATGTCGGCAACTGGGCTTAGTTTTGAACGTTCTAAATCGTGGGTGCTGGTTGATTGTGCCGAGGGTACTCAGCATCAATTGCTTAAAAGTACCTTATCGCCTTACCATCTAAGCATTATCGCCATCACTCACCTTCATGGAGATCATTGCTATGGTTTACCTGGCCTTATCGCTGCGATTATGGTTTCTGGACGTACTACTCCCGTTGAGCTAATCGCACCAACTAAGGTCATTCAATTTGTCCGCACTACACTTTCGTTAACTCAACTTGATTTGCCTTTTGATTTACGATGCCATGCAATTGAAGACATAGAAAATAAGCTTACGTTTGATTGCTGTGACATCGAAATAATTGAATTGAAGCATCGAGTACCAAGCTATGGATTTCGAATTACGGAACGCCAAATTCCAAGAAAGCTGCGAATTGAACAGCTTCAAAATGATGGTGTTCTTTCTGGCCCTCATTACAACACCCTACAAAAGGGAAATGACGTTTATTTCAATAAACGGCTTTTGAGAGCTAAAGACTACACATTCTATTCTTGGCGGCCTAGAACAGTAATTGTGTGCGGGGACAATGAAAAGCCAGCATTGCTAGCAGATGCCGTTAAAGGGGCTGATTTACTTATTCACGAGGCAACGTTTACTAATAGAGATCTCTTGAAAATACGCACGAACACAGGGCACAGTGATGCAATGCGAATTGCCCAGTTTGCAGAGAAACATCAACTACCCACCCTTGCTCTTTTTCATTTTTCAGTACGCTATCATGGGCGGGATATGCTGACTCCATTACAGCATGAAGCCAGCAGAAACTATTCGGGAGAGCTAATTTTCGCCTACGACGGGCTCATTTATACCGTGAGAAAGCATCTCAACTAGAAGCGCATGATCGTGGGATACTTGATCAGCATATTTTGTTGCCATGTCGACAAGTTTGTTTATGTATCTAGGCAACACGTCAATGATCTGTTGTTGGAACGCAAGTGAGCGACGATCACCTCTCATATGCGCGAGCGCTAATGCTTCTCCGCAGGTCTGCGCATATTGGGTAAAACCGTCTTTAATTGCTGCACGTTTGCCAAGCGTGATATGTTCAGGATCAATGCCTACTCGGGCGTGATGACGTGACCGGATCAGATAGTGTTGCCCTTGCCAAAGCGCATCATCCAAAATTAAGTCTGGACGTCTTTGCATTCTGCGTTGGCAATGCACGGTTAAATGCGCTGGATTTAATCGGTTGGTTATACAGAGTTGAGGGAAAAAGTGAAGCGGTGCAGCTTCGCGCTGTTGTTTGACTTCAACGATGTAACAAAGGGAAAGTGTTTCAGGTGTAATGTCTTTTGGACCAACTAGCAAGTAATAGCGTAACATGTTATTCGAACCTGTACCTGCGTCAACACGTTCAACGATGTCTAAAATGTCATCAGATACATAAGGCGCGAACACGTTTCTAATTTCTTCATCCTTTAGCTGATCTAAACGTCGAAACTTACTATCGTCTTCTCTAAACTTAAGAGGAAAGGAGAAGCAATCAATTTCTTTAGCTAATGTACTTTTTGTTAGAAATGCAGCGCCATCACTTAAACGTTGTAAGCCTTTTTGCCAACGTTTGAATAAAATGTGCTTCTCGCTAAACGCAAGCAGAGCAGACTGACTCGTTATATGACCTGCTAACGATGATTGACAATATTCCATGTAAGATTGAATGAATGCATGCATTGCATCCTGAACTTGAGATGCTTTTACATGATCTTTTTCTCTATCGGGCGATTGGTTGTTGATAAATTCTTGTTTTAACCGAACGCCTTCTTGTTGTGCGAGAGGTAGGCTGACAAGATATCTTAATATATCCCAAACTGCATGACCGAGACAGGCATCGTCAAAGTCATTGGGAGCAAAGATAAGGGTTTCGCCATGTGCGCCTTCTTCACTGATGAAACCGAAATTACTGACATGGCAATCACCCATAATGGTCGTTAAAGGTATACTCAATAATTCATTTGGTAATGACAAATGGTTGGAGTGAATATCAGCGTAGAATACGCTGGCACTGCCTCTAAAAAAGTAAAAAGGGCTGGTGGCCATTTTTAGGTGTTTTGCAATAGATTTATCCGGTGCTTTGCCATCAACAAACTGCAGTCTAGTCTTTAACCATGTAGAGCGGTCCATAATTACTCCTTAACGCTGAGTCCGAGTTGCTGTTTCGCGAGCTTCACGACTTCGTGGTCGATTTCAGGGGGCGCAACAACGATATCTTCACTCAGTGCGTTTACTATCGTTTCAAGAATTTTCACACGTGCATACCATTTATGTTCAGCCAAAATGATATGCCATGGAGCTGTTTCTGTATCTGTCTTACAAAACATATCGTTATAAGCATGAATGTAGTCGTCCCGCTTTTGACGATTTCGAACGTCTTCTGCTGTGAGTTTCCATCGCTTAAATGGATTATTAAGACGTTCTTCAAAACGTTTTAGCTGTTCATCTTCATTGATGTGGAGAAATAGCTTGATTACTTTTACGTCATCATCAATCAGTAAACGTTCAAATTCGTTTATTTCTTGATAAGCTCGTTGCCACTGTGCGTGTGTTGCAAAGCCTTCAACACGCTCGACTAACACTCTGCCATAATAAGAACGATCAAAAATCGCTAAGCACCCTTTACTAGGCAACTTATTAAAAAATCGGTAGAGGTAATGCTTGCCTTGTTCCTCTTCATGTGGAGCTGAAATCGGATATACAGCATAACCTCGAGGATCCAACTTTTCTGTAATGCGACGAATTGCACCACCTTTACCTGCTGCATCCCATCCTTCAAAAACTATCAACGCTCTTTTTTGTTGGTGATAATATGCTTGCTGCACGTGGAGCAGTTCATTTTGCCAATACTTAAGTGCTTGTCGGTAGACCTTTTTATCATCAAGCGCAGGGTGAGCTTCAGCCAACTCTTCGATGCAAATACTGTTGTTCCGTAAAATAATGGGACTAACCATTGTTACCTCCTACCTTGGTGAATTGCTGTTCTGGATTAAAGCCGCAATCTGAGCCTGATTCTTAAGCTTCCTTAGCCATTGTTCTCATTCTAGCTCTAGCGTAGGTGAATGTTTCTTAGATACATTTTCGACTTTAAGAACGGCACTTATCTTGACCAAGACGAGTCGTTAAAACAACACTTGTATCCAACTTAGATCAAAAATAAGTCAGTAATGTGACGGTTAATTGAACAGTGATAATAGCGTAAAGTTGTCTTGGATTAAAATAGTGATTTGTTTTCAGATGAGCAAAGAAAAAATGAAAAAAAGCGGCCTAAGCCGCTTTGGGATCACCTAAGGTGATAGCTAAACAAGAGTATCTTTCATTAACGAAAGGACTAACGAGCGTTAGTACTTTCGAAAATTTTATCCGCTGAAGCTGCAACAAAACCTGTATAAAGTTCACCGTCTGCTTTAGGGTAGCGAAGGGCGAATTCATAAAAGCAACTTGGGATTGCGAATTCGCCATCGCTGAATTTCACTGAGAACTCATCAGCAAGCGTTGAAGATTGCTCTAGCAGAACTTCTGGTGAGCCTTTGATTTCACCGCCCGAAGTATTCAATGCAAAACCACCATCTTTTAATGCTTGATTCACAGACTCGATGGTTTCAAACTTGTTCAAATAGTTAATGCTAACGGTAAAGTGATTAGCTCTGAAGCCCCACGCAGCCATCCACGCAGCATATTCGCTCTCAGTTAACAAGGTTTTGTATTCTTCATGGCTTACTTGCCAATGTGTTCCCGAGTACAAAAAGTTATCGTTTTCAACAACGGAAGGATCAATTTGGTCGATCATTCGATTGATAATACTTTGTAATTGTTCAGAACACTTTTCTAAAAGTAATTCTGAAATAAATACTTTTGGTTTAGTTGGATCTGAATGTTCGAAGTGTTTAGCGTACAATTTCTTTGCTTCGAAATGATACTCACCACACTCTTTGTAACCGACTGCTAAAAAGTGTGCAGCAAGCTTTTCTAAACCGATTTTCGAGTGGTTGAATGTACGCAAAGCGATGTGGTCATTTATTACGTCGTCTTGTTGTGTTGACCCCAAAAGCTCATGAACTTTAACCGCTGATGGTGTAACTGATAAGTAGTTATCCCAGAGGTTTGCAAAAAGTGTATCTACGTTGTTGTGCATAATGTTCTTCCTAATAGTTTGCAGTGTTTGCTGCAAGTTTGACTCGCGTTTAATTTCTGAGCACGACGCGAGACACTTATAATTCGAAAAACCTCACAGAGTCGCCATTTTTAAGCTCAAGCGCTTCAGCCACTTGTGGTGTTACAACCAGTTCTTGTTTCCTTTCGTCGAAGATAGCCTGTTTAGTGTAAGTCGCTCTAAAATCAGCGAGCTTTTGATTGCTTATGGCAAGAGTGACTTCACCACTGGCTTCACCAATACAGATTGGATATTCCTTCGATTCTTTGATGCTGCGAATGTTTTGCATGCGACACTCGACTGTTGGACCTGCGTCGAACAAATCAACATAACCACGGTGCTCAAAACCTTCTTTTTCAAGTAACTTAAGTGCCGGCATGGTCTTTTCGTGAACATGTCCAATGACCGACTGAGCCTCTTCACTGAGCAGATTCACATAAATAGGGTGTTTTGGCATAAGTTCAGCAATGAACACTTTATTGCCAAGCCCTACAAGGTGATCGGCAACAGGAAAATCTATGCTAAAGAAATGATCTTGCAACCATTCCCAGAATGGTGAATGACCATTCTCATCATTCACACCGCGCATCTCTGCAATGACGGTATCGGAGAATCGACTCTGATGATCCGCCATGAACAAAAAGCGAGAGCGAGATAAGAAACGACCTGCTAACCCTTTTCTAAAATCTGGACGTAAAAACAGGGTACAAATTTCCGTTGCACCAGTGTAGTCATTACACATGGTTAAAACTTCAACCGTGTTGTATACGTTGAGCGTTTTCGAGTGGTGAACCGATTTACTTTTGTAGTAATGATAGAGCGGCGTATCCATGCCAACAGCTGCTTCAATGGCCGTTGTTCCAAGTATGGTTTTTGTTTCGAAATCTTCCAAAACAAAGAGATAACCTTCGTCAGTAGGACAATCAACAGGCTTTTTGAAGCTGTCTTCAGAACGCGCAATTTTACTTTGTAGCTTTTCATCGTCGACAGGCAACGAGGTAAATCCTGGTCCGGATTCTTCCGCTATCGTGCGTAGAGCTGCGAAGTCAGTCGCTTTAATGGGTCTTAATACTTTCATAGTAGGCTCCAAACGGGGGTATATTACCCCTCGTTTAGGTCTTGTCGAAATTAGCCGTTAACCACGTCAGCAACCGCTTTTTCAAACGCCGCCAAACCAGCTTCAATGTCTTCATTTGGGATTACTAATGAAGGAGTGAAGCGCACTACATTTGCGCCTGCAACAAGCGTAAGCAATTTATGGTTCGCGCTTGCTACTAGGAAATCCCGCGCTCGGCCATCATAATCGTTGTTTAGTACAGCGCCGATTAGAAGACCTTCACCACGAATTTCAGAGAATACGTTGTATTTAGCATTGATTGCTTCTAAGCCTGCACGGAATAGCGCAGATTTAGCTTTCACACCTTCGAGTACTTCAGGCGTATTTACTGTATCAAACGCTGCTTCAGCTACTGCGCAAGCTAGCGGGTTACCACCATAAGTTGAACCGTGAGTGCCAACTTTTAAATAGCTAGCAATATCAGTCGTGGTGATCATCGCACCAATAGGGAAACCACCACCTAGCGCTTTTGCTGTTGAAAGAATATCAGGTGTAACACCTAGACCTTGATAAGCATAAAGATTACCAGTGCGACCTACGCCTGTTTGTACTTCATCAAAAATTAATAATGCATTGTGTTTATCACATAACTCACGCACTGTTTGAGCGAATTCAGCATTAGCTGGAATGATACCACCTTCACCTTGGATAGGTTCCATCATAACCGCACACGTGTTGTCGCTGATCAACGCTTTGAATGCTTCAATGTCATTGAAATCGCAATGAACGATATCTTGAGGTTTTGGACCGAAGCCATCTGAGTATGCAGCTTGTCCACCAACAGTGACGGTAAAGAAAGTACGGCCATGGAAACTTTTTGCAAAAGAGATAATTTGAGTTTTGTTTGCACCGAACTTTTCGATCGCGTAACGACGAGCAAGTTTAAGTGCTGCTTCGTTTGCTTCTGCGCCAGAGTTAGCGAAATAAACTTTTTCTGCAAATGTGGCATCTGTTAGTTTTTTAGCAAGACGTAAAGCAGGCTCGTTTGTCATCACGTTCGATAAATGCCAAATCTTTTCGCCTTGTTCTTTTAACGCGTTTACAAGTGCTGGGTGGCAGTGGCCTAAACAGTTAACGGCAATGCCACCGGCGAAGTCGATATACTCGTCGCCATTTTGGTCCCATATTCTTGAACCTTCACCCTTAACTGGAATTACCGCAGACGGGTTATAGTTTGGGGCCATTACTAGATCAAATAGCTCACGATTTACTTGCATGACGACTTCCTCATAATTTTGAACGGGCTGAGTGGCGATGTTTTTATAAGCTCAGCGTTAGTTTTTTCATTATTGAACCATTTTAATCAAAATTGCAGTGTTAAAATGATAAAAATGAGATAATATTTTTACAAAATGCATGACTTTGGTGACGATATGATAAGTGAGCAAGATGAGAAGCTGTTAAATTTGCTTCGTGCTGACGCAAGAATGAGCATAACGGACTTAGCAAAACTATTGTCCGTATCTAGGGCAACAGTTCAAAATCGAATCGCTAAGCTTGAGCAAAGTGGCGTAATAAAAGGTTATCGAGTTGAATTTGGTGGTGACTATGCGAACGCATTGGTTTCAGCCCATGTTTCCATAAAGGTAAAACAAAAGCTGACCACAAAGACGAATTTGGCACTTAAGCAAATGAGTAATATCTCTGCGCTCTATGCGATTAGTGGAGAGTACGATTTAATAGCGATTGTTTCTGCACAAAATTTAGAAAAACTAAGCCATTTACTCGATGAAATTGGCAATTTAGATGGGGTTGAACGAACCACTTCGTCTGTGATTTTAGAAACTAAATTTGAACGATAATTGGCAACGTCTTGCGCCTAAAGACAAGTTAGGTGCTATTCAGGTAACCAGACGCTCGTGCCTGTCAGCGCGACATTGTTAACGTTAGCCTTGAGCACTTTGTTGTTTACTCGGGTCGATGATTGAGGTTGACTCACAAGGTAGCCCTGCACGCAGCTTATGCCGAGTTGCTTGACCAGCTCGAATTGTTCAGTACGTTCAACACCTTCTGCAACAAGCTTTAGACCTAGGTCTTTTCCAAGCTCGCTGATTGATTGCAGTATTTTGAAATATTTGATGCTGTCATGGGCCGAAGATATGAACTGCTTGTCTATTTTTATGACATCAATGGGCAAATCAGCAAGGGTACTTAATGAACTAAAACCAGTACCAAAATCGTCAATGGCGATAATAATGCCAGCCGCACGGCATTGTTCCAACTCTTCAATGATGTGTGAACTCGCTTTTATCAGAGTGGTTTCAGTGATTTCAAGCATCAGTGAAGAGGCTGGCAACTTTGTTTTAGTTAAAATATCAGTAACCCAACTATATAGCTTTCTGTGGCGTAATTGGACACCTGAAACGTTTACCGACATTTTTACTTTTTTCATTCCAGCGTAGTACCAAGCGCTCATTTGGGCACATGCTTCGTACATGATCCAATCGCCTAGCTCCAAAATGATATTTGTTTCTTCAGCAATTGGAATAAACTCACTGGGCGTAATGTAACCCTCAACAGGATGATGCCATCTAACTAATGCTTCAAAATAGTCAATGGTGCAATCACCAACATGAACAATAGGTTGAAAGGTAAGAAAAAAGTTGTGAGACGCAAGTGCAAGGCGTAACTCTTCTACTAAATAATGATATCGGCGAAGCTTACTGCTCATCTCTGGCGAATAGATTTTGAAGATACCACGGCCATCTGTTTTTGCTCTGTACATCGCAACATCCGCCATTTGCAGCAATGACTGTGGTGTCGCAGCAGAATCAGGGTACGTTGCGATACCAACACTTGCACTGATTTTGATGATTTTATTGCCTATATCAAAGTCAGTTTCGATAGCAGTTAATACGTCTTGTGCAATTTGAACGCATTTGTCTTGATTGTCGAATTCGTCTATGAAAATAGAGAATTCATCACCGCCCAAACGAGATAGGCAATAGTCGATTTCATTTTCGTTGATTGTAACTAAGTCGCTAATCTCATGATGTCGAGTTATTTCGTTTAGCCGCTTGGCGACACTAATTAGCACTTCATCACCATAACTGTGGCCAAAAGAATCATTAACTTGTTTAAAGCCATCTAAATCGATAAACAGCAGCGCACACTTAGATTTAGAGCGCTCCGCAAGCATAAGTTTTCTACTTAGGTGCTTAAGGAAGGCGTGTCTATCAATTAATAGGGTAAGTTTGTCCTGATGATGAAGATAGGTTGACTGAAACTGTAACTGCGAAAAACGTTCTGTAGATTTTAGAAGAAGCTGTTCGAGGTCATCGCAATATTTATTTTCTATAGGGCCAGAAAGTGCTTGGTTTTTCGTAATGCCTTGCGACAAAAAAAAGTGATTGAGGGTTTCTGTTATCTTGTCTTCATGCTCAATAGTTTGTTCTTCGTGATTGAACAAGCGGTGAAGGTAAATACTGCCGGCTGTAAAAAATAGCGTTAATAATAAAAAAACGGGATCGAGCAATGTGGATATAATTGCGATATTTGCAGGAACAATGACGAGTTCACTCTCGTCTTTACTAACTACGAAATAGAGTGTTTGCTGATCGTTGATGTAGTGGACATTAAAAAACGAACGAGCTTCACTGAAGTGATTTTGCTGGAGTGATTGCATCGGTATATGGATTTGATGAGGCGCTGTTACACTTTCATTGGAGTTAGCTAATGTTGCAATTAAAACAGAATTGAAAATCAGCAGGACTGAGAAAAAAAGACCTGTTATTAGAATACTTCGTTTTAATGCCAACTTACTCAATTTAAACCCTTTCTAAGCAAAAAAATGGTGTGCTACTTTACCAAGTTATGTGCGAATCAACTTGTCTAGCAATACAAACATCAGGCTTGTTGAAGTATATAACCTTAAGCCTAATAGACCTAATAACATATTATTACAGACTATTTCTTTAATCATATGTTTCATGTTTCGAAATGGTGTTTGTACTTAGTTTTAGTTTCTATTGTTTATGGAAATGCAATGAATGGCTCGCCGTGCTGTGAGCAATGTGCCCGAAGGTAGTCTAATTGGCACCACGAATCCATCGCTTTGCAAAGTTCAAACAGATTAACCCAAATCGACGAGAAAAATTTGATCCTAGAACAAATTTCAAGTTGTATTTTTCCAGCAAATGGCTTTTTAAAACTTGGGTAAATAAACGAATCGTTACAATAAACCCAAGTAAACCAAACGTAACTCCTCAAAAAATATCGACATGTATGCAGAAAAATTTAGTTATTTTCACTTTACAGTAAAAATATGCTCGACTAGTTTAAATAAGCAATCTCTCATGTTGGTCTAACAATTGCTCTTGTTCAAAGGAAATGTGAAAAATGAAGAAATCGAGCAACTTGCCGTAAATCATGCACCAAACAGGTGCGCATTTTTTCATTCTTGCACTGTCATAATGCGTAAACAATTGTTTGTTTTACTCATTTATTAGCTCACAGATAACCGTTTTTGGGCTGTATACGGCTCTGTGATTAAGAACTATTTGTTTATTCTGGAGCTGGTTATGTTGACTAAACGTTTTTTCAAAACTAAAGAAGAAGCAGAAGTGACTTTCGAACACGTTTGCCCGTCCGCTGAAAAGGTTGAACTGGTCGCTGAATTCACAGGGTGGGAACCTATCGAAATGAAGTATTCCAAGAAGGACAACTTGTTTCGTTTGAAGCAACGTCTTCCAATTGATAAAGCATACTTGTTTAAATATCTCATTGATGGCGAAGTGTGGGATAACGACCATGCTGCCGACGACTATATTCCGAATGATTTTGGTACAGACAACAGTTTAGTTAACACAGCTCGATGATAAGGTTCCACCATGGATGTATTGGAACAAGCCATGTATCTACATGGTGTAGGTAGTGAGTTTACTAAGTATACAGGTGAACACGTTTATTTTTCTCATGACACACGTAAGCAGGCTTTGCGATGTTGTGATATTGACGTGTCTGACATAAACGCCCTCAGCGCACATAATTTTGAACATGATATAGCGAAATGGTTAAAGCCAGTGACTGGCGTTTCGCTTGTAAAAGAAAAGGACTATAGATTATCTGTTCGAGTTCCAGAATCGGATTTAGATATGTTGATTGGGCTTGAAATCCCGAGTCTTCAAATCAATCTACAGCAAAAGCTAACACCAGATGTGCTTGGTGACTATCGCTACAAGGATATTCGCTATGTGGAAGTTGGATTTCATCTGCCATCCATACCAATCGGTTATCACAATGCAAAATTGACTTTTAAAGGAGAGCAATTTCCCACTGAGCTTTGGATAGTGCCATCGGAAGCGTTTGGAACTGATGCCCGCGATAAACGAGTAGGACTTTCCATTCAACTGTATAGTTTGAACGAGAAAGGTAATCTAGGTATCGGGGATTTTGGAGACCTTAAGCTACTTATTCAACAAAGCCGAGGACTGCTTGACTACATCTTACTGAACCCTCTACATGAGCTTTTTGAAGAACAACCCGAACGAGCAAGTCCATACAGTCCAAATCACCGTTGTTTTTTAAATCCGCTCTACATCAATCTGGCAGAAGCCATTGCGCTCGCTACGATGGATGTGGGGATGCAATTGTCGCGAATAGTTGAAGAAGCTTCACAGACAATAAAACGTGCACCTTTTATCGATTACAGTGAGGTCTCAAGAATAAAGTATGAGGTGTTAGGACTACTTTATCGAGATTATCAAAAGTGGAGTGGTGAAAGTAAAGAACAAGTCTATAGTGAATTCTTGTCTTATGCAGTGGTTCCTGCTGCGGCAATAAATGAACGTGAATTGACACAAAACCATTTTTATCAGTGGCTTGCACATAAACAACTTTATGATTGCCAATCGATGTGTGAAAGCATTGGCATGGAGATTGGTTTAATTAATGATCTAGCCGTTGGATGTGCGGACGATGGCGATGAATTTCAAGAATATCGGCACTTGTTTGCAAACGGGGCAAATGTGGGTGCACCACCTGACCCCTGGGCAGAAGATGGACAGGACTGGGGGCTACCCGCGCTCGATACTAAACATCTAAGCTTGGATAACTATGCTTATTTTCGTCGCCTCATCAAAAGTAACATGAAAGGCGTAGGTGGTTTGCGAATTGACCATGTAATGGCAATCCGTCGTCTGTGGTGGTGTTTCACTCAGGAAGATGGACACCGAACGGGTTGCTACATGTATTACCCATTTGAACATCTACTTTCTATATTGCTGATTGAGTCTCAGCTAAATAACGTCATGCTAATAGGCGAGGATTTGGGGATTGTTCCTGAAGAAGTTCGAACTGCTCTTAAAGAGTCAGGGATCTTCTCAAACATTCTTTTCTATTTTGAAAAAGATCACGTTGGTCAATTTGTAAGCCCAACAACTTATCGAAAAGAAAGTTTGCTCATGATTGCAAATCATGACGTCCCTCCGTTTTATGGCTGGTGGCAGTCGAAAGACATTGAACTTCGCTTTGAATATGCACTTATAAACGACCAAAAGAAAGACGAGTTGTTACAAGAAAGGCAATTAGAAATTGTTAAGTTGTGCACATGGATCCATCAACACAGTGGTAATAAAGTCACGGGATTATGCTCACCTGAGTTAGTGTATGAAGTCCTTCTTAAAATTCTCGCTAAATCCGATTCACGCTTATTGACGGTCCAGTTGGATGATCTTGATGAAGCCACTGTTCCTGTAAATATGCCAGGCACGAATTTGGAGTTTCCGAATTGGCGAAGAAAATTAAACCACTCGGTCGAAGATATTTTTAATAAGAAGCTCGAGCTTCTAAAAGAAGTAAAAGAATTAAGGACATTGAATGGGTAACATCCGACTAAACAAAGAGGAAAGTGGTGAGTGGCAAGCTGAATTGAGCGCGCTTAATCATGCCAGTTTTCGAGACCCATTTTCGTTTTTGGGATTACACAAGCTCGATGCTAAAACTAATATAATCAGGGCATACTTACCAACCGCTATTGATGTTACGGTGTGTGTTGGTACTCAAAAATTTGTTACGCAGCGCGTGGCAAAGTCATCGCTTTTCTTTGTGATGGTAGACGCTTCCATTGACGCTAGGACGTATACTTTACAGGTAGACTATGAGGACGGAAAAGTAAGCCTTGAAGACCCTTACCGCTTTGGGACATCGCTTAACCATCACGATTTATACCTCTTCAATGAAGGTAACCTCGAAACGAGTTATAAGTTACTTGGCTCGCATCTTGTCGAGTTGGACTCGATATCGGGAGTTCGCTTTAGCGTCTGGGCGCCCAATGCCAAAGCCGTGTCGGTTATTGGTCATTTTAATGGCTGGAATGCCTGCGCTCATCCAATGCGATTTCACCCTGCTGCTGGGATTTGGGAGCTTTTTGTACCAAATATTAGTGCTAACGAGGCCTATAAATACAGTATTTTGGCAAGTGATCTAAATCGATTTGAACGAGCCGACCCATACGCATTCAAAATGGAGCAATCGCCAGGCACCGCCTCCATCGTCCAGCCGCTTGTCTCTATCTCCGACAAATCGGCGCAGTGGATAGAAAACCGGAAAAAGCAAAACGCAGTTGACGCACCCGTTTCAATTTATGAAGTGCACTTAGGCAGTTGGAAGAGAAGAATAGAAGAAGGAAATCGATATCTCACCTATCGTGAACTTGCTGATGATTTAGTCGGCTATGTTAACGAGCTTGGTTTTACACATATTCAGTTAATGCCGGTTAGTGAATACCCCTTTGATGGTTCATGGGGGTACCAGCCAGTCGGTTTATTTGCGCCAACGAGCCGTTTTGGAAGTGTTGAGGATTTTGCCTATTTTGTAGAGCGTTGTCACGAAGCTGAATTGGGTCTAATCGTGGATTGGGTTCCTGGACATTTCCCGTCAGATGAAAATGGTCTGCATCTATTTGATGGCACTCATTTGTACGAGCATGCGGACGCGAGACAAGGTTTTCACCCAGATTGGAACACCTATATCTATAACTACGACAGGCCTGAGGTTCAGTCTTATTTACTTGGCAATGCGCAATATTGGCTAAGAGAGTTCAAGATAGATGGACTGCGTGTTGATGCCGTTGCGTCGATGTTATATCTCGATTATTCGCGTAAAGAGGGTGAGTGGATCCCAAATTGTTTTGGAGGGCGCGAAAACCTCGGTGCAATCGCATGCTTAAAAAAGTCAATGCGAGAAGCTATGCTAACTGTCCGCAAGTCATGATGGTAGCGGAGGAATCTACGGCGTGGCCTGGCGTGACGGCTCCGACCGATTACAATGGTCTCGGGTTTGGTTATAAGTGGAATATGGGTTGGATGAATGACTCGTTGTCTTACATTAAACGTGACCCAATTCATAGAAAATATCATCATCACGAAATCACCTTTTCAATGGCCTATGCCTACAGCGAAAATTACATTTTGCCCTTAAGCCACGATGAAGTAGTACATGGAAAGGGGTCGTTGTTGTCAAAAATGCCCGGCGATGATTGGCAACAATTCGCAAATCTTAGAGCTTACCTAGCGTTTATGTTTGCGCATCCAGGCAAAAAGCTTTTGTTTATGGGGGCAGAACTTGCTCAACGAGAAGAATGGAACCACAACGGACAACTTAATTGGCCACTGTTAGATTCTGAACCCCATAGAGCTGTGTTCGAACTCGTTAAAAAACTGAATCAGCACTATCGTACGATCCCTGCTTTACATGAAAACGATACAAAGCCAGTCGGATTTAAATGGATTGATTGCCATAATGCAGAGCAAAGTATGCTCAGTTTTATCCGATTCGGAAAGCAGGCAAACGAAGTTGTGGTGGTTATCGCCAATTTTACACCAACAGTTCATCACACTTATAGAATTGGTGTTCCTTCATCTGGGGTGTATCAAACAATACTGAATACGGATGACAAACAGCTCTATGGTTCAGGGGTTCTTGCAGTGTCACATGCTCAGCAGCTGGTCGAATCAAAGCCTGTTGCCAGTCATGGGTTTGAACATAGTATTGAGCTGAGTATTGGACCTCTTACTACACTCTATTTGAGAAAGGTGGCAGGGTAGCATCATGATCAAGTCCGTAAGGGGAGTACCTAAGCCACTCGGACCTTCACCTTGGCAAGATGGGGTGAATTTTGCGGTGTATGCGCCACGCGCATCCAGTGTATTGCTGTGCTTGTTTGACCAAAGTGGACATAGCGAAGTTGCTCGCATTGCGTGTGTTAAGCATGAAGGAGGCTTCTGGAGTATTCGCGTCAGTCCCCTTAACGAAGGAGCATTATACGGCTTCCGTGTTGACGGACCGTATGAACCCGAACAAGGCTTATTTTTTAATGTAAACAAACTGCTTTTGGACCCCTATGCGACGGACTTTCATGGTGAATTTACGTGGAGTGAACGTCATTTTTGCCATATGCCTCTTGGAACACTTAACACCTCTGACAACGCCATTGATATGCCTAAAAGTAAGGTACGTTGGCTAAGTAAATACGAGGGTGAACGACCTAATCACCCTTGGGCCAAAACACTGATTTATGAAACCCATGTTAAAGGTGCAACGAATCGAAATCTTGCAATTCCAGAAGGTACAAGAGGAAAGTATCTCGCTCTGTGTGACGAAGCCTTCATGGATCACATCAAGCAATTGGGTGTAACGGCTATTGAATTGCTTCCTTGCCATGCGTTTATTAGCGAACAATTTTTGACTATGAAAGGGCTCCAAAACTATTGGGGCTACAACACACTCTCTTTTTTCATTCCACACAAAGCGTATTTAGTAGGTCAAGATATTGCTGAGTTTCAGCAAATGGTTCGAAAACTACATCAAAATAACATTGAGGTCATTGTGGATGTTGTTTTTAACCATACTGCGGAAGCTGGCATTGATGGACCTATGCTGTCTTTTAAAGGATTTGATAATGCCGTTTATTACCGCACTGTTGAAGGAAAGCCAGACGCCTACATAAATGATACTGGATGTGGAAATACCATCAACATAGACCATCCAGCTACGCTACGTTTAGTCATGGACAGTCTGCGATATTGGGTTGAAGTAATGGGGGTAGATGGCTTTCGCTTTGACTTAGCAACCATTCTTGGTCGTAATTTAGGCGGATTCAATCCACATCACGCGTTTTTGCAAGCAATTGCACAAGACCCGATTTTACAAAAATCGAAACTCATTGCTGAGCCATGGGATGTAGGACCAGGAGGTTATCAACTAGGCGGGTTCACCGCGCCATGGCGCGAATGGAACGATAAATTTAGAGATACCGTCCGTCGTTTTTGGCGAGGTGATAACGGTATTTTGCCTGAACTTGCGAAACGTATTCATGGTTCAAACGACGTGTTTGAACACAATCTTCGTGGTCCGTTAAATAGTATTAATTTCATCACAAGCCATGACGGTTTTACGCTCGCGGATTGGGTGAGTTATGAACAAAAGCACAACGAAGCCAATGGAGAGCAGAACCGGGATGGGCACAGTGAAAACTTCTCCTTCAATTGCGGCGTCGAAGGTTTTTCAAGTGATCCTAGCATCAATGCGCTTCGTCTAAAAATGCAAAAAAATGCGTTGTTGACACTCTTAATTTCAAAAGGCGTACCCATGATAAGCGCTGGGAGCGAATTTGGGCATTCGCAAGGCGGTAACAATAACGCCTATTGTCAGGACAATATTTCTAGTTGGCTAGCTTGGAAAACGGCTCAAAAGGGCCATGCACTGAGCTTCTTCATTCACGATGTGCTCAAGATCCGCAGGCAGTTTTCACTCTTTTCTAATCCATTTTTTGTTCATCCAAACCATCCCCGTTTTGGCGTTAATTGGTATACAGAAAGTGGAGAACTGATGAATCAAGAAAACTGGCATGAATCCAATCGTAAGTGGTTGATATGTGCGCTTCTAGATAAAAAACTTAATCAAGCGGTGTTGATTGTTTTGAACGCAGGGGACAGTTTGCTGAATCTTACGCTTCCTTCCTGTCCTGTCGATGCAACATGGCAATTTGCCATCTCAACCAGCAATTCAAATATCACAGTACCAACACAAGCGAATTTACAAATCGAAGCGAAGAGTAGTTGGCTCTTCACGGCAAAGAATGAGGAACTGAAATGAGCAAAAAGTCGAATGCCCCAACAACCCCTCAAGTTAATCAAGACGTTTGTATCGTAAAACATTGGCTCGATGCACCTAAAATAGACGAAAACACCTTAGTTGATGATTTAACACGCCATTTCTATTACACATTAGGTCGAGATAAAGTTGGTGAATCGCACCTGTATTTATACAACGCGTTAGCATTAACGATTCGAGATAGGCTTGTTGCTCGATGCCGCGCGACTAGGCAGCATTTAAGGAGTAAAAAAACGCGAAAAGCGGCGTATCTTTCGCTTGAGTTCTTGATGGGACGAGCTCTAGGAAATGCACTCCTTAATCTTGATCTAACGGATTCCTCTCGAAATGCGTTGCAACAATACTGCACTTCGCTTGAGCAAGTGCAAGAAGCCGAACATGATGCTGGCTTGGGCAACGGAGGCTTAGGGCGTCTAGCTGCGTGTTTTTTAGATAGTTGTGCGACACTTGGCTTGCCGGTACTTGGCTATGGTATTCGCTATGAATACGGTATGTTCAATCAAATCATTGACCACGGAAATCAAGTTGAGCAACCAGATAATTGGTTGCGAGAGGGCCATCCGTGGGAGCTCAGTGCACCGGAACAAGCTGTGCGGGTAAAGTTTTTCGGATACGTTGAAACGCATAAAGATAAAGATGGACGCGAACATCGAGTTTGGACAAACACTCAAGATGTCCTAGCTGTACCATATGATGTGCCGATCCCAGGGTACCGTAACGAGGTCGTCAATACGTTACGACTTTGGAAATCAGAAGCGACCGATGAGTTTGACCTTTCAGAGTTTAACGCAGGGAGTTATTCCGAAGCCGTTGCCAAGAAAAATCTTGCAGAGCAAATTACAATGGTTCTATATCCGAATGATAGTAGCGAAAACGGTAAAGAACTGAGACTGCGCCAACAATACTTTCTATCAAGCGCCAGTCTGCAAGATATATTATTAACGTGGGTAAACCAAAACGGGCATAATTTTAAAGACTTCGCTGAACATCACGTTTTCCAATTAAATGACACGCATCCGAGCATTGCCGTCGCAGAATTAATGCGACTTCTGATTGACGAATATGAACTCGAATGGGACGAAGCTTGGGCCATCACAACAAAGACGATGGCCTATACAAATCATACATTGTTACCGGAAGCGCTAGAACGGTGGTCAGTACCACTGTTTGAAAAACTTTTGCCACGACTACTCGAAATAATATACGAAATTAACGCACGGTTTTTAAGTTTGGTGGCGCGACAATGGCCTGGTGACGTCGATATGCAGCGTACGCTTTCAATTATCGAAGAAGGGCCAGTGCAACACATTCGTATGGCTTATCTAGCCATTGTAGGTTCGTTTTCTGTGAATGGTGTTGCGGCGCTCCACACCGACTTGCTCGAACGTGGTTTGTTTAAAGACTTCTACGCGCTATGGCCTGAAAAGTTTAATAACAAAACGAACGGCGTTACACCTAGACGTTGGCTTGCGCAGTGTAATCCTGCTCTGAGTGAATTGATCTCTGAGTATATTGGTCCTAATTGGGTCAGACATTTTGATCAAATTAGTCAACTACGCCGTTATTTTGATGATGAGGTATTTCAAGAAAAATGGCGCAGCGTTAAGCAAGATAACAAAGCGAGACTAGCTGGTTTTGTGCGAGCGAAAACGGGGGTGGAGTTTGATGAAACCATGATGTTTGACGTGCAGGTTAAACGCATCCACGAGTATAAACGTCAACTATTGAATATTCTACACGTTATCCACTTATACGACAGAATTGTGCGTGGAGACATCAAAGATTTCGTTCCTCGTTGTGTGTTATTGGGTGGCAAAGCCGCACCTGGCTATTACATGGCGAAGAAAATAATAAAACTAATCAATAGTGTCGCAGATGTTGTGAATAGCGACGAACGAACAAACGGACTGCTTCGTGTCGCGTTTCTTCCGAATTACAACGTGTCCGCAATGGAACTCATATGTCCTGCCACGGATCTTTCTGAACAAATTTCAACAGCAGGAAAAGAAGCGTCTGGCACGGGCAACATGAAGTTTATGATGAATGGTGCAATTACGATTGGAACGCTAGATGGCGCGAATATCGAAATTCGAGATGCCGTTGGTTCTGAAAACTTCTTTTTGTTTGGAGCTCAATCAGAGCAAGTTACAGCAATTCGAGCCGCCTACAACCCAAATCAACTAATTGCACAAGATGGCAACCTTAGTCGAGTCATGGCATTGCTTGAAAGCGGCCACTTCAACTTGTTCGAACAGGGTCTTTTTGACGACATTATTAATGCAATACGAAGCCCGAACGATCCTTGGATAGTTGCGTATGATTTTGCCTCTTATGTTGAACAACAACAGCAAGCGGCACTTACTTATTTAGATAAAAACGTTTGGACTCGAATGAGCATTTTAAATACGGCTGCGAGTGGCGAGTTTTCAAGTGATAGAACAATACAACAATACAGTGATGAGATTTGGCGGTTGTCACCCATGTAGTGAAAGCGCAAAGCAGGATAATGGAGAAAATATATGCCTAATTATGCAAACCGATATATCAGTAATTTAACGAGGGAAACTTATGCGCTTATTTTGGCTGGAGGCCGAGGTTCTAGACTCCATGAGTTAACGGATTGGCGTGCGAAACCAGCTGTCTATTTCGGTGGTAAACATCGTATTATCGATTTTCCACTGTCTAATTGTATTAATTCTGGGATCCGTCGTGTCGGTATTGCGACACAGTACAAATCCCATAGTTTAATCCGTCACGTCAATAGAGCGTGGGGCCATTTTAAGAAGGAACTTGGCGAATCTGTCGAGATTTTGCCAGCATCACAACGCTATGGTGACGAGTGGTACTGTGGTACGGCTGATGCGGTATTCCAAAATATGGATATCATTCGTCACGAATTACCTAAATTTGTCATGATTTTGTCTGGCGATCACGTCTATCGAATGGATTACGGTGCGTTATTAGCAAAACACGTAGAGACTGGTGCCGATATGACCGTGTGTTGTATTGAAGTACCGTGCGAAGAAGCTGCTGGCACATTTGGCGTAATGACTGTTGACGAAGATAAACGCGTGCGTCGATTTGATGAGAAACCAAAAGAGCCAACCGCTATCCCGGGTAAACCAGGTGTTTGTTTAGCGTCAATGGGGAATTATGTGTTTAACACGGAGTTTTTGTTTGAGCAGCTTCGTAAAGACGCCCAAAAAGAAGGTTCAGGTCGTGATTTCGGACACGATATTATTCCTGCTATCATAGAAGAACATCACGTTTACGCTTTCCCTTTCCGAGATCCTCGACATGAGGGGCAACCTTATTGGCGTGACGTAGGAACATTAGATTCATTTTGGGAAGCCAACATGGAGCTCGTGATGCCTGAACCGCAACTCGATTTGTACGATCCAACGTGGCCTATTTGGACATACCAAGAACAGCTTCCTCCAGCTAAGTTTATCTTCGACGACGATGATAGACGTGGGATGGCAGTGGACTCAACGGTATCAGGTGGTTGTATTATTTCTGGTTCGGTGGTGCGTAAATCGTTACTGTTTTCAAATGTTCATGTCCACTCTTACTGTGAAATCGAAAAATCAGTCGTTTTACCAGGTGTGGTGATCGGTCGCCATTGTAAAATTAGAAATGCCATTATCGATAGAAGTTGCCACATTCCCGAAGGCATGCGAATTGGCTATGATGAGCAAGAAGATTTGCACAATGGTTTCAGAGTGAGTAAAAAGGGTATTGTACTAGTCACTCGAGATATGATGACAGCCCTTAAACAAAAATCGAAAGATAACAAGGCATTAAAAAGTGCGTAGTAAGGCAAAATATGCATATAGTTATGGTGGCAGCGGAAAATGATGCGTTGCCAAATTGCAAAGTCGGAGGCGTTGCGGATGTTGTAAGAGACATCCCTAAAGCGCTTGCTGGTTTTGAACATCAGATCAGCGTCATCGTCCCAGACTATGGACAAACGTCGTTAACTCGTCAGTTTGTCGCTGATATTGCAGTCCCTTTTCGTCAGCATTTGGAAACAGCAACACTTTGGAAAGTGTCGTTGGTAGGTTGTAATGTCTCGCAGTACGTTGTGGGTCATTCATTATTTAGCCAGCACGGCGGCGATATTTATTGTAACGATGAAGGATTTCGCCCGTTTGCAACGGATGCGACCAAATTTGCCTTTTTCAGTGCTGCCGTTTGTGAGGTACTAGAGCACAAATTAATCCCAGATGCAGATGTGGTGCATTTACACGATTGGCATGCTGCGACAGTCGCAACATTGGCACGCTTTAGTCGTCGATTTGACCATTTGGCGAGTAAACGGCTTGTTTATACTGTACATAACTTGGCACTTCAGGGAATACGACCGTTCAAAGGTGATGACTCAAGTTTAGAAGCGTGGTTTCCAACGTTAAGTTACGATGGTCGAGCTATCTGCGACCACAGTGCGCCACATTGTTATAACCCTATGCGTGCGGGCATTCAATTGTGTGACAAAGTACACGTCGTTTCGCCAACCTACGCAAAAGAAGTTATGAACCCAAGTGTACCTGAGCACGGATTTTTCGGCGGTGAGCGACTCGAAGTTGATATGCAAGAAGCAAGTCACGTCGGCAAATTAGCGGGAATAATTAACGGATGTGACTATTCTACTGGTAGTCTAGGTACAGAGACTTTAGCTGATTTTCTCGGGCAATCCGAGGAACAGTTATTCCGTTGGATGGCGAAATTTGGTGAATTAAAGTCAACCTATTATATTGCTCATCAACGTATTTCGCAGTGGCTTAAAGAGGACTTCTCTGGTCCGTTAATTACCAGTGTTGGGCGATTAACTGACCAAAAAGCGTTTTTATTAAGGCAGCCATTTAACTCAGGTATCACGTTAGATGCGCTCGCAGAAGTCGTCAGCCAATGTGATGGTAGAATGGTTATTTTAGGATCCGGCGATGGACATTTAGAGTACTTGTTTACTCAAGTTATGGCACGACATAAGAACGTCTTGTTTTTAAATGGCTATGGGCAGAGTATAGGGGACATGCTGTACCATTTGGGTGATATTTTCCTAATGCCTTCATCATTTGAACCTTGTGGAATAAGCCAAATGTTAGCGATGCGAGCAGGACAGCCTTGTGTAGTGCATCAAGTCGGTGGACTGGCAGACACCGTAAAGCACGGTGCAACAGGTTACACTTTCTCTGGCTATAATATTGAGGAGCAAGTGCATAACCTAATTGAGGTTTTCAAGGAAGCAGTAAGTGATGCCGCGCAGAACAATGAGCGTTATCAACATATTAAAGGCTCAGCTCAATCACAGCGATTCGAGTGGCATTACATCGCTGAACAATACCTTCATTTACTCTATCACTAAATGTATGGATGGAGGTGGTGTTAACGCCTTCATCTAGTTTTTCTTTTTTTGTTTCGTATTTGGAAATATAGCAATTTATAGATAATACTTCTTTCTGATTTATGCATGAAATTCGTGTTAATTTAATGAGTTAGTTTCAAAATTACGATTTTAGGTTTAAAATGCAAAAAAAATAATAAACAAAAGTATTGCACATTTGCATCTCTGCACAGGTTGACCGCTCTTGAGCTATTCTAGTTGTGTATGGATGTTTTGCTTCAACGAAGGAGCCTAACTTGAAGGTATTTGTCGCGCGTCAGCCGATTTTTAATAAAAAGCAGCAAGTGGTTGCCTACGAGTTATTATTTAGAGATGGAACAAGCAATAGTTTTCCGAATATTTCTGATGATAGAGCCACAGCGCGCCTTATCATGGATAATCAGCTCAACCTTGGAACGCGTTATCTCACATCGGGCAAAAAGGCTCTTATCAACATAGGCCCCGATTCTCTTAAACAAGAGTTAAGCTATTTTCTCCCTTCTAAAGATGTCATTCTCGAATTACTCGAAACGATCCATCCAACACCTGAAAACTACGAGCTTGTGCGGTCGCTGTTTCACAGTGATTATCGTTTGGCGCTTGATGATTTTGTTTATTCCAAAGATTGGGAACCGTTTCTTAAACTTATTCGTTTAATTAAGTTTGATATTATGGCGACGCCGCTATCGGACATAAAAGATGAAGTCGAGGACCTAAAACAAAGAAAAAATCTCAAGCTTCTAGCCGAAAAAGTGGAGACATTGGAAGAGTTTGAACAAGCAAAATCGATGGGATTCAACTTTTTCCAAGGTTATTTCTTCGCCCAGCCCAGAGTCATTGAACAGAACGATATCGATGTCAATTACGCTATCGCGTTGTTGATTTATGCTGAAGTGTTAAGACCTAACATCAATATCAATAAAATTGCGGAGTTGTTTGCACAGGACACAGCGCTTGCGTACAAGTTGTTAAGGCTCATCAATTCAGGTGTCTTTCCGATTAAGAGTCGAATTGAATCGTTAAAGCAGGCTTTGGTATATCTAGGTGACGACAGAGTGAGAAAGTTTGTTGGTCTAATAATGACCGCCCATGTCGCCCACATGAAACCGTCAGAATTGACTCGATTAAGTATCGTCCGCTCAAGGTTCTGTGAATTGATTGCAAAGAAACTGATGCCGACGAATTCGAACTCGGCATTTCTTGTCGGTTTGTTCTCATTACTCGATGCTATTTTAGATAAGCCTATGGAAGTGGTTATAAATAAACTGCCGTTTCCAGAAGCAATACAAGAAGCGCTTTTGGGAAAACCAAATTTCCTTTATTATATTTTAAATGTGGTGCGTGCTTACGAAAAAGGAAGCTGGTGGGCACTACAAGAAGCTTGTATGTTATTAAACCTAAGTGATGATTGTTTGCCTGATTTTCACCAAGCTTCAATTCGATGGGCGGACATGTACAAAGACCGAATATAAAGGAACTTATGACTCGATATTCTCAACTTGACGCATTGCGAGGTTTCGCGGTGTTGGGTTTATTTTTGATGAACCTCCCTTATTTTGGGTTGTTTGAATGGGGATATGTGTCTAAATGGGAAGCTCATCCTCTTGATGCATGGATATCAAGTTTTATCAATGTGTTCATAGACGGCCGATTTCGCACTCTTTTCTGTCTTCTCTTTGGCTGTGCAATAGCGCTTCAATTCGAGAAATATGGTTCGACTGCTCGTATTCAAAATCGTCATCGCGCGCTAATCGTTCTTGGTTTTTTGCACGGACTTTTTATATGGGCAGGTGACATACTCTTTGCATATGGCTGTGCTGGCTTGTTACTTGTTAGGTATGTAGAAGAATCGGGAGAGAAGAACCTTAGAGAGGGCTTTATACTTCTCGTTGTCATGTCTGTGGTTTTGTTTGTTGCAACAGCGACAGAACCAGAGGTCCCTTTTAAAAGGGATGGAGCCAAATTCATAGGAGCCTTCGAAAGTTTATATTCAAACGAAGGTAGTTTCGTTTTAGAGAACGCAAAAAACTTCTTTATTATGTTAGTGATTCTCCCATTTCTTACACTTTGGTATACCTTAGCGCTAATGCGAATTGGCCTAGGGGCATGGCAAAAAGGCTGGTTCAAAAATGGGTTTCCGAGCGATGTAACGGGGCTTTCTGGTATTTTAGCGATTATGTTTTCTGCACTTGTTGTCATGTTTAGTCTATCAGGGAACGCACGCCTTCAAGCAAGTGCCGAAGCCTTAAATTGGCTTTCCGCGTTGTTTACTTCCATCGTTTATATCGCGGCGATTTTTTGGTTGATGAAACGCAAATCAGTCATTGCAAAGGTACTCGAATCTTGCGGGAAATTAGCTTTAACCATATACATCACTCAAAGTGTGATAGGGGTTGCTCTATTTCGTTACATCTTCCCTGAATGGGTGATGACGTTTGACCTAATCAACTACGTTGTATTGGCGACTTTGGTCGTCAGTTTACAAGTGATTGCAGCGTATGTTTATTTGAAATTCTTTGAGCAAGGTCCACTCGAATGGTGCCTTAGTCGCTGGTTAAAAAGAAAGCTCTTATAGAGAATCTATTTTATTACACCAAAGGTTATTGTATTTCTGGCAACATCGTGCGTAAGCAAACGTCAATAGAAGATTAAGTTTTAAACTTTGCGGACAAACGACACTATTGATCTCCCATAGCAATACATGGACGAAAAATCGTGAAATTTTACATCTAAATATCCCGGTAAGGTTTTCTGCGTTGTGTTTGTTAATTTATCCGATGATTATCAGCCTGCTATTGTAGACGCAATTTATAATGAGGTTTCTGTGCAAAAATTTATGGTTTTCTTATGTTTGCTCTTTGTGCCTAATCTCTATGCTGACTCAATAGATGGTTGTTATTTGGCAAGCGATAACATAACCAGCTTTTCATCACAAGAGTCTGAGAATCGCACTACGTATGTAAAAATCTCAAGAACTTCAGGAGTCTATTCCGTAGAGGGGCTAATTTGGGGCGCTAATTTTCACGTTTGCCATATTGCTTCGCCAATTGAAGGCTCTAATGGTCCACTGAGTATGGACTATGTTGAAAATAAGCTCGTTTATACTCAAAGAGAGGCTGAAAACGACATCAATTGTAAACTTGAATTCTCCTTTCAGGACAATCTATTAACGATTGAGGACGCAAATAACCATTGCTCACGGTACATCTTTTATTGTGGCGCTAACGTTGGGTTAGATAACGTTGAATTACCAAAGGTTGAACGCGGCTGTCCTTAAACAATAAGTACCAAGGAATTCAACTGGCACTTAGCACGTTTGGGCTTGTAATTTTAATGAACCGAGTGAGTTTTGGCTGCTAAGTTTGTTTCGTTTTGTGTTACGCCTGTCAGATTAGCAAGCGAGAGTCCTCAGGGCGCTTTTTGCACTGTTGTAGTAAATTTTTGTTGGTATATGTCTCACTTTATTCTGCACCAAGAAAACTTGAGTTTATCTAGATTCCCTTTCTGGTTTACAATATCTACTTTGTGGTTAAAAGAGAATCCAAATGACGGAATTGAAACGTCTCAACAAGTTTATCAGTGAGACGGGCTACTGTTCACGCCGTGAGGCTGATGCAATTATTGATAGTGGACGCGTTACAGTAAATGGCAACATTGCAGAAATGGGCACAAAAGTCAGTAATGAAGACGAAGTGCTGGTTGATGGGCGTTCCCTAAAAGCGAAACCTAAACGTGTCATTATTGCCTATAACAAGCCGGTTGGCGTGACGTGTACCACAGAAAGCAAAATTAAAAGTAATATCGTAAAAGCGGTAAACTATCACGAACGTATATTTCCTATCGGTCGATTGGACCGACCTTCTGAAGGCTTAATTTTTCTAACTAACGAAGGCGATATCGTCAATAAAATTCTGCGCGCTGGAAACAACCACGAAAAAGAATATGTTGTAGAAGTCGATAAACCAATTGATAAGCATTTCATCGATAAGATGTCTGGTGGAATCCCTATACTAGGAACAATCACAAAGCGCTGTAAAGTGAAAAAAATGGGTGAGTACCGTTTTTCTATTATCCTGACTCAAGGATTAAATAGACAAATTCGTCGCATGTGTGAGTACCTCAATTTCGAGGTTACTTCGCTCAAGCGCGTTCGTATCATGAACATCAATTTAAATGGTTTGCGTGCTGGAGAATGGCGCTTATTGACGGAAAGTGAACTCCGAACCATTGATTCGGCGGTCGAAAATTCGGCGAAGACGGCGGAAGGTAGTATAGACCCTCGCAAGCGTGAAGACTGGCAGAATCCGCAAAGCAAGAAAGTAAAGCAGGCGAAAATTTTAAGCAAGGTTGACGAACAAGAGCAACAAGCTGAAGATAAGCCTTCTCGTTTTGAACGTCGCCGTGAAGACACTCGACAAGACAAACCTCAAAATACGGATAAAAAGCAAGAACGTAGCGCCCCAAAGGAACGTAAGTTTAAAAAGACGAATGGTGGTGATAAACCAGCTGGTCCGCGCAAGCAAGGTACGCTCAGTTTGAAAAAGTAGCCAAATCTACATTCGTAGTTCATTTGGAAAAGAAAAAGGCCCATATGGGCCTTTTCTATTTTAGTGATTCGGTTTTATTTTAAAGACCAGCGCGTAAAGAACTGGCACTATCACTAGCGTCAGTACGGTAGCAAACCCTAGCCCGAACATGATGGTCACGGCCATTGATTGGAAGAACACATCAAACAACAGTGGGATCATACCGAGAATTGTTGTAATTGCGGCCATTGAAACTGGGCGTACGCGGCTAACTCCAGAGTCAAAAACAGCTTGGTAAGGGTCTTTGCCACTGGCAAGTTCTAAATTGATCTGATCCATCAAAACAATACCGTTCTTGATTAACATGCCTGATAAACTCAGTAAACCCAATAGCGCCATAAAACTAAATGGTGCATTCATTGCAAGCAAACCTGTTGAAACACCAATAATCGCCAGCGGTACGGTCGCCCAAATCACAAGAGGCTGTTTAACCGAGTTAAATAATAAAACGGTGATCATAAACATCGCTAAGTAACCTACAGGCAGTGAACCGAAGATGGCTTTTTTAGCTTTAGACGAAGATTCAAACTCACCACCCCATTGCATCTCGTAGCCATGTGGTAACTTAATTGCTTCAATATCCGTTTTAACACGAGCAAATAGTTTTGCCGGGGTTTCGTCACCGATAACATCATGGTCAGCCATGACCGTGATCGTGCGCTTACGGTCACGTCGCATAATGATAGGGTCTTCCCACACAACGTCGAATCCATCAACGACTTGGGTTACGGGGACAAATACACCATAAACTGGACTAAAAATTTGTAAATCAGGGAGATTTTCTACGTTCAGTCGCTCTTCTTCAGGTGAGCGGGCAATAATAGGTAACAGCTGAGTCCCATCTCTGTACAATCCAACAGATTTACCTGACATACTGGTTAATAACAATTGGTCGAGATCCGCTTTGGATATACCTAATCGACGCGCCTTTTGTTCGTTGAACTGTGGGCGGATAACTTTAGTACGCTGACGCCAGTTATCACGGATGTTATAAGCTTTAGCATCGCTATGAAGAATAGTTTTTGCTTCACTTGCGAGCTGACGAAGCACAACAGGGTCTGGTCCTGAAAAACGCGCTTCAATTTTAGCATCGGTTGATGGACCAATTTCCATGCGTTTTACTTTTAGTTTTGCACTGAGTACATGAGTACGTTCATATTCACGGACTTTAGCTATCATCGTTGCGACCGCTTCGCGGTCTTTTACGCGAACAATCAACTGCCCAAATGCCGGATACTGTTTTTCTGGCGAGTAGGTCAGCATAAATCGAGGAGCACCTTGACCTATCGTTGAGGTGACTTCGTCGACAAGCTTATCTTCCAATAAAAAGGCTTCAAGTTCAGCTACGTTTTTCGCGGTATCACGAATGTCAGCACCTTGGTAGTTCCAATAGTCTACATAGAACATTGGCGTGTTCGATGCAGGGAAGAACGACTGCTTAACGGACTTAAAGCCAATGACAGACACGACAAGTAATACAACCATCGCGATGATAGTCAACCAACCGTGTTTCATCGTGAATTTGAGTAAGGCTTTATAACCGTTAAATAAAGCACCTTGGTATGGGTCGATGTCTGCGCCTTCTTCGACGTTTGTTTCTTTAAACAATAAACTTGCAAAGAACGGCGTGAGTGTAATCGCGGTAACCCAACTAAGAAGTAGGCTGATGAGCAATACCCAGAAAAGGCTTCCAGCGAATTCACCACTGGCGTCAGAACTTAAACCAATTGGCGCAAATGCTGTGATTGCTATCACCGTTGCACCTAATAATGGCCACTTTGTTTGGGCAACGATGTTTACCGCTGCTTCTAATCTGCTCATACCACGCTTTAGATTTATCAAAATGCCTTCTGTAACAACAATGGCATTATCGACGAGCATACCGAGAGCAATAATGAGTGCGCCAAGACTAATACGTTGTAAGTCGATGTGGAAAAGCTTCATGAAAATAAACGTACCCAGTACGGTTAAAAGCAAAATACCACCAATCAATAATCCGCTTTTAAAGCCCATAAAAATAAGCAATACGATTATCACGATTGCAACAGCTTCAATTAAGCTGACAATAAAGCCGTCCACGGATTTTTGTACTTCGTCGGGTTGGTTGTAAACAGTACTGATTTCCATACCATGAGGGCGTTGGTATTCTAATTCGTCTAGGTGTTGTTTTATGCGAGCGCCGACATCTACCACATTAACACCAGAGCTAAACGATACACCCACTAATAAGGCTTGTTTTTGATCATAGCGTGTAATGTGACTTGGGACTTCCGCGTATTCACGACTCACCGTTGCAACATCACCCAAATAAATGAGCTCTTTTGCACCAGGTTTTGAAATCAGGAGATTTTTCATTTCCTCGACGTTTTGAAATTCACCGGTTGGATGAAGACGAATATATTCGTTGTCAACTTGCACACTTCCCGCATTAGACACGGTATTTTGTTGCTGTAAAATTTGGAAAATCGTGTTTGGCGAAATGCCCAATTGCGCCATTTTTTGCGTGGATATTTCAACGATAACCTGAGCTTGTTGTTCACCCGCAACCGTCACTTTACTCACGCCGTTAACGAGGACCAATTCACGTTTAAGAAAATCAACGTAGTCTTTTAGCTCGTCATACGAATAACCGTCGCCTGTTACCGCGTAAAGCACTCCGTATACGTCTGCAAAGTCGTCGATAATTTTGCTTGGTTTAACACCTGGAGGTAGGCGAGGGGTCAAGTCGTTTACTTTGCGGCGCAGCTCATCCCAAATTTGTTGTAAGTCCTTTTTACGGTACGTGCTTTTCATTTCAACCGAAATCTGTGACTTACCCGGGGTCGAAATAGACGTCACATAGTCAACATATGGCAATTCTTGGATAGCATTTTCAATAGGAAACGTCACTTCTTCTTCAACTTGTTGAGGCGAAGCGCCGGGATACGCCGTAATAATCATGGCTTTTTTGAGCGTAAATTCAGGGTCTTCAAGTTGCCCTAAACCGAAATACGACACGGTACCGCCAATCAGTAGGAGTAATGAAAACATCCAACTGATGACTTTGTTTTCAATAGACCATTTAGCAAGACTCATGGTTATAAGCCTCGCTCTTTCTGCCATGGTCTTACTTTTAAGCCTTCTTCAAGATGATGAACGCCCGCTGCGACGATGATTTGGCCTGTCTCAAGACCATCAGTGACTTCAATACCATGTTGGTGAAGCTTGCCCACCATGACGGCTTGCTTCTGAACGGTTTGAGTTTCATTGTTATACACCCAAACGTAGGCATTGTCTTTTAGGCTTTGATTTGGCTCTGAGAAAACTGATTCGACAGGAACAATGTGCGCAGCCTGCTGACCCGCGGTAATTTTGTTGAGATCGATATATACATGTCCAGTCATACCCGCGAGCAGATTAAAATCTTTTGGTACAGGTAGAGAAAAAACTACTTTATACGTCAAGGTAATAGGATCTGCTTGCGTATCCCATTCTTTGACCGTGAGTTCGTAAGATTTATCAGGGAAGCCATCAAACGTAACGGATGGTTGATAATTCGTGTCTTTATCGACACGCGCGACTAACTTTTCTGGCACTTGAATTACCACGTCCATTAAATCACGAGTTTCTAATCGTAAGATATTTTGTTTAGCTTGGATATTTTCAAAGTTTTTAACGAATACTTTGGCAACGGTACCACTGAACGGCGCTCTTAATTCTGAATTCTCTAGATTTGTTTTAGCGATTTTTAGCGCAGATTCAGCCACTTCTTTATTGGCTTTAGCTTGATCTAATTCAGCCTGGCTTGCCACACCTTGTTTGTTTAGTGCTTCAACGCGCGACAGCTGAGAAACGGCCAGCTCATATCGAGCCTTACGCTCTTCAAACTGGAGCTGAAAATCTTTTGGATCAAGTTTGGCGAGTAACTGGCCTTTTTCAACATGTTGTCCAGCGAGAACAGGGAATTGCAACAGTTCTCCACTGACGCGAAATGCAAGGTAAGAGCCTTGATTTGCAACGACTTCAGCAGGAAAATGTCTTAAGTTTTCTGATGACAGACCATCAACCGTAAAAAGTTTTACAGGCCTGACGATATCAACTCGTTCGTTTTCTACAGCTTTGTCTTGGCAGGCGCTTAAAAGCACCATTAAAGGCAAAATTGCCCACATTTTTGCTGCCATTTTTTTGTTACTCCATGTCGAAATGTATTGCATGAGGATACGAAAATTCGATATAAATTAAAAATTATTAGAACTTAGAAACAACATAAATAATAGTTATGAAGTTAGCGCAGTTAGAAATGCTCGATGTCATTGCCAAATCAGCTAGTTTAAGTGAAGCGGCCGTGAAGCTACATAAAACACAGCCGGCATTAACTCAAAGTATCCGTAAACTGGAAGAGGAAATCGGTTTCCAACTACTTGATAGGACACAGTATAGACTGACGATGACAGAAAAGGGGCGGCATTTTCATAAAGAAGTGGAAATGCTACTTTCAAATCATACCCATCTGAAATCGTTAGCAAAAGAATTAGCGCTCGGGAATGAACCGAAAGTCCAAATTTGTTATCAACCAATATTCAACTCACCAGACTATCAAACGGTTATTTCGGAAGTTTTTCACCAATTCCCCAATACAGAGTTTGTGATCAGTAACGGCAAACGATTTGCTGCACTTGAACAAGTGAATACCGGAGTTGCAGACATTGGAATTGGACCTTGGTTTGATCTTTTCCATGCAACCGGCGATTTTGACTCAATGCCGATAGGTGATATTTCTTTTGGCATCGTGTGTAAAGCGGGTCTGATGCCTGAAGCACTCGATTATGAGAGGCTTGCTCAATATCCATGCCTTGCAATGGTTGAAAGTGACTTCAGTTTTGACAGTGAACGGCTTGCTTATGCCAAAGGCGCCAGTTTAATGAAGGTTGATGACCTAGATACGTTAAAGTCTTTTGTATTGAGTGGGTGTGGATGGGCACTGATGAGTCTCACTCACTGCCAAACCGAATTGGAAGCAGGGTTGTTACAGCAAATTAAGGTGTACAACAAACAGCACGAGTTTTTTGCAAAGATACATGTTTTCCGAAAGCCGAATAAACATCATGGGCCGGTTTCAAGAGCACTTTGGTCTGAATTTGAAAAATTGAGTATTGAGTATGAACGACGAGTTTAAATTAGCTGTTTATAGTGCGATTGGTTCGGTACCTGAAGGATTTACCGCGTCCTATGGCTATATAGCACGACTAGCAGGGCAACCTAAACATGCGCGGGCGGTGGGTTATCTGTTAAAACACTTACCTAAGGACTCGTCGTTACCTTGGTTTCGAATTGTAAATAGTAAACGAGAAATATCGTTTCCATTTGGAACGTCGAGCTATCAACGCCAGTTAGAAGCACTTCAAGCGGAAGGGATAAGTTTGGACAATGGAAAAATTAAAAAAGAGTTTTTTGTTGGCTGATCGTAAGACTAGTCGATAACGTAAGTATTGGCATGATTAACTTAAGCTCATAGGCACAATGATTAGAGCGTTATTTCCACTACCCATTTTTCTGTTACCGGGTGGCGTAACACGATTGAGAATATTTGAACCACGCTATTTGTCCATGGTGAAGCACGCATTAAAGAATAATTGTGGATTTGTGTTGTGTGTGTATCAAAAAGACACCATCCATAATGTTCCAAAACGTGGTGCCTATGTCAATATTGTCGATTTTAACCAAGACGAGAGCGGCCAGTTACTTATTGATGTTGTGGCTGAGTGTTTAGTTGATATCGAAGAAGTTTGGATTGATGCAGATAACTTGAGACAAGGGCGGGTTGCTCGAATAGAAAGTCCACTTTGGAATATCAACGAAGGCAACGATGAGGGCATTGATGAACAGTTGCGCGAAGCGCTCAGACGCGTTCATGACGCAAACCCAGAACTCAGTGCGCTTTATCCCTCCAAGCGATATAGCGATCCTATTTGGGTTGCATGTCGCTGGCTTGAAATATTGCCAGTGTCAATAAAGCAAAAGGAAAATACGCTGCATCTTCAATACTTTGAACAAATTAGAGATTTCCTTCATACTTTAATCAATCCAAACTGATCTGAAAAAGTGCTTTGTCCGTACATCTCGGTATGTTGAGAATAGGGCTAACACAGATGGAAATTAGGACCAGTTTTTCTGTAGATACGTTTGAATCTAGGAAATCAACTTTGGTATCAGAAACCCCTACGCAAGCGCTGATTGAGGCGCTTGTCGCTGTGTCTGAATCGCGTGACAAAAAAGCGTTCGCCAAGCTCTTCGATTATTTTGCGCCGAAGATAAAACGTTTCGGGATTAAGCAATTGGGATCCGAAGCTTTGGCAATGGAATTAGTTCAGGACACGATGACGTCAGTGTGGAAAAAGGCGCATCTTTATCACCCTTCAAAAGGCGCTGCGACAACGTGGGTGTACACGGTAATGCGAAACGCCTCGTTTGATACACTGCGAAAAATGAAGAGTACGAAAGAAGACCATCTTAGCGAAGAACTTTGGCCGTTATTTCAAGAACCGAAAAATTCTGCTCTAGAAGAGTTAGATCACCTTGAAGATAAAAGAATCAAGCGTTTCATTGATACGTTGCCTCAAGCTCAGAAAGAAATTCTCTGGGGAGTCTATTTTCAAGATTTGTCGCAAGAGCAGTTGGCTGAACAATTGAATATTCCGCTCGGTACCGTTAAATCCCGACTTAGACTCGCTTTACAAAAGCTACGCATTGAGCTTGGAGGGAGCCATGATTAAACATCATCCGACTGACGCTTTATTACTTGCCTTCGCGGAAGGTTCTTTGTCTGTGACATTATCCATGGCGGTTTCAGCTCACATCGAGTTGTGTGAGTGTTGTCAGCAAACGTTGTCTCAGCTAGAACAATCGCTCGGCGAAGAAAGTTTAGGTGGTGAAGAAGAAGTTCTAGTCGATTCCGCGTTTGCTGCGATGTTCGACGACATTACTGCAGATGATGCGTTTGCGCAAATGGTCGATACGGTTGCTGAAACCATTATGTATCAGCGTAAGGAAATTATGCTTCCTCGTGCGCTTTCGTGTGTTGAACGTACCGAATTCCTGAATTTGGGAAAGATTGGTCGGTCGCGTTACACGGTTGAAGACGGAACGCTGAGGGCGAGCTTATTGCATATCGGCGCTGGTGGTGAAATCCCAAACCACACTCATACAGGGTTTGAGGTTACGTTGTTGTTAGATGGCGATTTTGGTGATGAAGATGGTGATTATGTACCTGGTGATTTTATTATGCTTGACGGTCGCCATACTCACACGCCGAAAACGAAGGAAGGATGCTTATGTTTTACTGTTGTAAGCGCGCAGCTACACTTCAATAAAGGGTTGAGTAAATTACTTAATCCAATCGGTAATTTAATTTACTAACGAGGTGTGCGTGATAAAAATTGGAATTAGCGCTTGTTTGACTGGCCAAAAAGTACGCTTTGACAGCCAACATAAACGGTCAGACTTTTGTATGAACGAACTTGGCCAGCACGTTGAATATGTCCCGTTTTGTCCTGAAGTTGCAATTGGAATGTCGATTCCGCGGCCGGTGATCCGTCAGGTAAAGGTTGGGGAGACGATTAAAGTATGTCATGTTGATGGCAGTAATGACGTAGCCTCTAAGCTTTACGACTATGGCCAAACAGTTGCTGCAAGTCATCTGGATGAACTGAGTGGCTACGTATTTTGTGCCAAAAGCCCAAGCTGTGGAATGGAGCGAGTGAAGGTTTACAACGAAACTGCGACATGGGCTACCTACGATGGGGTTGGCGTATTTGCAAAATCCATCATGGACAGTGACCCACTTTTACCGTGCGAAGAAAATGGGCGATTGAATGACGTCCATTTACGAGAAAACTTCGTTATGCGTGTCTTTGTATACCATGCATGGAAAGCGCTTGTTAAAGAGGGACTAACACTTCATAACGTGACCACTTTTCATGCAAAACACAAATATTTGCTCATGAGCCATAAGTACCAAGCTTATAAGGAATTGGGACGTTTACTCGGTGACTGTAACAAAGAGGCGCTAGAGCGCGTATCGAAAGAGTACATTGCGGGTTTGATGAATGCGCTAGCGAAACCTGCTACACGCAAAGCGCAAACTAACACGCTGATGCATTTACAAGGGTATTTCAAGAAGTTGCTCAGCAAACTTGAAAAGCAAGAGTTGTGTGAAGCGATTGAACAGTACCGCATTGGCAATGTGCCTCTTTATGTGCCGTTGACCCTCCTGAGTCACCACACTCGTATTCATGACCTTGAGTATTTAAAAGATCAGGTCTATTTCTCTCCTTATCCAAATGAATTGAAATTAAGGTTTGGAATTTAATGAAAGCATTGTTTTGGTTTCGTAGAGATTTGAGACTCTACGGGAACGAGGCGCTTATCGAAGCGGTTCAATCTGGCGCGCGTGACGCGCTTTTTTTTGTAAGTAGGAAACAGTGGGAAACCCATGACGCAGCGCCAATTCAAATAGACTTGGCTCTGCGCCGTGTTGCCGAACTTGGAAAAATGCTCGCGAAATATGGTATTGCGTTGCATGTTGTCGAAGCGCCGCTGTTTTCAGATCAAATCGCCTCACTTTGTTGTTTGGTCGACCAATATGGATTCAAACAGGTTTATGCCAACGCTGAATATGAAATCAATGAACGTGCAAGGGATAAATCTGTGGCGCAGGCTTTGGACAGCAGAGGTGTCGGATTTCGGCTGTTCGATGGTGATGTGGTTGCAAAACCAGGGTCAATTCGTACAGGTTCTGGCGATATGTTCAAAGTATTCACGCCGTTCAAAAACGCATGGCTTAAGGCACATTTTGACTATCATGCAATCTACAGTGTCTGGCCGCTTTCTGAAAACCCTATAAACTGGGCTATTCCTGATATCTTAATGTCGGATGGAACATCGGAAAAATGGCCTATAGATGACCAGACCTTGCAAATGGTTACGGAATCCTTTGTTGACGAAAAATTGGCAACCTATAAAGAAAAGCGAGACTTTCCTGCGATAAAAGGGACATCTGGCTTAAGTCCTTACCTTGCGCTTGGGATCATTTCTGTAAAACAGTTACTCGGTGCAATCCAATCAAGAATTCCTGATATTTTGCAGCAAACGGGTCGACCAGAATTTTGTTGGATAAACGAATTGGTTTGGCGTGAATTTTACCGACATTTGATTGTTGAGTGGCCACACCTTTGTAAGCATTGTAATTTCAACAGTAAGTACGACTACGTTAGTTGGCGAGAAGATCAAACTTCATTTAGGTTATGGTGCGAAGGCAAAACTGGCTATCCCCTCGTCGATGCCGCGATGAGACAGTTGAACCAAACTGGTTGGATGCACAACAGACTACGCATGGTTGTTGCCAGTTTTCTCACAAAACACTTACTCATCGATTGGCGATGGGGTGAGCACTATTTTATGCGCCATTTGATTGATGGTGACCTGGCAAGCAATAACGGTGGTTGGCAGTGGGCTGCAAGTACAGGTTGTGATGCTCAGCCCTATTTCCGAATATTTAACCCGATAACACAAAGCGAAAAGTTTGATCCTAAAGGCGAATTCATTCGTAAATATCTACCTGAACTACAAGCAGTTCCGGATAAATACATACACTTTCCTCATGATTACTTAGCCTTGATGAAAGACATTGATTATCCAAAGCCAATTGTCGAACACAAAGCAGCGAGAGAGCGAGCTTTATCAGCATTTAAGGTTGAGTAATGGATAACCGCGTGGCGAAATTTGTCGAAAACTACAATAAGCTATCAAAGCATGAACTCGATAGACTGAATGACATGTACCACTGGAATGTGCGCTTTCAAGACCCTATACATGACATAGAAGGATTGGATGCACTACGAGGGTATTTTTCGTCGTTATATCAGAACTTGGTTCACATCAACTTTGTCGTCGAACATTACTTCGAATTAGAAGAATTTGTTTTTCTTTATTGGAATATGAGCTTTCGACATCAGAAACTGAATGGCTGCAAAGATATTTTAGTCAGCGGGCACAGTCACTTGGTGTTCAAAGGCGAAAAGGTGTCCTACCATCGAGACTATCTGGATCTCGGGGAGATGTTGTATGAGCACATTCCTGCTCTAGGCTGGGCAGTTAAAGCCATTAAGAAGAAAGCCTCACAGTGAATATTTTAATCACCGGTGCGTCCTCAGGGATTGGACTCGCATTAACAAATAGACTTGCGAAATCACACAATGTTATCGCTTGCGGGCGAAATCAAAACAAGCTCGATACGATTAATCACGACAAAAATGTAACCACGCTTGCGTTTGATGTCAGTGTTAAAAAAGATGTTGAGAACGCCTCTAAAAACATTGAACAATTGGATTGGCTGATTCTAAACGCGGGTACGTGCGAATACATCGATAATCCTGCAAGATTTGATTCGGCACTTTTTGAGCGTGTAATCAACGCAAACCTCATCTCTGTTGCATATTGCTTAGAGTTTTTCATGCCTAAACTGAAAGACGGCGGAAAATTGATAATCATGAGTTCTAGTTCAATGCTTTTGCCATTACCTCGTGCGGAAGCTTATGGCGCTTCAAAGGCGGCATTGACGTACTTAGCTAAAACACTCGAGACTACACTTGAACACCTCGACGTTACAGTGGTCCATCCCGGCTTCGTCGCAACGCCATTAACTCAAAAAAACGACTTCCCAATGCCATTTATTATTGATGTTGACGATGCCGCGACACGCATTATCAAGGGAGTCGTTGCAGGTCAACGTACGATCGAATTCCCAAAGCGATTAATATGGATAATGAAGTGTTTATCTTATCTACCGCAACCCATATGGCGCAGTTTGGCACGTAGGATGAAAAAATGAAGAAAATAGCGATCATCGGTTCAGGTATTTCAGGAATGACGGCTGCACACTGTCTACGAGAAAAATATGATGTGACCTTGTTTGAAAAAAACGAATACATAGGCGGTCACACTGCGACTATTGATGTTGAATGGAAAGGTGAATCGGTTGCTGTGGATACGGGGTTTATCGTTTATAACGACAGAACGTATCCACTTTTTAGAAAATTAATGAAGCGAATTGGTATTGAAGGCCAAGAAACCCAGATGAGCTTCAGTGTTCGAAACATGGAATCGGGACTTGAATACAACGGGCATACTTTTGCAACGCTGTTTGCTCAAAAACGTAATCTCTTAAGCCCCAAGTTTTGGAAATTGCTTAAAGACATTATTCGCTTTAATACGTTGTGCAAAGAAATGTATTCAACGGACGAATTTGGGGGCATGAGTACACTTGGTGAATTGCTAGACAAACACCGTTTTAATGATTTTTTTCAGCGCCATTATATTCTCCCTATGGGGGCGGCAATTTGGTCGACAAGTCTAAATGCAATGGCCAAATTTGAGTTGGCCTTTTTCATTCGCTTTTTCTATAACCACGGCTTACTCGATATAACAAATCGCCCTCAGTGGTATGTTATTCCTGGTGGCTCTAAGCAATACATTGAGCCGTTGTTGGGTGAACTTAAAAATAAGGTTGAACTCAATTCGACTATCGAAGCGGTCACGCGAACCAATGAGGGCGTAAAGTTAACCTTTGTAAATGGGGTGGTGCGCAGCTTTGATCATGTTGTGTTTGCTTGTCATTCTGATGAAGCATTGAACTTGCTGGGTGATCCCACACAGGAAGAAAAGTCAATTTTACAGGGGATTCCCTACACAAAAAATTCGGTGGTTCTACACACTGATATTGGCATGCTTCCTAAAAGAAAGAAAGCGTGGGCGAGCTGGAACTATCAATTATCACCTGACTTAGATGCCCCTGCGTCCGTTACCTATCAAATGAATATTCTGCAGGGCCTTAAGACGAAAGAACAGTTCTGCGTAACCTTAAACGGCGAAAGTGCGATTGATAAAAGCAAGATAATAAGGACGTTTAGTTATAGCCATCCTGTTTTCAATAAGCAATCACTGTTGGCGCAGTCTCGGCGTAGCGAGATTAATGGTCAGCAAAACACCTTTTATTGTGGAGCATATTGGTACAACGGGTTCCATGAAGATGGCGTTAGAAGTGCAGTTGATGTTGCTTTGTTATTGGGAGTTGACTTTGAATAGTGCGGTATGTATTGGTTCTGTGCACCACTCCCGTACAGAGCATGCGCAACATAGATTCAACTACCCAATTTATATGTTATGGCTTGAACTCGACGACATACCGGCCATCAATCAGGTTCATTGGGCAATTGGAACAAAGTTCTACAACCCAATACGTTTTAAACAGTCGGATTACCTCGTTGGTTACGATGGGCATATTTCAGAGCGGGCAATTGCTGCACTCAGGGAATTGGGAATCAATGATGCGGTTGAGAAGACGTATGTTCTTTGTCAGGCTCGGTGCTTCGGTTTTTATTTTAGTCCCGTTAATTTCTTTTTTTACCAGATAGATGGTGAATATGGCTACATGGTTGCTGAAGTATCCAATACACCATGGGATCAAAGACATTGCTATTTAGTGCCGCTAAAGCAAGAAAATGTGAACTTTAAAAAGAACTTTCACGTATCACCTTTCATGGATTTAGAGATGAATTACCACTGGCAGGTTAAAGTTGATGAAAACAAGGTTTTTGTTCACATCAAAAATCAACGTGGTAGCCAAAAAGTGTTCGACGCATCGTTAACACTGAGAAAGGAAAGGCTAAATCCTGTTGTTATTCGAAAGGTATTAAAGATGTTCCCAGTTATGACCTTCAGCATTGTAAAAGGCATTTATTGGCACGCCCTTCGATTGTTTTTAAAACGAGTTCCTTTTATCGCTCATCCAGGAAAGTAACATGGAAAAAATAACGGCATTACAAACTGCTTCGACAAATGTGTCTGGACTCTTAAAACTATATCGCCACCTCGTTCATAAGGCGTTTTCCAATCTTATATATGGAAAATTGGTGATTAATGAAGCGGGTACTCGTTATGAGTTTGGACAAAGTAATGAAGTAGATGTTGTAATCGATGTTATCGATCCTCGCATGTATAAAAGTTTTGCTCTTGGGGGAAGCATCGGAGCAGCAGAAGCGTACATCGCGGGGTATTGGAATACGAATAGACTAACAGACTTAATAGAACTGTTCGTAAAAAATCAATGTGTGTTGGACGAGTTCGAGAAGCAATTTAATTGGTTAACTGCGATTTCAAATAAAGTAAAACATCGCTTGAATCGCAATACGAAAGCGCAATCGAAGAAAAACATTGCTGCGCATTATGATCTGGGAAACGACCTATACACGGCGTTCTTAAGTAAAGAAATGCTTTATTCGAGCGCAATCTTTTCGCATCCAACCGAGTCACTTGAAGAGGCTCAGCAAAATAAACTGCGCGCGATTTGTGAACGACTTGATTTAAAAGAAGGCGAAACACTTGTCGAAATCGGTACTGGTTGGGGGGCTTTAGCACTCTATGCCGCTGAAAATTATGGTGTGTACGTTACTACTACGACCATATCTGAAGAACAATTTAGCTATGTTAAGGGAAAAATCGCAGAAAAAAATCTTGAGCATAAAATAACCCTACTCAAAAAGGACTATCGCGAACTAGAGGGAAAGTTCGACAAGCTGGTTTCTATTGAGATGATTGAAGCGGTAGGGCACGAATATCTTTCTGGATTCTTTACGAAATGTAATGCTCTACTGAAAGATGATGGTTTAATGTTAATCCAAGCGATTACGATTGCTGATCAGCGTTATGACCATTACCTGAAAAACTCTGACTTTATTCAACAATATATTTTTCCGGGGGCTGTTTGCCTTCAATCGAACAAATGACTAAGCACATTCGTGAAAGAACCAACTTGGTCATACATGGCCTTCATGATATAGGTCTGCATTATGCGCATACCTTAAAACACTGGCACGAACGATTTGTAAACGCGTGGCCAAACTTGGATAGAACGAAATTCGACGAATCTTTCTATCGCCTCTGGACGTTCTATTTTTGTTATTGTGAAGGTGCATTTAAGCAACGCGCAACCAGTGCAATACATTTAGTCGCCCGAAAACCGAGAGCCAGAACAACCGACTGTCTCAATGCGCTTAGCTATTAATGGCATTTTGTTTCAAATTGCGTGGTGGGCAACTGCACTATTGAGAGACAATGCTGTTCAGTATTTAGTTGTCATCGCGATATTGCTGTATTTATCGAATCGAGACAAACGGCAGGCGATTGTGGATCTGCTGATTCTATTGCCTTCTTTGTTACTTGTAGAGCAAACACTCTCATTTTTAGGTCTATTTCGCTATATTGACGCGATGCTACCTGATTATATCGTATTGCTTTGGGGTTGTTTTATATTCACAGTCCGAGAAAGTCTTTCGTTTGTTTTCAAATTGAATACATGCTATCAATTATTGTTGCTGAGCCTTGGTTGCTCTATTAGCTACCTCGCAGCAGAAAATTTGAACTTGCTCACACTTCAAAGAGAACGGATTGAGTTTGTTCTGTTGTTTGGAATGAGTTGGTCAGTTTGTTTCATGCTATTGGCTCGAACGTCCCTTAAAATGAGCCTTAGGGATTAGTATTGTTAACAACAAACGTAGAGCTGTGTTCAAAATTACCGAAAATAAAAACGGAGAACGATAATTTCATCGATAAAGTTAAAAATGATGCATTTAGTAGTTGCCAACGCAGTAAAAATGCATAAGTATAGGATTTGCTAAGGCATAAAAATAAAGAATAGGAATCAAACGATGAATAAAGCTCAACTAGTTGAAAAAATGGCGGCGGATGCAGAAATTTCTAAAGCAGCGGCTGCGCGTGCATTAGACGCATTCACAGGTGCTGTTACTAAATCTCTTCAAGATGGGAATGCAGTAGCACTGGTTGGTTTTGGTACATTCTCTGTTAAAGAGCGTGCAGCTCGTACAGGTCGTAACCCACAAACTGGCGCGGAAATTCAAATTTCTGCAGCAAACATTCCTTCATTCAAGCCTGGTAAAGGTTTGAAAGATAGCGTAAACCCATAATAGTTACGCTTTCAAATTAAATAAAAGGGGCTTTTAGCCCCTTTTATTTTGTCTAACTTCTCAGTGCTTTATCACCGCGGCCTATGCCAACGGTTCCACTTCGAACTACCTCGATAAGGTCGGTTTCGTGTCTTAACATATCGAGGAAAGACTCAATTTTGTCTTTTCCAGAGACCATCTGTAGTGTGTAGCTCTGTTTACCCATGTCGATGATCGAACCCTGAAACACATCGCAAACACGCGTTACTGCAGCTCTGCTTTGCTCATCCCTTGCATACACTTTTACTAACAGTAATTCGCGTTCAATGTGTTGCATTTCAGTTAGATCGAGCACTTTTAATACATCGACTAACTTATTTACTTGTTTGGTTATCTGTTCAACCACTCGGTCGTCACCATGAGTAGTAATAGTGATACGAGAAAGCGTTTGGTCATCGGTTGTTCCAACAGTCAATGAATCGATGTTATAGGCCCGTTGTGAAAACAGACCAACAATTCTCGACAATGCACCCGGCTCATTTTCAAGTAAGATAGCTAAGATACGTTTCATTATGCTTTTACTCCCTTTTTAAGCCACATTTCATCAACGCTGCCTAGCTTTATTTGCATAGGGTATACGTGTTCAGATTCATCGACACAAATATCTAAGAAAACCAATCTGTCATTGATGCTGAATGCTCTCTCAAGGGCTTCATCGAGTTGGTCTCGTGTATCGACTTTAATACCAACGTGGCCGTAGGCTTCTGCTAGTTTGACGAAGTCAGGTAATGACTCCATGTAGGAACTAGCATGACGGCCACCGTACAGCATATCTTGCCACTGTCTAACCATTCCCAACGAACGATTGTTGAGTGATACAATCTTCACATTTAAGCCATATTGCAAACAGGTGCTGAGTTCCTGAATGTTCATTTGAATAGAGCCATCGCCTGTTACGCAGATTACTTCGCTTGACGGGAAGGCAACTTTTACGCCCATCGCTGCAGGTAGACCAAAGCCCATGGTGCCAAGACCACCAGAATTAATCCATTGGCGTGGATTTTTAAAAGGGTAGTGCTGTGCGGCGAACATTTGGTGTTGACCTACATCAGAACAAACGTACGCCTCGCCGTTAGTAATATCATAAACCTTGCGGATAACTTCCTGTGGCTTGATTTTTTCGCCTGAGGCGTCAAAGCTTAGGCAATTTTGTTCACGCCATTTGGTGATTTGATACCACCAATCTTCTTGTGCACTTCGGTCGATACGGTCTTTCGACGCGTCAATAGCGCTTTGCAGTTGCTCTAGTACTGTAGCAAGACAACCAACAACAGGAATGTGTGCTTTTACCGTTTTTGAGATTGATGTTGGGTCTACATCAACATGCACAATTGTGGCATCTGGACAGAATTTTTGTACGTTATTGGTAACTCGATCATCAAATCGCGCGCCAAGCGCTAGAATAACATCGGCGTTCGCCATTGCTTTATTTGCTTCTAACGTACCATGCATACCAAGCATGCCGAGAAAATTAGGATGTGTACCACTTAGCCCACCCAAGCCCATTAAGGTATTTGTACATGGCGCGTTAAGCGATTCTACAAGCTGTGTTAGTTGCAAAGAAGTATTCGAAAGAACAATTCCGCCACCAGAATATACAACTAATTTCTTCGCGCCCAATATCGCACTTACGGCCTTTTTAATTTGCTTTGGATGGCCTTTCACATTTGGATTGTAGGTACGCATCTCAATATTTTCAGGCATCTTGAAATCAAAGAATTGTGCTGGGTTGAGTATATCTTTCGGTAATTCAACAACAACGGGCCCAGGACGTCCTGATTTTGCTAAGAAAAACGCCTTCGCAAGTACGGTTGGGATTTCCTCAGCGTGACGACAGTTAAAACTGTGTTTTACGATAGGGCGTGAACAGCCAACAATATCTGTTTCTTGGAACGCGTCGTCCCCAATTAGGTTTGAAGGAACTTGGCCTGAGAGCACAACCATCGGGATTGAGTCCATGTAAGCCGTTGCAATGCCAGTAACGCAATTTGTTGCGCCAGGTCCTGATGTCGCAAGAACGACTCCTACTTCGCCTGTGCTACGTGCGAAACCGTCAGCCATGTGTGTTGCTGCTTGCTCATGACGTACTAAGATATGTTCTATCTCAGATTGTTGAAAAAGTGCATCGTAAAGATCTAGCACTGAGCCACCAGGGTAGCCAAAGATGTATTTTACATCGAGTGCTTGAAGCGCTTTTACAACTAATTGAGAGCCATTATATTGCTCGTTCATCCTCATTCCTCAGTTGTGATTGAAGCCAATATATCTGCGATAAAGTGAATACTCCCACCGTCATGCGAGTTTTCATCTGACAAATTCGCTTAACGCCAATTTTTGAGTATCAGTGAGTCAATCCGAGAGAACTTCACGTCCAACAATTGACTGCTATACGCAGAAATACTGATTTTAGTTAAAAAAAAACCCCGCAAATTTGCGGGGTTGTTTAGCCAAATGCTATCTAATACGACCCCGCTGGACTTAAGACTAAGACCAGTACTAGGACGTTGACGATAGCGAATACGTTTTTCATTTTGGCGACAATGTAATCTGTTTCAGTAATGAACTATTTGTATGCTTTTTAGATTTCTATGTCAACCCTGTTATAGATAAGTTGCATATATTTTTTTTGAAAGCAGGCTATTGGGAGGAATAATGCAAAGAACTTGGAGAAGAATTGCTTAAAGGAAAAATTATTCAAAAAATAAAAAGCCAACGCATTGCGTTGGCTTTTTTCAACTAAAACGGTAAATTAAAGGCGTTCAATTACCGCTTGAGTGAAATCGGTTGTACCATGCGTACCACCAAGGTCACGTGTTGTGCGGTCGCCTGATTTAATTACATCTGCAACGGCTGCACGAATCTTCTCTGCAGTTTCTGGCATGCCAAGGTAATCAAGCATTTGGATAGAAGCAAGGATTACTGACGTAGGGTTTGCAAGATTTTTTCCTGCAATGTCAGGTGCACTACCGTGTACAGCTTCAAAAATCGCAGCGCCCTCACCAATGTTAGCGCCAGGAGCCATACCTAAACCACCTACAAGACCTGCACAAAGGTCAGATAGAATGTCGCCGAATAGGTTAGTTGTTACGATGACGTCGAATTCTTCAGGCGTCATGACTAGTTTCATGCAGGTTGCATCAACAATCATTTCAGCTGATTCGATGTCTGGGTAACGTTCTGCGACTTCGCGTGCAACTTTCAAAAATAAACCAGATGTTGACTTAAGAATATTTGCTTTATGCACCGCTGTAACTTTCTTACGACCTTCGCGACGTGCTAGTTCATAAGCAAAAGTAACGATCTTCTCAGCGCCGTCACGAGTGATCTTTGACATAGCTTCAGCTTCAGAACCATCAGCAGAGACCACTTGGCCAAGTCCTGAGTACATACCTTGCGTGTTTTCGCGAACGGTAATGATGTCGATGTCGTTGTAGCGCGCTTTTGTGCCTTCAAAGGATTTCACTGGGCGCACGTTTGCGTATAGGTTGAATTGTTTACGCAGTGTTACGTTGATTGACGTAAAACCTTCGCCAACAGGTGTTGTAAGTGGACCTTTTAACGTGATCTTGTTACGCTCAATTGCTTCTAAAGTTTCCTTTGGAAGAAGCTCGCCCGTTTTTTCTAGCGCTGCTAAGCCAGCATCAACGAATTCATATTCAAAGTCACAACCTGCTGCGTTTAAGATTTCAATCGCTGAGTCAATGATGCTTGGGCCGATACCGTCGCCACGGATCACCGTAATGGTTTGCTTTGCCATATCTAGTTCCTATATCAATAATGCGCCTACGACTACTGCTGACGATAAAAGTATCAGTGTAGCATCTGGTTTGTAGGCTTGGGATTCGCTTGAAAAATTAAGCGCGTTTTATAGCAATTTATTCATGCTTATTCCAGTTTGGAATGCTTAATAGACATAAATGCTATTTATGTTAGTTATTAGTACAATCTATTGAAGAAATGATGAGCAATTAGATTGGGTTATACGGCGCTTGTTCAATGATTTTTTCAACAAAATGTTTAAAATCCGTCACCGAAAGATCAACTAGCTGTTCTTGGATCAATGCTTTTTGCCAAGCAGAGAAAGGGACCTCGGGTTTTAAAAGTCGGTATACGGCGAGCTTAATGAATACCATCGCTTTGGATAAACCGATTAGCTGTTCTTTTGATGAAAGTTCTGACGAAATAAAGGCTTTATGCGCGCCGCTAAAAGAAAAATGTGCTTGTATTGACTCGCACACGGTTTTGTTATCCACCGAGCTAATGCCAAAAATATAGGCATAACTGAGCGGTGTGGTTTTTTGATCGAATTCTACATCTGGTATTTGCCACTTAATATCCTGATAGGTGCATAACAAGTAGTAAACATATGCGGTAAACGGGCCGGCAATTGCTTCAAAATGATAGGTAGTTTGTAACGCAGTGTAGGCTTGAACTGCTTTTAAGGTGATGGCATAGCGACTTAACACTTCAGCCATCAATGGATGTGCGTAGTCTTCTAGGCTTTGTTCGAGCAGTACGCGTTGACACATAAGTGCGGCATTATCGAGCCCCACCATTGTTAAACTGTGCCTTAGCCCACCAGCTTTTTGTTGTTGTTTGTTGTATTGACGTGCGGCTGTCAAAAGCCGTTCGACAAGATTAGGATGGTACGAAAGTGCTTTTTCTATTTGTTGATAACTCACAAAATCATGATGGCCTAGTTCTACAGCAGTCTCAATAACGCTTGGTTTTTCTGCTTCTTCGGAACGGATTTCTTCTACTTGCTTTCGTGCGAACCAAATACCAAAGATAATCGTAGGATCTGCAAGCGGAATACTAGATTGTCTAAAGTTTAAATGCTGCTCTGTGGTTATAGTTTGGAGCTGCTTCTTGTCGTTCACGACGCAAAGTTCGGTATGCGTTTTTGCATGCTTTAAACAAAACGCATTGTAACCCTTAAAGCGAGTGAGTTGGCCTGGAAAAGGGTATTCAAGCTCTGCAACCAGAGCTTTTAATACTGTACGCACTTTCTCACTTGCGGCGCTTAAGTAAAGATCCTTTAATGTGTCTCTTAGGGGAGTGGTTTTTTCGTTCGAACTTTTTGGCGTAATGCGCCTTGCAATCAAATCAGCAACCGCAACGATGAGTGTTTTAAAATCATACAGGTTAATTAGGTCAGGGTAGTTAAGGGCTTTTTGATATTTCGTTAGGCGCATTAAGATATGCGTGATTTCATTCGTAGCGCTGCCGTTTCGTTCAAATAACTTTACGACGAGATGATGCCTAAATTGCCATTGTTTTTTTGTTTGAGATGAAACGGGCTCACTTCTTGCCATTGCGTTGTTTTCATTGGTAACGCATAAATAGTTTGCTAAACAGGCTGAAACTAATTCCGCAGTCACTTTCTCTGAATAACCGAAGTGTGTACACACAGCGAGGACAAGAACTACCTCGTTTACGACCATGTTGGTCGTATAACCATGAGATTTGATGTAAATCTGGAGTTGAGCTTGAAGTGCGACAGGATTTTGTGAGTAGAGCTGTATATAAGCGTCACTTAATTGGGCCAGTAGGGGCGTTATGTGGTGCCATTGATTTTTATTATAGTATAGGCGTAGAAGTTGGTGCGTTCGCTCGATGAGCTTTTGTAAGAAAATAGCGTTTGGATAGGCGCCCATTAATGATCAAAGCCTTTTTGATAGGCAATCATTGCGCTTGGGCCCCATAACGTGAGCTTGCCATTCTCAAACAGTAATCCTGTGCATTCGTCTTGTGTTGTAATACCGTCAGGTTTCACTAACTGCGTTCGATAAAAAACGATCTGCATGACATTATCTTCGCTTTTTTTAACGTAAGTTAAATCAGGGCTACCAAGTGTTTCTAATACTTCATCAAGTACGATGTCACTGTCGACAGACAGTTTTTCAATAAAACGTTTATTGAATGCTTCACGGTCTTGCCAAATCATCGCGCTCGGGTCGTCTTTATAAAAATTGATCACTAACATGACGATGCCCGCATACACAGCTAGTCCAAGAAAAACGTATTGGAGTATCTTTTTAATCATAATTAGTACAAGCCAAAAATTCTTGCATTTACTATACCAAACAAATCATTTTTCATCAGGACTCTGCGACTAACGAAGTCGAAATTCGCAAATCCCTCAAGCTTATACCAAGATCTATATCTGTTCTTAGTGTTAAAAGTGCTTTACTCAGAATAAACTCATCAATTCCCTTTTGTAGTTTTTGCGCTACTTTGCTGTCTAGTGTCTCATCGTTGACAGCACTGTCGACAGAACCATGCTGAGCTAACAAGGCTAAAGCGGTTTGTTTTCCAATACCTTTTACACCTGGAATGTCGTTTGTTTTGTCTCCAACGAGGGCAAAAAAATCAATCAGTTGCTGAGTATTCAGTGAAAATTTCTTTTCTACGTACGCTTCTTCTATAAAACATTGCTGAAAATAGTCATAAATAGACACTGTTTGCGTAAGTAATGGGAGAAAACCTTTATCGGTAGACACAATCGTACTTTCAAGATTTACCCGTGTAACTTTATTTGAAAGCGTTGCAATCACGTCATCCGCTTCGTCGTTTTCTGGGTAATAAACAGCGATCCCGGCAAGCTCAAAACCTGAAGCCACGTCTTGTAAATTTGCCTTTAGTATCTCAGGCATGGGCGCTCTACTGAATTTATACTTTGGATAGTACTGATAGCGCCAGCTATTTCTACCGTCAAATATGGCGATTGCATATTGAAAGCGTTTTAACTTTAAGAGCCTTGCACACGCATTGTGAACGCGAGCTTTGCACGCAATGATAAGCGCTTTGGGATCTTGAGTGTGTTTTTCTTCTACAGCGTAGATGCGCCTAATTAAATTAAGCGCATCGATGATCAGGATATTTGGTTTATGCATTGATTTTATAACAAGGAATATATTTGCTGCCAGGTAACTTCATTCGTCCTTGTTCAACAAATGCTTGAAGTAACTTGTCCATTTCGACCATTAAGGTTTTATCGCCATGCAATTCGTAAGGACCAAATTGCTTGATTGCTCTAAGTCCCTCATCCTTCACATTGCCGGCTACAATGCCAGAAAAAGCGCGTCGAAGATTGGCCGCTAACTGTTGTTTCTCTTGCTCTAAATGGAGATCGAGATTGGCCATATTTTCATGGGTTGGAGCGAATGGCATTTGGAATTCGTGCTCAATTTTAAGCGTCCAGTTGAAGTAATATGCATCACCTTCGTTCTTGCGATATTCTCTTACTTTTGGCATGGCTTCTTTCAGTTTTTGAGCCACTTGAACAGGGTCATCGACAATGATCTCAAATTTGCTTAAAGCTTCTTTGCCAAGCGTCTTTTCAATAAACTTAGCGAGTTCTTCGAAGTACGCTTTTGATTCTTTAGGCCCCGTAAGAATAACGGGAAGCTTTTGTTTCGCATTTTCAGGGTGCAACATAATGCCAAGCAAATAAAGCAATTCTTCTGCCGTACCTGCACCACCTGGGAAAATAATAATGCCATGCGCAACTCGTATAAAAGCCTCGAGCCGTTTTTCAATATCAGGAAGTATCACAAGCTCATTAACAATAGGGTTCGGTGGCTCAGCCGCAATAATACTGGGTTCAGTTAAACCTAGATAGCGATTGTCCGTGATACGTTGCTTAGCGTGGCCAATGGTTGCACCTTTCATCGGACCTTTCATTGCACCAGGCCCACACCCTGTACAAATATTTAGACCGCGTAATCCAAGCTGATAGCCAACTTCTTTCGTGTATTTGTATTCAATCTCGTTGATGGAATGACCGCCCCAACATACGATCATGTTCGGGTCTGTGTTGACACGCAGCGCATTGGCATTTCGCAACATGTCAAAGACCATGTGTGTAATCTCTTTTGCTTCGTTAATGTCTTGCGCGTATTTTTGGCAAATGAAAAGCATATCTCGAATCACAGAGAAAATATGCTCGTGGATACCTGTAATAATACTTCCATCCACGAAGGCTGTTTCTGGTGGGTTTGTTAATTCGATTTTTAGGCCGCGCTCGCGGGTGATGAGTTTAATATCAAAATCTTGATATTTATTATAAATTTCAGAACTCGAGTCGGTATGGCTCCCGACATTTAACACGGCGAGAGCACAATTTCTGAATAGTCTATAACGCTCACTGGTTGAAGATTGCTGTAATAAATCCACTTCCAACTGAGAAAGTAAATTCAATACTCCGGTTGGATTTAGCTGAACATGCATAGACACTCTCCTTTTTATTGGCGGAGACAAACCCTATCACGACCACTGTTTTTCGCTTCATAAAGCGCATCATCGGCTCTATCGAACGCAGTCAAAGGGGTATCTCCTTCTTTCAACTGAGTCGCACCCAGTGAAATGGTAATTTCTACTTCTTTGTCCTTAAACTTAAACGGGATACTCTTTATGGTCTTACGAATCTTTTCTAACGGGCCATTTGCCTCTTCCAACGGCATACCTGGCATTAATAGTACAAACTCCTCACCACCATATCGAGCAATAAAATCCGACTTCCTTATAGACATTTTTAGTGCTCTTGCAATGACTTGTAAAGTTTTATCGCCCGCGCTGTGGCCATATTTGTCATTTATCGACTTAAAATGGTCGACATCTATAACGACCAAAGTGACATCAGATTTAGTCGTTGAGTAGTTATGAAATTCTTGATTGTACTTGTCGTCAAATGCTGCGCGGTTAGGCAATTTGGTCAATCCGTCTAACAGGCTTCTAAATCGTTGTTCAGTCAATCTTTTCTTGTAATTATTGACTTTAGATTCCAGCTGATTAACGCGTTCGTTGATAAATTCGAAACTTGCGATCAGAGCCGACTTCTCTAGTTGCTCCAATCGTTCGCGTTCAACCAAATCTTTGCTTAGCGATTTGAGTTCACCATCAACTAACGCCTTTAACTCGACGATTGAGGTTGCTGACTGAGTGGCGTTAGAGAGATTTTTAATTTTTGATTCTATTTGAGAATTCAGTGTTTGTAGCGCTGAATTGACACTTTTAGATTGCTCACTTGTTTGAACAATCGACTGATTTAATTCTTCAAGTGTTTGATTTAACGAAATCAAAAAGCCTTGTGCCGTTTGTCGTTCACGCGCAATGCTCTTAACGACAATGCGAATAATTGCAACAGATGCGTCGAGTAATTTATCCGCAGAGTCAGTCAGCGCAATGCCATTTTTTACGGCTTTGACTTCGTCGGAAACGTCTTCATCAAACATCAGTTCATTTGACAAAGCCAATAAATCACGTGCGAGCTCAGCATACTGCTCAGTATCACTCGATGAACCATCTGAGCCGGCAGCCTTCAATTTGGCTTGTAGAGCTTGATGATATAGGTCGACCAATTTTTCCATTAATGGGATGAAGTCGCGTAGCGCTTTTACGTTACCGATTTCGTGGTCCAACAGGTGGCGTAAATTTCGGCGCGAATCGTCAGGAAGGCCTTTGGTTTTTTGCAGTTGTTTGCCCGCACTAAGGATACTATTGACGAGATCTCGTTCTGAGGTGACGAAGGACGCTTCTTGTTGTTTCAACAAACCAGAAATTTGATCAATCATTGGCATTAGATGTTCAAAGTCGACACCTTTTGTTAAGGCGCTTCGGAATTTAGCCAATTGGTTATCTAAAGAAACGTCTAGTCCTTTACAACCGACCGACAGACGCATAGCGAATTGGGTTAATGTTTCAACTTGTGCTTTTCGTGCTTCTTCTAAGGATTTTCGCGCTTGAATTGCTTGAGTTAACTTTTTTTCTAAGTTTGCTTGCGTGTTCGACACCAACATTAACCACTACATGTTTCTCTGGACTACGGTCAAGTTTACAACAAATTGCGCATCGAGGTAGCAAAAATTAAAGGCGCTTTGATAGGAAACAAAGTTTTTAGCCAGCGAATAGTCCTAAAAATGCCGTGGTTGGGCGAAAAAATACAAAAGCGTATAGAATTTTTGGTATGTTAGAAAAAAACAATCTAAGCAAAAACCATGAAATCGATTAAATATTCAGCACTTGCAATAGCTACGGCTTTTAGCTCGCTCTCTTTCGCGGATGTGAACTACTCGCTTTCAATTACTAATCCAACTCATCATTTAGCCGATGTTATCGTTGCACTACCAAAAGCCAACATGGCGCATGTTGACGTTCACTTACCTGATTGGCGCACAGGTCGTTATGAAGTTTTAGACCTTGCAAATGGCGTACGTTTCTTTAGTGCGAAGAACAAAAAAGGTGCAGAGCTTTCTTGGTCCAAAATTGACAAAAATACATGGCGCGTTTATTTGGATGAGCCAACGGAGATTAAACTGTCCTACCAAGTCTATGGCAATGAATTAGGCTTCCGAGCACGTCACATCGACGACAGTCATGCATTTATCGATGCTTCGGGCTTTTTCATGTTTAGTGAGTCTTTTAGGCAGGAACCCGTCTCTGTTCAGTTAAACGTACCCAAAACATGGCGTTCGGTGTCAGGCATGGAATCCCCGAACAATCATAAGTTTGTTGCCGATAATTACGACATCTTAATCGACTCACCAATTGAAACAGGCATTAATAAGTTACACAAATTCGATGTTGATGGTAAAAAGTATGAACTAGTGATTTGGGGCGAAGGTAATTATGACGAATCGCTCATGCTGGACGACCTTAAAAAGCTCGTAAAAACAGGCAATTTGATTTGGGATGAATACCCGTTTGAACGTTATGTTTTCATGGTGCACGCAACAAGTGGGGCAGGTGGTGCGACTGAGCATTTAAATTCCACAATCATCCAACGTCCCCGATACAAATTTGCTAAGCGTGAAGATTATTTAGGCTTTATTTCAACTGCAGCACATGAATTCATTCATACATGGAACGTTAAAAATTACCGTCCAGATGGATTGGTACCTTACGATTACGTAAATCCTAATTATTCTGACTTACTCTGGATTTCGGAAGGTTCAACCAGTTATTTTGAAGACTATTTACTTCTAAATGCCGGAATTTCAACAAGTAAAGAATTTTTGAAAGGTCTGACTAAATCCGTTAATCGTCATCTTAAAACGCCGGGTAGGGAAGTGCAGTCTGTTGCGGCAACCAGTCTTGATAAATGGATCAATCAAGGTGGCGATCACGGCAAAAACTTTACGACAAATATTTATTCTGAAGGTTCGCTTGTTTCGATGGCGCTCGATATTAAATTGCTAGACGATAGTGATGGTAAAGTGAGCTATCGAGATGTCCATAAAGCGCTCTACAATCAATTTAAATTGCCGAAAAGTTTTAATTCGGGCAATGTTAAAGACATTTTGAAACAAGTCAGTGGCAACGATTACTCGCTTTGGTGGCAACAAAATGTGGATAAGCCCGCTATATTAGATTTTGATGGATTGTTTAATAAAGTCGGCTTGGTTTACGACTACCCAGAGGATGCCAAGTCGATAGCTGGATTGGATGGTAGTGCAAAATTAGAGGGCCAACTATTAACGCTGACTCACGTTGCAAGAAATAGTTTAGCGTGGCAAGCGGGGCTGACCAGCGAGGACAAAATTGTCGCATTTAATAAAAAACACGTGCGTGAAAGCTTAAAAGCGTCGTTGGAAGTGTTTAAACCAGGCGATAAAGTGGTAGTCGACTTTATCCGTCGTGATGAATTAATGACGACCACACTGACGCTTTCAGAAGATTTCGACAAAGAAAAAGTAATTACAGCGGTTGAACATCCAACAGAACGCCAAGCGATGCTATTCAAAGCGTGGATGGGTATCAATCATCCGAGCGTAAAGTAATAAATGACAGAGTGCCATCAGCCTTTTTGTTTTTTACATCGAACAAGAAGGCTGAATAGGTTTCTGCAGTTTAAGTCCCATCTTTTTGAAACTCGTTTTAATAAGCCTACTTAATTCTAGTTCAGATGACGCAATGCCATTGCAAGGTATCAAAAACCTAGGATGTTGCTATGAAAATACTTATCACAGGTTCAGCAGGCAGAGTTGGACGTGCGATCTACATTAATCTAATGAATTCGCACAATGTCATTGGTATCGATCGAGTGCCATGTTCTACGACGGACATTGTTGGGGATGTTCAAAATATAGAACTTATAGGGGGGCATTAGAAGGCATTGACGTTATCGTTCATACAGCAGCACTACACGCGCCCCATGTTGGTTTAGTGTGTGACGACGAATTTAATCGAATTAATGTTGAGGCAACAGAGCAATTGGCTCTTCAAGGGGTCAAATACCGTGTTAAGCATTTTGTTTTTACAAGTACAACGGCCTTGTATGGATACGCATCTACCCCACTGAGTCACGCGGGTTGGATTAACGAACAGGTTACGCCGCAACCAAAAACAATTTATCACAGAAGTAAGATTTTGGCGGAGACGAAACTCCAAAAGATATCAGATGTTTTTAATCTACCGGTAACGGTATTGCAAATGTCGCGCTGTTTCCCTGAACCTGCAGACGAAATGGCAGTATATCGCATGACACGGGGTATAGATGTTAGGGATGTTGCTAGTGCACATAGACAGGCAATAGACAAACGTTTGGCCGGCTTTCGGCGGTATATAATCTCGGGTAAAACGCCATTTGTTCAGGCAGACAGCTGTAATTTACTAAACCACGCCGCGACGACAATTGAAGATAAGGCACCTAAACTTGCTAATGTATTCCAGCAACGAGGGTGGCCACTACCGACAAGTCTTGACCGAGTGTACGATTCAACATTAGCGCAACGAGAATTAGGCTGGATCCCTAGGCATGGTTTCGAAAGTGTCATAGAAATGTGGGACAACGAAATACCAGAAGTTCTGCCGCCTTCTATCAATCATATCGACTAGATAGTAGGCAACCAAAACAGGCTAACTTGATGACTGACTAGATAGACCTTTCCACCGATTTACAAATTCGAATTAGCTTTCTTCTTTCTTAACCTGTTCAATACCGACAGCACCAAGAAGGTATTTTCATAGATGGGCTCATTCGTCCCGTGCTTTACTTTATAAAAGAAGTAGTTTTCAAACGCTTTTTAGCCACATGTACCCATTTACCCATCGGTGTCCAGTTGGTATTCCTTGGAGGATTTTGTGGCAGGACTACAAAGGCGGCCACTTTATCCCTCATATCAGCTAAGCAAATTACATTGAACGTAGGGCGTGTATGCATTTCGTCTTGGCGTTCAAGACTTAAAATATTCTCAACGATAGCGGTCGTCATCGACTCAATCTTAAATCCCGTTTTTGGCGCTCCAACTGCAACGGGCGTTTGTTCTAGCGGAGGAATAGCTACGCAAACACCCGTGGCGAATATAGTGCTGAAAACGTCTGCTCAGAAAAACATTAGAATACTGGAAAGTTCTATGGTTTGGAGCGACGGGGATGCGTTAAAAGGCAAAGAATTTGAACACAAAGTTCGATGATGTAAATCCATTCCCAAACATCTTTGAAATTGGTTTTGTCGCGTGCGCGTCCATTGGAACAAATTAAATGATTAACTACGTAGGTAAAGATGTTGTTTTCAAAAGTGGGGAGGATAAAAAAGACTCAAAAGTCACGTTTTTTGAAGGAAGATCCTGGTGTAGTAGCTAAAAGACAAATTTACACAAGTCAGGGAAATTAGGCCGATGATTCTAGCCTAATTTAAACGTAGCGCTACTGCCACTATATAACCATTCGCTTATGCGAGGTGTTTATAAGAGTCAGCAACGCTAATCGTAACAGCGTATAATCTCGCAGGATTAAAGTACGCGCTTACGGAACTCGTTTGTACGAGTGTCGATTTCGATTGAATCACCGATTTCAACGAATGCAGGTACATGCATCTCGTAGCCTGTGTTAAGACGAGCTGGTTTAGTAACTTTACCTGACGTGTCACCACGTGCTGCTGGTTCTGCGTACTCAACTTTACGAACAACAATTGTAGGCAGCTCAACAGAGATTGCTTTTTCGTTGTAGAAAGTTACTTCACATTTATCTTCCATACCGTCAACGATGTACATAACTGCATCGCCTAGGTTCTCTTTTTCTACGTCGTATTGGTTGTATTCTTCATCCATAAATACGTACATAGGATCAGCAAAATAAGAGTATGTACATTCTTTACGATCAAGAATGATAGTGTCTACTTTCTCATCCGCTTTAAGAACTGTCTCAGTACCACTGTTATTTAATAGACCTTTCAACTTCATTTTAACAACCGCAGCGTTACGGCCAGATTTGTTAAATTCAGTTTTCAATACGATCATTGGCTCGTTATTAAAGCTAATAACGTTACCTGCACGAAGTTCTTGTGCTGTTTTCATCTAAGTATTCCTCAACGTTGAATGTCGCGAATTATACTTTGCTATTTAAAAATTTCACTAGTTGTGTGACTAAATCTTCACAATTAATTCTTTTTTCTTGCCAATCTTGGCTCCATTGAAGCCAATTCGGGATTTGTTCGAACAGACAAGATGCGGTATCAAGCTGAAGATCATCTCGATTAAACGCCACATGAAATGACTTTACGCATGATGGAACCTGAGCTAAGTCCAAAAATGCAGTTAATTTGTCGAGATGTGCATCTTCATCCTGTTTGTAGATGTGCCATACGAAAGGCTTACCAGCAAGTTGAGCGCGCACAAATGAATCTTCACCACGTACAAAGTTTATATCACAGCTCCATAGAAGCTCGTCATAGTGTTCTTGAGTCGAGAAAGGTACGGTGTACAAACGTATATTTTTGTATTTATAACAAGAAGTTTCTTTTGTAAAAAGAGGCAGCAAACTGTTTAAGGAACGACCCGTTGGGACAATTAAACTAACGGGACGCGAAACCTTAGATAGAGCCTCAAGCGTCGCATGCCAACTTTGTGTTTCATAGGTAAACACGCTCAAGCGCAATTCATTAGAACTCGGTGTTGGAATCCCCTGACGTTGCCAATAAGTTGATGGCTCAAACGCGCTCAATCTGGACTGGTAGTTTTTCTCAACGATTACACCACCGGTTTTCGGTGTAAAGCCGGGAAAGAAAAAGTATTTTGGGACTGTATTGGCGCCAGAACTCATACCATGACAGGATTCGACCCACGATTCAGCGCTTAAGTATTCAAGGTTTAGCCAAATTTTAGTTTCTCGTGGCATACTTTCAACGTAAGAGCTTGGCAAGTCACACGCGAATGCTTCTATGACGTACGTTGCAGGGACAACATTAGGAGGAAATTTGTTTGGCCAATACTCAATTGAAACGCCTTGTGTTTGGTAACTGGTGACGTTATCCAATTCTGGAAGCATTGCGCCGAAACTACTAAAGTCATTTACCCAAAGGCGAACAGCCCCTAGTTCGCGAGCCGCTATTTCCTTAGCCAAACGCCAAGTTACGCCAATGTCGCCAAAATTATCGATGACATCACAGAATATATCCCAAGTGTACTTCATAAATCGGTCCAACAAGATTAATCAACGAATTGTATCAAGGAAAGGAGGTGGCTCCAATCTACGAGCATTGAAGATAACTTATGGGTTCGATTTGCCGGGAGATGAAGGCAAGTAATCCAAGCTCACCTTCACTTTAAGTTCGTATTATTTGTGGCGCTCTTTCAATACGAGCGCAACTTCTTCTAGTGAACATCCTGAGCGGATTAAAAGCACACTTAGGTGATAGAGTAAGTCCGCCGATTCATTTAGCAATTCATCTTTGTCATTTTTCATCGCAGCTAAGGCTACTTCGACGCCTTCCTCTCCGACTTTTTGACAGGAACGGCTTATATCTTTAGAAAAAAGAGACGCTGTGTAGCTGCTCGTTGGATCGCTTTCTTTGCGTTCATTTATGATCGTTTGCAATTGACCGATAAACGAAAGCAATGGCGCAGCCTCGCCAAAGCAACTTTGTGTGCCTAAATGACAGGTTGGCCCCTTTGGTTTTGCAAGGACCAGTATCGAATCTTTGTCACAATCCGTATGTACGGAAACTACTTCTACAAAGTTGTCTGATGTTTCTCCTTTCGTCCATAATCGGTTTTTGCTCCGAGAAAAAAAGGTCACTAAGCCTTTTTGAAGTGTCATCTCCAGAGCCGCTCTGTCCATAAATCCTTGCATTAATATAACGCCGTTCACATTGTTTTGGACGATAGCCGGGATCAACTCACTTTTTTGAAAATTGACTTCATTAATTGTTTGTTGTGTTATCTGCATAATCTTGCTGCCACATCATTTGCATCTAGAGCCGCCTTTAACTCTTGAATGTCTATTATATTTTTGTGAAAAACGCTCGCGGCTAATGCACCATCAACATTAGCTTGTTTAAATACGTCAATAAAATCGGTTATTTTGCCGGCTCCACCAGATGCAATAAGGGGAATATGGCATTGTTGTCTAATTATAGAAAGTTGTTCTATATCGTAACCATTACGTACACCATCTTGATTCATGCAATTAAGCACAATCTCGCCGGCGCCTAAGTCCTGAACACGTTTTACCCAGTCTTGTGTCAGGTAGCGAGTACGACTTGACGCGTTCGGATCGCCAGTTAATTGATAAACTTGATAGGTTCCTGATTGCACGTCAAAAAAACTGTCGATACCCACAACCACACACTGTTTACCAAACTCATCGTGTAATTCTTTAATCAGTTCTGGTCGTGCGATAGCTGGGCTATTGATTGATATTTTATCAGCACCTTGTTCTAGCACTTTTGCAGCGTCTGCAACTGACTTGATACCTCCAGCGACACAAAATGGAATATCGATGTGTTTGGCAATTTCAGTAACCCAATTGACGTCTAGCAATCGTTTTTCGACACTGGCGCTAATTTCATAAAACACGAGTTCGTCTGCACCTGCATCTGAATAGGCCTTGGCTAAAGTGAGAATGTCACCGACGATTTCGTGACCTTTAAACTTAACCCCTTTAACAACTTGACCGTCTTTTACATCCAAACATGGAATTATGCGTTTTGATAGCATGCAACGGCCTCCCTAACTGTAAAAGCCCCATCTAACAGCGATTTACCTAAGATAATACCACCAACGCCAATTTTGATTAGCTTTTGAATGTCTTCAATTGAACTAACGCCGCCAGAAGCTTGCACTTTTAGACCTGGATTGTGACTGACAAGCGCCTGATAGAGTTCGAATGAAGGTCCGCTCATCGTTCCGTCTTTACTGATGTCGGTGCACAGAAAATCAACGACGCCAAGACTGACGTAAAAATCGACGAGTTCAAATAAGTCGTGCTCCGAGTCCGCAAGCCAGCCATGCGTCGCGGGAACCCATTTATCATTAGAAAGATTGACATCTAGTGCGATAACAAAACGTTCTGCGCCGAATTGTTCAATCCAACTTGCCACTTCATCTCTTTTATCAACAGCCATGGACCCAATCACAACCTGACTTGCGCCTGCTTTTAGCCACTCTTTTACATCTTCATAGCGACGAATACCGCCACCGACTTGAAAAGGTACATCAAGCGCTTGCGTTGCATTTTGAATATGCTGCCATTGTTTTTGTTCAGGGTCTCTAGCGCCTTCGAGGTCGACTAAATGTAATTTTTTTGCTCCTTCTTGCTGATACTGCAAAAGCCTCGCTGACAATTCAAAAGGATAAAACTGGGCGGTGTCGTATTTACCTTGATATAGGCGTACGATTTTATTTTGTAATACATCTAAAGCAGGGATAATCATCGTTTTATTGTCCGTTCCAAGATAAAAAGTTATTGAGTAGCTGTGTTCCAACTTTTGCACTTCGCTCAGGGTGAAATTGCATTCCCGCAAAATTATCTTTCGCCACAATTGCAGAAAAGGCACTGCCATATTCACCTTGAGCAATAGTCGCTGCATTGCATTCGTGAGCAAAGCTATGTACGAAGTAAACTTGGTTTTGCGGTTCAACATTTTTCATCAGCGCATGGTTTTGTATTTGCGCTAAATTATTCCAGCCCATGTGGGGGGTAGTAAGACCTTTTGTATCCAATAGCTTGATTTGACCTGGAATGATCCCTAAACAAGTTACATTGCCTTCTTCAGTAGACTCACAAAGTAATTGCATGCCAAGACAAATGCCGAGTAAGGGTTTTTGGTACTCTTTTATTGCTTCATTCCAACCTGTTTCTATTAAACGTTTCATTGCAACTTGGGCGTGTCCAACGCCAGGAAGTATGGCGCGGTCATAGAGGTCTAATTCTTCAGGACTTGAAATTACATCAGGATTTACTCCAAGACGGTTAAAAGCAAATCGTACAGAATTTATGTTGGCACAGCCCGTGTTGATTATGGCTATCATAAACACCCCTTGGAGCTTGCTGTCTGCTGAGATTTATCCGCCGCTATCGCCATTCTCAAGGCGCGTGAAAATGCCTTGAACAAACCTTCTACTTGGTGGTGGCAGTTGCCTTCGGACACTGACAATATCAACGATATTTCGGCATTGTCTGCTAATGATTTAAAGAAATGTTCGACCATTTGCACGTCTAAATCTCCCGCTTTTTCTCGTGAGAAATTAGCATTCAAAACAAAGGAAGCCCGACCAGACAAATCCAATTGGCACTCGGCTTTGCATTCATCCATTGGCAGAGAAAAGCCATAGCGTGCAATTTGCGCTTTCGTACCTAATGCTTCTTTGAGTGCTTTACCAAGTGCGATACCAACATCTTCCACAAGGTGGTGTTCGTCAATGTGCAAGTCACCGGATGCCTTTACGTCCAATAAAATGTTCGCGTGTGTTCTTATCTGATCAAGCATATGATCGAAAAAGCCAAGACCTGTTTCAACGGAGCCTGATTTCGTGCGGTCGAGGTTTACTTTGACAGCGATTTGAGTTTCTTTAGTGTTACGTGTGATTAAACTTTCTCTGTTTAATGTCGTCAACTGAGTAACTATTGCGGGCCAACTATTTTCAGTATAGAGAATTCCCTCAATACATAAGTTTTCAGCCAATTGAATGTCCGTTTGTCTGTCACCGATAACATAAGAACGAGCTAGGTCGACTTTACCAGACCGCATTAGGTCAGTGAGCAATGCGGTTTTCGGTTTTCTACAGTTACAATTATCTTCGCTAAAGTGGGGACATATTAATACTTCATCAAACTGGATACCTTGACTCTCAAAAATTTGCATCATCATATTGTGAGGGGCGTCAAACGTGTCTTTTGGAAAACTGGCTGTTCCAAGCCCATCTTGATTTGATACCATGACCAAACGGTAACCTGCTGTTTGTAAAGCTAGCAGGGCAGGGATGACATTTGGTAATAATGCCAGTTTTTCAAGTTTGTCGACTTGTTTATCTACAATTGGCTCTTCAATTAAGGTGCCGTCACGGTCGATAAAAAGATAAGGTGAGCCCATTACTTTGTTCCTTTTGCTGCGATGCTATCAAGCCACAATTTGACGTTATCTAATTCACTTTCACTGCCGATTGAAATGCGCAACCAATCGGATTCACCATAGAGTGTGAAAGGCCTCATGATCAATCCTGCCGTCTTTGCAGCTTCATATGCCGTGACATCAGCGAGTTTTAGCGTGACAAAATTTCCATGACCTTCAAGTACAGTTAAAATCGCGTTTGAGTTGTTTAACCATCCAACTAGTTTAGCTTTGGCACTGTTTAGGATGGTCACTTGTCGTTTCATTTGCGTGATTGAATCTGGCGATAAGACTCTCGCTGCTAGTGAGGCGACAACCGTCGACACTGGATAAGGCGCAATTACTTTTCGAATCGGTGCTAAGGTTTTTGCTTGAGCAAGTGTAAACCCAGTACGAAGCCCTGCCATCGCAAAGGCTTTAGAGAGTGTCCGCAATATAACTAGGTTACTGAAATCATTGATGAGTTGGCACGAAGTTAACGCATCCGAAAATTCAATATATGCTTCATCGACAACAACAATTGCCGTATCGGCGAGTGCGGTGGCTATTTCAGCAATTTTGGCTGGTAGAATCGTTCCGCCGGTTGGATTGTTAGGGTTGCAGATAAAAACAAGCTTGCTTTGTGCAGATCGAGCAGCGATTTCAGGAGCAGATAACGATTGTAAATCGGATTGAGACAATTCATTGATAGCAATGTTGTGCGTATCTGCAGTCACTTTATACATGCCGTAGGTCGGCGTAAAAATCGTGATGCTGTCTCGTTTGGGCTCGCAAAAAGTACGAACCAACAACTCAATCCCTTCATCGGCGCCACGCGTCATGAGTACTTGGTCGCATGCGAGTCCTGCGTAAGCTGCATAGGCGTTAATAACCGCTAAAGGCTGCGGATCTGGGTAGCGATTTAAATCATCAAAAGTCAATGTAAAAGACTGCGCATAAGGGCTTTCATTGGCATTCAACCATGTAGAACCAACTATCTTCTCGCTTTTGGCTGAGCTATACGCTTTTAAATTTTCAATGTTTTCTGGTAACGAAATAGCAGTCATGACTGTTGTACTCCAAGGCGAATAGTGACGGCGTTTGCATGAGCATCCAGCCCTTCAGCCTCAGCTAGAGGCAAAATTGCACGGCTTAATTTTTGCAACCCATTTTGAGTAATTTGTTGAACCGTGTAAGTGCGATAAAAGTCTAATAAGTTGAGGCTCGAATACACTTTACTGTAGCCATAGGTTGGTAATACGTGATTTGTACCAGAGGCATAATCACCAGCTGATTCAGGTGTAAAGTCTCCAACGAACACCGAACCTGCATTCTTAACTTGGTCTAGATACTCGTCCGCGCACCGTATTTGCAGTATTACGTGTTCTGGACCATATTCTGCGCTTATTGAAAACGCTTGCTCGAGTGATTCGGTTAAGATAAAACAGCTGTTCTCAAGCGCGGCTCTCGCGATGTTAGCCCTAGAGAGCGTTTTAAGTTGTTGTTCAATTTCTACTTTTGTCTCTTGGATCACCGATTTTGAGGTGCAAAGCAAAATGACCTGAGAATCTTCTCCATGCTCTGCTTGTGACAACAAATCTGCGGCAATAAAGGCTGGATTCGCACCATCATCCGCTATCACCAACACCTCTGAAGGACCCGCTGGCATATCAATCGCAAAACCTGGCAATTGTTGTGAAAGTAACTGTTTTGCCATTGTTACGTAGCTATTGCCTGGGCCAAAAACTTTATTAACCTTTGGGATAGTCTTTGTACCAAGCGCCATTGCCGCGATTGCACCGGCTCCACCAGCTTCAACAATGGTACTAATGCCGCAGAGTTTCGCCGCATAAAGAATTGCTGGATGAATTGAGTCATCGCCTTTTACTGGAGTGGCCAAGACTATTGTTTTTACGCCCGCTAGTTGCGCGCACACACCTTGCATTAATACGGAGCTTGGCAAAGGTGCGCTGCCGCCTGGGACATAAAGACCAACAGATTCAATCGCTTGAAATTTCAACATGCAGTCAACACCTGGCTGCGTCTGTACGTTGATATCTTTCGGTTTCTGACATTCGTGAAATGTCCTGATATTTTGATAAGCTCGCTCGATAGCCTCTTTTAACTCTGTACTCAGCGTTGACGCACTTTGCTCGATTTCAGATTGTGAAACCAATAGTCTTGGCGATTTACGATTATCAAAGTTCTTCGCCATTTCCAGGAGAGCCTCGTCGCCTTGATCTTTTACAGACTCTATAATCGATGTAGTAATGGCCATCACTTTCTCGCTTACTGCAATCGCAGGACGGCAAAGGGCTGATTTTTGCATCGATTCGCTAACCTCATTCCAAACGATCATGCATTTACTCCATCATTTTTTCGATTGGCATAACCAAGATCGAGCTCGCACCCAACGCTTTTAACTCTTCCATGGTTTCCCAAAAGAGCGTTTCACTGCTGACCATGTGAAGCGCAACAAGCTCATCGCTGCCGGCAAGTGCCAGTAATGTTGGTTGTCCAGTTCCAGGTAACAAAGCGCAGATTTCGTCCAACTTTGCTTTTGGTGCGTGTAACATAATGTATTTGCTTTCTTTAGCTTGGCGAACGCCTTTCAAACGCGGCAATAGTTTATTGATAAGTGCCGCTTTATCGGGGCAACTCATCGTCGGATTCTTAATAAGACAAGCGTTTGATTCGAGGATGGTATCACCTTGCATCAGGCCATTTGCCTCAAGCGTTGCACCAGTTGAAACCAAATCGCAAATTGCATCCGCGAGGCCTGCACGTGGAGCAACTTCTACCGAACCCGTCAGTACAACTACTTGTGCGTTGATGTTTTCCGCTTTTAGGTAGTTTTTTAAGATTTGAGGGTAGGTTGTTGCAATACGCTTATTCTGAAACCAAGACTTTGACTGAGGACCTAATTCTTGTGGCCATGCGAGTGCTAATCGACAATAACCGAAATCGAGTGAGCTTAGTTTCTCAACGTCTGCAGGTTGCCCACCTTTCAAACGCTCCGCTTGCGCTTCAACGAGTACGTTTTCGCCAACAATACCAAGATCACAAACACCATCCATAACAAGACCGGGTATATCGTCGTCCCGTACACGAAGAACGTCGATAGGCATGTTTGTTGAGTGTGCAATTAAACGTTCTTCGCGAAGATTCAGCTTTACGCCCAATTGCTTAAGGAGTGATTGGCAATCCTTTGAAAGACGGCCTGATTTTTGAATTGCTATTCTAAGTCGATTTGTAGAGCTCATTTTACTTTCCTATAGTCTAAAACTAAAAACCCCAAGGTGGACCTCGGGGCGAAAGTAATTCAGAGTGCTTGTGTCGCCGGAGGTCCCTTTTTAGGAATAACCTACCAGCGAAATACCTGACGGGTTATTCCGATGTGTGATGGCGATGATGGAAAACAGTTGTCAGGATATTTAACATTTTTTCGAACCTTGTTTTGTTTTGGTTGTTCGTTGAATACCTTTATAGATAAACATACCAAGTTTAACTTTGGCAAGTGAAATTTTTAGTAATTTAAGAATAAATTATAACTGCCGATAATATACTAAATAGGTATTAGTTTTTAATGTGCCTACCTCATGTTACTGTTTAATGCCTATGTTTGGAAATGAGCGGCATTTTTGGAGGAAAGTATGGATGCATTTATTCCCTATATGGGAAAAATAGTTCGATTAGATGTTCATCACCAACAAGCATTTAGTATTGCGGGTGTCGTTGGGAATCGGGTCGAAGCTATAAAAAAAGACGCGAAAAGATGCTATCTGAGTTAAAAAAGCAAGAAAAAGAATCAGAACTTCATCGTGAGAATGCGAAAGAAGAAGATGAAAATGATCATCTTGATGTATGGGTTTAGTGCGTTTTTTAAGGTCAATAATTACAGGATGTTACTTTAAAGAGAACGCACTTTCACCTTGAATGTGTATTTCGCACTCTATACAATTTGTGCAATTCACGTAATTCTAGGTTTGCCCCCATCAAGCAGTTATTCTCGGACAACGGGCCTATTGCTCGTCATTTTCAAGGTTACCAACCACGACAACCTCAAATTGATATGGCCGTTCATGTTGAGAGTGCCATTGCTGAACGTGCAACGTGTGTCGTGGAAGCAGAGACAGGCACGGGGAAAACCTTCGCTTACTTGGCTCCTGCGCTCAAAAGCAACAAAAAAATCATTATTTCAACAGGTTCTAAAGCATTACAAGAACAGTTGTTCCATCGTGATTTACCAGAGCTTGTTAAAGCGCTCAATGTAGGACGAAAAGTTGCATTGCTCAAAGGTCGAGCCAACTATTTGTGTTTATATCGCCTCAGTCAACATGTAAGTCACGTACCAACTGATGACCCAGATGTTATGCACCAACTTGCCATGGTGGCAAAATTTGCAACCGAGACCAACAACGGGGATTTAGCAGACTGTGTCGGCATTGAGGAAGACGCGAAAGTTTTGCCATACGTTAATTCCACCGCAGATAACTGTTTAGGTAAAGAGTGTCCGGATTTCCAAGAATGCTATATTCGAAAAGCTCGTTTACGTGCGATGGACGCAGACCTTGTCGTCATTAACCACCATCTCTTTTTTGCGGATATGGCCGTGAAAGACAGTGGTTTTGCAGAGCTTATGCCAACAGCGGATAGTTATATTTTTGATGAAGCTCACCAGCTACCTGAAATTGCGTGTGACTATTTCGGCGAATCGTTTAGTACTAAGCAATTACAAGAACTTATTACTGATATTCGCGTCGTTTATCGAGCTGATATTCCTGACATGCTTCAACTGGGAAAAACACTCAATAAATTAGAAACGGCGGTAGCAGATTTTCGTCTTGTGTTCCCACTTGAAGGTGCGAAAGGAGACTGGCGCAATGTACTGAAAGAAAAGTACATTTGTGATGCGATTCACCGTGTAATTTCTGATTTAGCCTTCTTGTATCAAGTGCTTAAAACCTGTTTAGACCGTAGTGATAAAATCGAACCGTTGTTTGAACGTACACTTTCCTTAAAAGGTAAGCTAGAGCGTGTATTTGATATTAACGAAACGGGCTACAGCTATTGGTATGAAGTTGGGCGTAGAGCGGTTCAAATTCATATTACGCCCCTGAATGTCGCGACTAAGTTTGCTGAATTAGTCGAAAAAACCCAAGCGGGATTTATATTCACGTCAGCAACGTTATCTGTGAATGGCGAATTGAACCATTTTTCGGATAGTTTAGGCCTCAAACCGAAATATCAACTTTTGCTTGAAAGCCCGTTTGATTACAAAACACAAGCGCTTCTCTGTCTACCGCGCTATTTGCCTGAAATTAATGATGATCTTATGCCCCATGCTATTGTAAAAATGGCAAAGGAAGTCATAGCTGCATCGAAAGGGCGTTGCTTTATGTTGTTCACGAGCTATCGAATGATGCATTTGGTATATGAAGGCTTAAGCGAGCGCATTCCTTACCCCGTTTTCATGCAAGGTCAATCATCAAAGCGTATTATTCTCGAACAATTTGTTCGTCATGGAAACGCGGTGTTACTCGGTACAGCCTCTTTTTGGGAGGGCGTAGACGTTCGTGGTGATGCGCTGAGTTGTGTCATTATCGATAAAATTCCTTTTACTTCGCCAGATGACCCGTTACTTCAAGCTAGAATGCAAGATTGTGAAAAGCAGGGTAAAGATCCATTTGCTTCTATCCAAATACCACAGGCAGTGATTGCTCTAAAGCAGGGGGTTGGTCGACTTATCCGAGACAGAAATGATACAGGCGTCCTTATCTTGTGCGATAATAGGTTGGTAACAAGACCTTACGGTCAAGTATTCTTAAAAAGTCTGCCAAACATGACTCGAACACGGGACATTACGGCTGCAATTAAATTTCTAGAGAACATCAATTAATATGAGTATGAACCTACTTGCACTCGATGCATCGACAGAGGCGCTTTCGGTCGCTTTACAGTTCAACGGCAATGTCTTTTCATTTTTTGAAATTTGCCCTCAACAACATAGCCAGAAAATTCTACCGACTGTAGATAGCCTTCTAAAAGAAGCAGGTTGCTCACTTAAGGACCTCGACGGTATTGTTTTTGGTCGAGGCCCAGGGAGTTTTACTGGTGTTCGAATTGGTGTTTCGATTGCGCAAGGTTTAGCGTTTGCGTCGAACTTAACGTTAGTGGGCGTGTCGACGTTACAAGCTATGGCTCAGCAAGCTATCGAGCAAAACAAGGTAACAGAGGTTATTGCTGGTATTGATGCCAGAATGGATGAAATTTATTTTTGTGAATATCGTAAGGACAAAAATGGAATCGCCATCGAAGCGTATGACGAAAGTGTGATACGTCCTGAGCTGATGAACACCCTGCAACAAAATTCGCTAGCAGTCGGTACTGCTTGGCAGACTTATCCAAATGTCTTAGATGACAAAAATGTCTCTATTTCTAAAACGATATTGTATCCAGACGCGCGCTTTATGTTGCCAATCGGGATAGCCGCATTTGAGCAAGGTCTAGCGGTAGCCCCGGCTGACGCACAACCGCATTATGTGCGTGACACGGTTACTTGGAAAAAGTTGCCAGGTCGAGAATAATATTTATACTAATATAAGGCGCTTAAGCGTTTTATTTTCATGAGAATTTAGATGCAACTTTCAGTCGTTTCTGGTCAACACACCTATCAGTTGAAACCACTGCCTAAAGTGGACAGGAAAGTTGCGTCACCTGATTCTCAGACTTCTCAATTAGATAGTTATGTCCGTTCAAATGAAAAAGCCATTGCGATGCTCGATAAAGGTGGTTTTGATGGTGAAAAGCAGGCTATCTATGACCAACCCAGTTTCAAAAATGGTGTCGCTATCTCTGCATATAAATCTATCGCCAATGAAGATAGAAGAAACGAGATTAAACAGCTAATAGGCGTCAGCGTTTACGCGTGATATGTAAAGCGCCGAAACAAAGAAAAGAAGAGTAACAAGAATGTGGCGACGCAATTGCGCCGCCCAACGTTTTTTACTGTTTAATATACCCGATCAACTTATCTGCGATAGCTGTGTTGTTTTGCGAACCAACAAAGTCCATCGCTGAATTGCCGTGAGCAAACACTTGAACGTCAACAGCGGTATGACCGCCTGTAGTCCAGCCAGTAAAACTAGCGGTATTAATGACATTCTTGATAGCTTTGTTTAGCGCTTTGTCGCTTTCTTTTTTAGCGGCTTCAAGAGCTGATAAGTCTTCTTTGCTCAGTGAAATGTCTGAATACGTCGTCCAAGTTTTCGCAATATCATCTGTTTTTAATAACGCTTCAGTGATAGTTACCGCTGAGCCTTTTACGCCACGTACAACATCCGTAAGCCATTTATATTCACCGTTTGCGCCGAGTGTTAAGCCCCCAGTCGAATGATCGGCTGTAATAACGAGTAGCGTATCTGGGTTATTATCTACATAGCGCTTAGCAACGGTGATGGCGTTAGCAAAATCATGCATCTCATGCATCGCACAAGCAACGTCGTTAGCGTGTCCACACCAATCAATCTGTGAGCCTTCAATCATAATGAAAAAGCCTTTCTCGTTTTGTTTGTCGAGTAGAGAAAGCGCTTTACTCGTCATTTTTTCAAGACGATTTGGATTGGCATCTATCGCTGAAGGAAACGCTACTTCCGCAAATAAACCTAATGCAGGTAATGAGTTAATGTCGTTTAGCTTATTAAAATCATCTGCATAGACGTAACCCGCTTCTTTGAACTCATTAACAATGTTGCGGTCTTGGCGGATAAAATACTTAGTACCACCGCCCAACATCAAGTCAACGGCCAACTTTCCATCAATTTTGATGTCGATGTAGTCATTCGCGATTTCATCATAATTACGACGACTTTCGTTATGTGCTGCAAAACTGGCAGGTGTTGCATGGTTGATTTGTGATGTTGCTACTAATGCTGTTGTTTTGCCCAAGTGTTTCGCAATTTCCAACATTGTTGTTAAATCATGTTTTTGCGTATCAACTGCAATTGCACCGTTGTAGCTTTTCGTGCCTGTTGCAAGCGCAGTAGCACCTGCTGCACTGTCCGTTACGTAAGTATGATCATCTGGATAGGTGTGCGCCATACCCTTTAGCATAGAATCAAAAACAGTAGGATCAACCACTTTCGTTTCAGGGTTGTCCATGTAATAACGGTACGCGGTCGTGTAAGCAGGGCCCATACCGTCACCGATCATGTAGATGATGTTTTTCGGTGCCGCGATTGTTACAAATGGCAGCAAAAGCGCTGTACATAAGGTTGTTTTAATTTTCATGATTAAATCCCAAAGAGTATCCCGTGTAGATGAAACTGTGCGATGATAAATAAAGAGCTCTTAGTTTACACTTATAATTATGAAAATAGAGACAAAGCGACAAATTTTTCCGTTTAAACAAGATGGTATTGCAGGCATCGAGTGGGGCAATCTTGAAGCAGGTGCTGAAACGATTTTGTTCCTTCACGGTTGGTTAGACAATCTAAATAGTTATTTCCCCTTATTAAGTTGTGAGCAATTTGACTCCAAGCTACGCTGTATCGCGATAGATTTCCCTGGGCACGGCCTTTCCGATTGGCGTTCGCACGATGCACAATATTACTTCGTGGACTATGTCGCGGATATCGTCAATTTTCTGGATAACAGAAATATTGAGCGTTGCCATTTTGTCGGACACTCGATGGGCGCATTAGTCGCAAACGTAGTTGCGAGTTGTTTTCCTCAGAAAGTCATTTCATTAAGTTTAATCGATGGCATGGGGATCCTTTTTTCAAATGAAAATACCGCTAAATCACAACTAACCCGTTCAATCGAACAGCGCCAAACGATAAAAAGAAGAAAGCCGAAACGGTTTAAGTCAAAAGAAGACATCATACAAGCACGTAAATTAGTGAGCGATTTGAGTGAATCACAAATCCGAATTTTAATGGAACGATCTATTACTGAGACGGATGGTGGATGGACGCTAACTTCTGATCCGAAGTTAAAAATTGCCTCGCCATTTCGCTATTCTAAGCAACAAGCCCTATCTTTATTAAGTGGTATAGTAGCCCCAACACTTGTTGTGTTTGGTTCTAAGGGGCTTAAAGACATGAAACAACAAGAAGAAGTGTTTAGGGCGTGCTACAAAACAATTAACACTGTGTTTATAGAAGGTGGACATCATTGCCATATGGAATCACCTAGCCTAACTTTTAAGCACATTTCGGCGCATATTAATGCAAATAACCGAAGTGAATTGTAACTTAGCCGTAAATGTGGGAATATCTCGCGATTAGAGTAAATGCTCGATTGTGTAACTGCCTTAGATAGATTAAGGTTTATTCAACATAAAAATAACGAGAACAGGAGCTAAGAGTGGAAAAAATCTGGCTAAAGCGCTACCCAGAAGGTATGCCTGAGACTATCGATCCAGAGCATTACAACTCGCTGCTTGAATTATTCGAAAAGAGTTTTGCAGAATTTGCTGATTTACCAGCTTATACCAACATGGATAAAACGCTTACATACCGTGAGCTAGACAAAGAAACTAAAGCGGTTGCAAGCTACGTTCAAAATGAATTAAAACTTGGCAAAGGCGATAAAGTCGCTGTGATGATGCCTAATTTGCTACAGACACCAGTCACTATTTTAGGTGTGTTACGTGCAGGATGTACGGTGGTAAACGTGAACCCGCTTTACACGGTTCGCGAACTAGAACATCAACTTAATGACTCAGAGTCTAAAGCCATTTTTATTCTCGCGAATTTTGCTGATACATTACAAAAGGCGCTACCTAAAACCGCGGTAAAGCATATCATTGTGACTCAAATTGGCGATATGTTGGGCGGAATTAAAAAGCACCTTGTTAACTTCGTCGTAAAACGAATCAAAAAAATGGTGCCGGACTATTCGCTTCCTACTGCCATTCCATTTGCTAGAGTAGTGAACTTCGATGGTTCGAAGTACAAAAAGCCTGAAGTAACATTAAAAGATTTAGCGTTTTTGCAGTACACAGGTGGTACAACGGGTGTCTCTAAGGGCGCGATGTTAACACACGGCAACATGGTCGCGAATTTAGAACAAGTATCAGGTTGTTTAGACAAAGTGCTTGATAACGGAAAGGAAATCGTCATTACAGCACTTCCGCTCTATCATATTTTCGCACTTACGGCGAACTGCTTAACCTTCATGAAGTATGGTGGTCACAACATTTTGATCACTAACCCACGTGATATGCCTGGTTTCGTGAAGGAACTACGGAAATATCCTTTCACGGCGATCACTGGGGTAAACACACTGTTCAATGGACTTTTAAACACCCCAGGATTTGCAGAGCTTGATTTCTCAACGTTGAAGATGTCGTTAGGCGGTGGTATGGCCGTACAGCGACCAGTTGCAGAAAAATGGCAGAACACAACTAAGACAAAATTGATGGAAGGTTACGGTCTGACAGAATGCGCGCCACTAGTAACAATCTGTCCTTACGACTTAGATGGTTACAACGGGTCAATTGGTCTACCCGCCCCAAGTACCGAACTTAAAATCGTGCTTGATAACGGTGAAGAAGCGCCAAAAGGCGAGTCGGGCGAACTTTGGGTTAAAGGGCCACAAGTGATGGCGGGATATTACAACCGTCCAGATGCTACGGCAGATTGTCTTCGTGATGGTTGGTTTGCAACAGGGGATATCGCGACTTACGACGATGAAGGGTTTTTCTACATCGTTGACCGTAAAAAAGACATGATCATTGTGTCTGGATTTAACGTGTTCCCAAATGAAATTGAAGAAGTCGTCGCGATGCATGATGGTGTGCTTGAAGTCGCTGCTGTTGGTGTGCCTCACGAAGTGAGCGGCGAGCAGGTTAAAGTATTTATAGTAAAAAAAGACCCATCGCTTACAGAAAAAGATATAATAAACCATTGTCGAGCGAACTTAACAAATTATAAGGTACCAAAATTTGTTGAGTTTAAGGATGAATTGCCAAAAACAAACGTTGGTAAAATTCTTCGAAGAGCTTTAAAAGAAAAAGCATAAAAGAGACCGGCGAAAGCCGGTTTCTTTTTGGTTTAATGAGGGACACCCAGTGCAGTATCAATTTATCAACTCTCAAACTGAGCTAGATAGTTTCGTCAGTCAAATTCGTTCTTCCGCTATTATTGCGATAGATACAGAATTTATGCGCCGTAAAACGCTATACCCAGAAATTGCGTTAATCCAAGTGTATGATGGAAACAGTTTGGGCGTAATTGATCCCCTTGCACCGTTAGAGTTCGATGGTTTATTTAGCATATTACAAGATACTTCGGTGATGAAAGTGATTCATTCACCATCTGAGGATATCGAAGTATTTCAAAAGTTTGCCGGTTTTGTCCCCGCACCGTTGTTTGATACACAATTCGCGCTGCTATTACTCGGTCACGGTAACTGTGTAGGCTTTGCAAATATGGTGAAATCGCTTCTAGACTTAGAAATTGATAAAAGTGAAAGCCGTACAAATTGGTTACAACGACCGCTGACTCAAGAACAGTTAGATTATGCAGCAAGCGATGTTTATTACTTGCTTCCTTGTTTTGAACTTCTCAAACCTCAAATTGATGCGCGAAATTGGAATGAAATTGTCGTTGAAGAGAGTGCGTTAGTAGCAAGAAAGCGCTCAGAACGTTTGCCTGATGACGAACTGTTTACTGATATAAAAAACGCTTGGCAACTGAAACCACGAGATTTAGCCGTTTTAAAAGTACTTTCTAAATGGCGTCAAAATAAGGCAGAGTTAAAAAATTTAGCGTTGAGTCATGTGCTTAAAGAACACAATATGGTTGAAATCGCCAAACGTCGACCGACAAGCACAACGTCGCTTCGTAATATTCCAGGCGTCGAACCGATGGAAGTAAATCGTTATGGTAAAGAAATCCTTGCATGTATAGAGCAGGGGAAACAAATCCCTGAATCTGAATGCCCAGAGCGTCTGAAGCGGTTGGTCGATTTTCCAGAATATAAAAAAGCGTTCAAACAAATTAAACACGTATTAGTCGAAGTCGCCCAGAAGCACGACATACCATTTGAAGTCCTTGCTTCTAAAAAGCAAATTAACCAAATCATCAGTTGGAAGTGGAAAAAAACAGATGAGTTGAAAGAGAGGTTGTTGCAGCCAGACCTTTTTCAAGCATGGAGAAAGGATTACATTGGCAGTAAATTAGACGAATGGAAAAGCTAATCTGTTTTATGTGAGAGAGGCTCTCATAGACTAAAATAAACTTCCAAGAACGAGGCCAAAGTGCCTCGTTTTACTACCAATAGTAATCGATAGTTAAATACCAAGCGGCAAAATTCCCTTCATTGATTTTCATATCACGGTCAAACCAAGCGTTTTGATTTAGATATTCTAAGTAAATCCAACCGTCACCATATTTGTATCGAACCCCGGGCGCATAGGCGATGGCCATCTTATCTACGCCTCCTACCGTATCTGATTTAGCTAAAGTTAAATCGATTAGAAACGTCCAGTTATCGTAATGATAGGTTAGTTCAGTGTTATAGCGTTGGTTTTTTATGGACTCGGGTAGGCCTGCGACAGAAGAATAAGCATCCGGAAGGTGGCGGACACCATTGATGTAACTTACTTTAAAATTAAACTTATCAAATGTGTAGTCGTAATAGAGCGTGTACGCGTAATGCTGGCCATCTTTTTCATCGCGCCCAGAGAGGGATTCTTGTAGTTTTCCCTTCTGCACTGAAAAACCAATTTTCTGAGACGACTGAAGAGGCCATTTTACGTCGCCAACCCACGTGTCCAGTTTATGGTAAGTTTTTCTACTGCCCCAATGACGATTGTCATCCGTACTATCAGTCGAGTCTTTTCGCCAATCGTCTCGTGGGTAAAAGGCTGCTGAAACATTGATGCTGTTATACTGACCGACATATTTTATACCGACATCCATTTGGTCGCCAAAAGCCGCTAGAAACATATCACCGGGCCAAAAGTTTCCTGTTTTCCAGCCAAACGGCAACTGACTTTTACCTAATATGAAAGTGTGCTGCTCATTTTTACTGTAACTTATCCAAGCCTTATGAAGAACATAATTGGAACCAGTTGTGTTGTTTTCAGTATCGCTGAATCCACCAGGGCCAATTCTAAATTCAGCTGAGTAGTTCCAAGGAGAGTGCGCTTCATGTTGTTTGTCTAGATAGATAACGAGTGCTTCGTCACCAAAATGAGTGTCGTGTGTTTGTTGGTTGACACTGTAGTTAAACCAAAAGCCGCCGGAAAAGGTTGTTTCACTATGACATGTAAATGACGCAAACGTGCAAAGTAGTAGACAGGAAAAGGACCATCGTAGGGTTAAGTACATGCCATTCATCAGCAATTCAATATTGTTCTGTTAATAACAATAGAATAGATTTCCATTTTTTGAAGGCTTGAATTTGTAAACAATGGGCAGAACAAAAGAAAAAGGCGCTGAATGCGCCTTTGATTATTTGTGTTTATCGTCGTCTGGCAACGTAATGTTTAGTTCTAAAACGGCTAAATCATCTTCTGTTTGCTCAAACTGAACGTTAATAGCATCGCTATCAACGTGGACGTACTTTCTGATGACCTCAAGAATGTCCATTTTTAGTTGAGGTAAGTAATCTGGTGTGCCTCTTTTCGAACGCTCGTGTGCAACGATAATTTGCAAACGTTCTTTTGCTAAAGAAGCCGTGTTTTTCTTTTGTGATCGAAAGTAATCTAATAACGACACATTACCCTCCAAAAATCCGTTTCAATAGGCCTTTTTTCTCAACTGACAAAAATCTAAAATCGATTTGTTCGCCAACTAAGCGACTCACTGTGTCTAGGTATGCTTGGCCAGCATCCGATTCGCTATCGAGAATCACCGGCTGCCCTGAGTTCGAGGCATTCAAAACGGCTTTTGATTCTGGAATAACACCAAGCAGGTCGATTGCCAAAATTTCTTGAACGTCATCTACCGAAAGCATCTCGCCACGTTCTACGCGCTCAGGGTTGTAACGTGTTAAAAGTAAATGTTCTTTTACAGGCTCTAACCCTTCTTCCGCACGTTTTGACTTACTTTGCAAAATACCAAGAATTCGGTCTGAGTCGCGTACAGAAGAAACTTCAGGGTTCGTGGTTACCACTGCTTCGTCCGCAAAGTACAGTGCCATAAGTGCACCAGCCTCAATACCCGCAGGTGAATCACATACAATGAAATCAAATTCTTGTTTTAGTTCATTCAGTACGCGCTCTACACCTTCTTTTGTTAAGGCATCTTTGTCACGCGTTTGTGAAGCTGGCAAAATAAAAAGTTTGTCTACGCGTTTATCTTTAATAAGCGCTTGTTTTAGATTTGCTTCACCGTTAATCACATTAACGAAGTCATAGACAACGCGGCGTTCGCAGCCCATGATTAAGTCAAGATTACGAAGGCCAATATCAAAATCAACGATTGCTGTTTTGTATCCTTTTAACGCAAGACCTGTACCAATGGCCGCGCTTGATGTTGTTTTACCAACACCACCTTTACCTGAAGTAACGACAATTATTTTTGCCATATGATTTATCCTTTGACCAAAGCTTGAATTTCTAAAGATTCATTTTTCTGTTGTATTTGTGCAGGCTTGCCCCAAAACTCACCCTGTAACGAGTCACTTATCCAGTAACTGCCATTGATTGAGACTAATTCTGCCTCAAGTTTTTGACAGAAAATACTGGCTTGTTCGTTACCTTTTGCGCCAGCAATCGCTCTACCACGTAGTGCGCCATAAATGTGTACGTTGCCATCTGCAATGACTTCTGCTCCATGACTTACCGCTCCAAGGACGATTAAATCACGGTCTTTAGCATACACTTGCTGACCTGAACGAACGGTTCCATTTATGATTTGGGCAGGGAGGTAAACGGTTTTTTCTACTACTTCTTGAGCCTGAGTTGTTTGTACAACAGGTTTAGAATCTTGTGAATAATTTAACACTGATAACCCAATTTCTTTAGCGTGGGCGTGTTGGATATCGCTTCCATTGCATACACCAACTGGGTTTAACTTTAAGTTGATGAGTGTTTGGCGGAGCGCCTTAAGATCAATGTCGATTTCTTGTAGATGCGAAAGATTTACAACAATTGGCGCACCTTGAAAAAATTTAGGTGCCTGAGAAATTTTGTTGTCTAATTCATTAGCGAGCTGTTCTGGGTCAAACTTATAAAGATGTAACACAGACAGCGTGAAAAGGTTTCCTTTTAACTCAAAAATTTGTTCTGACATAAGCGCTCAATTACCTTTGCGACTCTTATTCTTGTGTAGTTAAATCTGTATTAGGTACATCTAGCTGAGCCGCAAAACTTTCCAAATACAAGTTGAGTCATGGTATAGTGATGCGCATCGTTAAGCAAGAATTTATGGGCGTTAGAATGCTTTCAGCAGTATACAAGAGCAGTAAAAAGGCAGATACCTATCTGTTTGTCGAAAAACGTGACGATTTTACAAAAGTACCAGAGCCACTTATGGTCACTTTTGGACGTCCTATCTTTGTGATGTTGATTAATCTTGCAACAAAAGAGAAATTGGGTGTCGCAGACATTAATTCTGTGAAGGCCTCTTTAGAAGAAAAAGGTTTTTATCTTCAGATCCCACCACCAGAGCAGAATTTACTTGATGAACACAAAAAACAAAACGGAGTAGTTAGTGATTAAAAAAATTAGTGCGTTACTTGTTTCCATAGCACTGTCCGGCAATGTTTTTGCAAAAACGGAAGAAGAGTTTTCTCAATATGTTGAGCAGCTTAAAGTTGAAGCGACAGAAAAAGGCTATTCACAATCGTTAATTGATACCGCGTTTGCGACCGTAAAATTTAAGAAAAAGGTTATCGCTCAAGACAAGAGCCAACCCGAAGTCGTTGAAACGTTGGAAACGTACTTGCCAAAGCGCGTACCTCAGTGGAAAGTTGACAAAGCTCGCGAACTTTACAAAGAAAACAAGACTCTGCTTGAGAAAATAGCGAAAGAATATGGCGTTCAAGCGCGCTTTATCGTGGCACTTTGGGGGCTTGAAAGTAATTTTGGTCGAGTTCAAGGCAGCTACCCTGTTATCAGTGCATTGGTCACATTGGCATTTGATGGGCGCCGTGAAGAAATGTACAAACGGCAATTGTGGGCGGCGTTGGATATCTTGAAAGATGGACATATCGACATTGAACATTTCAAGGGGTCGTGGGCTGGAGCAATGGGCCAAACCCAATTTATGCCAACGTCGTTTAACTCCTTTGCTGTGGATTACAATAAAGACGGCCGCAAAGACATCTGGACAACAAGAGAGGACGCATTTGCCTCAATTGCAAACTACCTAAGTCAAGTGGGTTGGAATAAAGATTTGACGTGGGGCCGTCAGGTTAAACTGCCTGATAGTTACCAAAAGGAGTGGATTGTTCGTCGAGGTACGAAATCGCGTAAAGAGTGGTTAGAAGCATGGAGCAGTTCTGAGCGCTCTCTTCAGGAGTGGCAGCAGCTAGGCGTTAAACGTGCAGATGGGAGCGATTTGCCTAAGGTTGATTTAAAAGCTGCTTTGGTCATGCCCGACGATGAAAAAGGGCGTATGTACCTCGCTTATGATAACTACAAAGCGCTCATGCATTGGAATCGATCCTATTACTTTGCAACGAGTGTCGGTTATTTGTCGGACCGAATTGGCTACCCGAAGATCTAATTTAAATATAAAAAAGGCAGCGTCCAACTCGCTGCCTTTTTTGGTTGGGCTAATGCAAATGTGAAAATGGAAGATTCGCTACGATTTTCTTAGCAGCTTGTCTTTTAAATCGATGACTTTGCTAACGGAAGCACCGAGCTTCATCAACGATTGAAGTTGTTCAGGAGAAAGTCTTTGTAACTCGGCCGACCATTTAGTTACGGTTTCGAGCAAATCGTGGATAGTTTGCATTTGTCGTTGTGCATAACGCTCTTCCTCCGATTTTGCTTCGTCTAAAATTTGATCGCGTAGCAAACTAAGCGTGGGGTCAATTTCTCGTTTTCTACGCTCTTCAAAAACTTTATTAGCTAAATCCCAGATACTGCCGTTTGGTGCGTAATATTCTTTTCTGTCTCCGGGTATATGATGTACTCGAACCAATTGCCACGACTGCAGTTCTTTGATCCCCATACTGACGTTACCACGAGAAATTTTTAGTGCGTCTGCTATTTCATTCGCTGTTAATGGTTTCTCGTTTATGACCAGCAATCCGACCATTTGTCCAATGGTACGATTGAAGCCCCAACGGCTACCCATTTCCCCGCAGTGGAGGACAAAATTCTCTATTTTAGGTGTCAACATCATTTTGGGTTTTAAAGTTTCAATAAAAACTGAAATTAATATATGGGTTGGGGGGGGAACTTCAACCTTTATTTCTGTCCTTTCTTTGATGTAGATAAAGTTTTTGCTCGATTTCGCATTGAGATAAATGCAATAGTCCTTGTTCACTGCTTTACCAGAGCAAATTGACCTGTCAGAATGCGCTTCTTTTTTGACGGCAAAAAACGAAATAGGGAATCCGATGTTTAAACCTCTCCTCGTTGCAGCAACCATCGCTAGTGTACTTGCGGGTTGTAAGAGTACGACGCAGACAACTCAACCTGTTGTAGAACAAAAAGTAGAAAAAATAACGACAGTATCGTCTCAAGAAACAAAGAAGTTTAATGACCTTCTTGACCGTTTTTTTGTTGAATCAATCGCTCTAACTCCGATCAGTGGTACGTATTTGGGTGAAAGAAGTTATAACGATAAGTTCGATTTACCACTGCCTTTGAGCAAAGAGAAGTTCGATGCACTCTATGATAAGTACGACGCGTTACTTAAAGGTATAGACCGCACTACGCTCGATCTACAAGCGCAAATAAGTTATGACATTATTTTTCGTGACTTTGAATTAAGAAAACAAGGCAAGCAATTTGGTGATGAGTACCTGCCTATCAATCAAATGGATGGCTTACACAATGAATTCGCTGCTTTCGGTTCGGGAGAAAGTGCACAACCATTCGAAACGGTCGAAGACTATGAGGCATTTTTAGCTCGCGCAAAAGGATTCCAACCTTGGTTAGATAGCGTAAAAACAGCGATGACTACGGGGTTGTCGCAAGGTGTTACGTTACCTAAAGTTATCGCAGAAAAACTGGTACCTCAATTTGCAGCACACGTTGTGTACAACGCGGAGGATTCCTTATTTTGGGGTCCTATCAAGCATATGCCAGAATCATTTAGTAAAGAGGACAAGAAGCGCCTAGTAGAAGCTTATCAAACGTTGATTATGGAAAATATAGTTCCTGCCTATCGAGATATGGCGGAATTTTTAGAGGAAGTTTATATACCTCATTGCCGTACAAGTGTTGGATACAGCAGTTTACCAAATGGCCAAAAATGGTATCAGTACGAGATTGAACATCACACGACATTGAGCTTAACGGCAGAAGAAATTCATGAAATTGGATTGAAAGAAGTAAGCCGTATTTTGAGCGAAATGAAAAAAGTAAAAGAAACAGTGAAGTTTAACGGTGATTTGCCCGCATTCTTTAATCATTTACGTGAGAGTGACGAGTTCTATTTTAGTTCACCAGAAGAACTTATTACGGCTTACGATGACGTGAAGAAAAAAATAGATTCTCGCATTTCATTGCTGTTCAACATCGCACCCAAAGCGGATTACGAGGTTAAGCCAGTTGAAGCGTTCAGAGCTGAATCTGCGCCAGGCGCTTCATATCAAGGTCCGTCAGCTGATGGTACTAAACCTGGTGTATTTTACATCAACACGTTTAATCTAAAAGCGCAGCCAAAGTTTATCGTCGAAACCTTGTCTATTCATGAAGCAGCGCCAGGACATCATTTCCAAATTGCGTTGCAACAGGAAATCGACAATTTACCGATGTTTAGAAAGTTTAGTGGTTATACCGCGTTTGCAGAAGGTTGGGCGCTTTATGCTGAAAGTCTTGGCAAAGAACTTGGATTGTTTACGGATCCATATCAGTGGTATGGCCGTTTAGTCGACGAACAGCTCCGTGCGATGCGCTTAGTGGTTGATACCGGTTTACACGCGAAAGGATGGACACGTGAGCAAGCAATCGAGTTTATGTTAACAAATTCCTCAATGGCGAAAACCGATGTTGTCGCAGAAGTTGAACGTTATATCGCTTGGCCTGGACAAGCCCTATCCTATAAGCTAGGTCAGTTTAAAATTCGTGAGTTACGTGATTATGCGGCAAACGAATTGGGCGATAAGTTTGACGTTAAGGAATTTCACACTCAAATTTTAATTGACGGTTCAATGCCAATGAACATCTTAGAAGCTAAGATAAAGCGTTGGGTTGCAGCACAAAAATCGTGATAAAAGCGGGGCATTGCCCCGTTTTTCTTTGAACAAACGCATGTCTATAAATCAAAGTGGCTTAGCCATTTTGCCTACATCGATGGTCAGTCACTAATAGTTTTATAAATGTAATGAATCATCCGTACTTTTTTTAGTAAAATGTTCGATGTATTTACGTTTGAAGGTCACATAATGAATTTCTGGGAATCAAAATCACTTAACGAAATGTCAGATACGGAATGGGAGTCATTATGTGACGGTTGTGGTAAGTGTTGCCTACATTCCTTTATAGACTCAGATTATGAAGACGATGCTGATGGTTTTACGGCCCTTCGCCCCGGTGAAACGTTGGTATTTACCAACATTGCTTGTGAGTACCTTGACGATCAAACCTGTGGTTGTAAAGACTATATAAATCGACTAACCAATGTGCCAACTTGTGTAAAGCTGCATAAAGATAACATCGAACAAGCGTATTTTATGCCTCAGAGTTGTGCATACAGACGAATGCTAGAAGGGAGAGGATTACCGAGTTGGCATCCTCTTAGACATAATGGAAGTCGAGACAAAATGGAACAGTTAGGCATGACGGTCAAAGGAAGAGTGGTTAATGAAACAAAAGCTAACTTTGATCAATTTGAAGACTACGTTGTCGATTGGGCAGAACAAGATTTAGATTAGCTACTTCAACGTCAAATAAAACAATAGACAGTATCGGGTCTTTCACAAAATTAATATAAAAGACCCAAACCCAATATAGTAGGACGCAATTTAATTAAAAAATAGATCTCTTAACCCATCGCAATCTTATCTGAATTAGCACTGCTAAAAATAGGAGTGTATAAAAATCATTTGAACCACCAGAACTTTTGTCTGATTCGACATTCGATTTAGAGAGGCTATGTTTTGATGGATCTAATGGAAAAGCATCATTGCTATCTAGATATCCATCGTTGTCGTCGTCCGTATCTAAATTGTTTCCAATACCATCATTGTCAGTGTCCAACCATTCAGTTTTATCCAACGGGAACTTGTCTTCACTATCAATTACACTGTCGTTGTCATCATCTGTGTCTGTATTGTTACCTATTCCATCATTATCAGTATCGAGCCATTCAGAACTATCAAGTGGAAATAGGTCTAACTTGTCTTCGACACCGTCATTATCGTCGTCGTTGTCAGCATTGTTGCCTAATCCATCATTATCAGTATCGAGCCATTCATTTATATCTAAAGGAAATGCGTCTTCAATATCAGGGTATCCATCATTATCGTCGTCGTTGTCAGCATTGTTGCCTAATCCATCCATGTCAGTATCGAGCCACTCATTTATATCTAAAGGAAATGCGTCTTCACTATCAGGATATCCATCATTGTCATCATCTAAATCTACGTCATTTGGAATACCATCGCCGTCGGTATCTAAATAAGGCGTAATAGTATTACTTCTGAAAGTACGTGCGAATCCATCTGTATCGGTAAAGTCTATTTTTACAGACAAATTTTTTCCAACATCACTATCTTGAATAAGATAACTTGATTGGTTTGCATTAGGGATACTTAATTCACCTAAATACCACTGGTAACGGAGAGTGCCAACAAAATCCGAGTTTAATAAATTCGTAACTGCACTAACCAATAGGTTTGGAGATGCCTGACCTTTTATTTCGACAACAACTTTTGGAGGGGTTGTACCATCGCGAAAGTAATAAAGCTCATTTCCATAAGTTTCATGTTCTCCAGAGAACAGTACCACATCATCCAACACCGCTAATTTGTTGAAAATCGAGCCTGTAAATCCATCTTCCAGAGGTAATTGAAATTGCTTACCTTTTAGCAAATAGGTTAATTGTTTCTTGTATCCTAACTGAGTGGTAATGAAGAGCCTAGATTTAAAAAGATCCAGAGAAGTAGGTGATTTATTTTCTATAGTAGAGAATTTATTGATTTTAAAATCATAAGAGTAAAGGTGCTCTTGGTCGCCAATGTACGCAATGTCTTCAAGTCGCGAATACGATGCAACAATAGAGATAACTTGACTATCAGCAAGAGAATTTATTTTGTTACCGTTGTAATCATAAATATATAGCTTGCAAAAATCTTCGCTATTTGAATGAGATATCAAAAGTAAATTTTTTTCAACTATTGGGTAGGCAGCGCAAAGTCGATAACTTGAGGGAAGACTTAAGAGCTCTCTTAGACTTTGAAGTTTCGCGTTTTCTGCTAGATAAATGTGAAATTCTTGCCCTGATTCGTAGGTGTCGATGAGTATAAATTGATCGTTATAAGCCAGGGCGTTATTGAGGTGATTTGGATATGTAAGTGATAGCAATTCTTGCAAACTGCCTTGTTTGTCTAGAGTAATTAATTTGTTTTCAGAAAAGAAAAATAGTTTTTCAGCAGAAGATGCAGCTTTCCAGATTTTTTTATAATCTTGTGATATTTTTTTAGTCCATTCTGATAAAGGTAGATGCCTTCTTTTGAAATATAATATAGCTTATTCAAGTGTTTTAAAATTTCATCATTTGAATTTGGCTCTAAGAAGTTATCTAGTTGAATTTTAGAAAACTTGAAGTCCTTCAAACTAAAGCTTGCCAAACTTACCGCGTATGAATCTGGAGTTGTCTTATAAAAAAAGTACGCATTGTCATCGATGTATACTGGGCAACCGGAAATGATTCCTCTGAAAATCTCTTTATTTAGGTCGAAAACCAAGCTTGCATTTTCTCCGGAATACTTGTAAATGGCAGAAGAGCTATCTTCTTTGAATAGGTTGTTGTTGCTTGCTATAAAATACGTAACATCGCCATGTAACGAATAACATTTAGGTGCTGTTGCTTCATATGCAATATTAAAATCTTTTACACTAACCAGTTTTTTATGATTATTATCAAACTTAAACCATTCTTTACCTAACTTTCCGTCTGAAACTAGAGCATATAAAGAGTTATCAGCCGAATAAATTTTACTTACGTCATTGGTTCCTGAATTTGAGTATGGCTCAATCTCATAAATTGAGTTATCAAGAAGATTTAAATTGTATACTTTTCTAAAACCATAATTATGCAGCTTGAATCCATATGTGAAGTAAAGAGAGTTGTTGACGAGCTTTATTTCCACATCACTCCATGGAAATAATTTGTTTTCACTTTCTGTTACGCCAAAGCTTGTTAATTTGGAGGAACGTTTTTTAGCAAAGTCATATGCAAAAAGTTCTGGTGCACTTTCCTCATGTTTTGAAAAGTAATAGAAAAAATCATTAGTCAACAATACAGAGGATGGTTGGTAAATTCCATTTGAATAAAATATCAATTCTGAAATTTCAGTATCGTTATTGTATCTATAGATCTTTTTGTCTAATCCATCCAAATTTTGTGTTTCAAATACGATTGAATTTTCATTCGAAGCTAGAATGTTGGCGCTATTTTGAAATGATTTGAGTTCAATTGCTTTTGGCGAATTTAAGGTGTAGCTGTAAATCTTTGAACTGTTGTTAATTGCTGAGCGTGCAGTAAAATATAACGTATCTTGTACTACGAAAAGGCCCGACTGTTTGAAGTAGCCACTTTCTAAAGGCAGTATTTTGCTTGAACCATTTTGCAAATCTACTTCGTGAATAAAATAATAAACTGAATTTTCACCATCGTCTAACCAGGTTGAAATAAAAAGTTTATTACCAATGAATTTAACATCCTCAATTTCTAAGGTTTCAATCCAAGTATTTTCAAAGGTTAGAGAAGTAATTATAACCGCTGATTTTTCAGCTTCATTAAATGCTCTAACAACTATTTTATCATCAGCAATGTTTAAAAAATATAAATTTGAATCATGGGCGTAGAATCGTGAAGGTGTTGTTATAGAAACGTGGGTCTGTGCATCTTTTATAACTTCTATCCGATCGGTACTTTCATTGTAAAGTGAAAGTCCTTGCTCGACATTAACAAAAAGTTCTCCATTGAACTTTATGATATCTGCGTTTGTGCTAGATGCAGTAGCTTTGTTGATTTTATCGACTAGGCTTACAGTATCGGCTAAAGACGATTGCGAGTGAACGAAAAAGAATAATAAAACTTGAGCGATTATAAGATTTAGAGTTTTCAATGTGTATGTCCTTGTACAATTGTTGTACCTATATTAAATCTTAAATCATAGAAAGACAAACAACGAACTGATTTTTTTTGCTCTATTTCATTTTTCAACTTGGTTACAAAATTAGGGCATAACGCGCTGATTTTATATCTAATCTAAATCATCAATTGATGTCATTTTCAACCTTGTCAAAACCACTAGTTTGTCGCGTTTAATTGGATTTGAATTGAGGAAGAGTAAAATGCATTAAGCTGTATAGAGGAGGGCGATGGCCCTACCTCAGATCTAAGTTGAAATGTCCTGCTGTGTAGGTAAGGCGGAGAAAGCGCCTTTTTTTGTAACAGCAAAAGCTCCGCAGCGAACCGCAAACTCAAGCATTTTATTTATCTCGCTTATATTATTAGCCACAAATCCAATGTCAGTTAGCGAAAGTTGCTTATCCAAATAGGTGAGCATACCACCAACAAAAGCATCACCGGCAGCGGTTGTGTCAATGGCGGTAACCTTGGGCGTTAAAACCTCTCCTGAAAGTCCTTTACTTGTATAAAAGCGAACAGGGTTAACGCCGTCAGTAATGATGAGTAATTTTACACCCTTGGAGAGGAGTTGAGATATTGTGTGTTCTGTCCCGAGGTTAATGTGGCTTTTTTCATTCAAGTACTCGAGTTCTTCTTTCGATAACTTCAGGATATCGCTCAGCGTTATCACATGCCATATACGTTCAGTAAGATACCGTGTCGAAACCCATAAATTCTCGCGTAGGTTCAGATCAAAACTGACGACCGCACCATGTTCCTTCGCCTGCGTGAGAGCATGAATGGTTGTTTTATATATGCGTTGTTCCGTTAGACTGTTACTACAAACGTGGAGAATGTCAGCTTCTTTGAACATACGACTTTCGAAATCGGAAGAGTTGAAAAGTAGGTCAGCTGCGGGTGGGCGATAAAAACTGAAGCTCCTCTCGCCTTGTGGGTCAAGTGAAACAAACGCTAACGCCGTTTTTGCATCTTTAGTTATTTTACAATACTGCGTATCTACACCGAAACGCTCAAGCTCATCGAGCAGAAAGCGCCCGAACATATCATCGCCAACCATACCACAAAAAGCACTTTTTACACCTAAGTTCGATGCAGCAACGGCAACATTGGCAGGCGCACCCCCTGCGTATTTCGTAAATGATTCGGGCGTTTTTCCGTCGGACAGAAAATCGATCAATACTTCGCCAAAGCAAACTAAACTCATGAAGTTGATCCTTTTAGTTGATATGCTCTTAAAACTTCGTAACACGCCCCCATGGTATGATAATCTGTTTTACCGGCAGGACTTTTCTCGTCGCTATAAGCGCTATTCTGTTGAGATAAAACACGATACCAAGCACCATGTGTGTGGTCTATCATGAATGCCCAACTATATTCCCAGATTTTATCATACCAATCCCAGTATTTCGGATCGTTAGTTTCTAATGCGAGCAATGCTGCTGCTGCAAAACTTTCTGCTTGGACCCAAAAGTATTTGTCACCATCGCACACTTGATATGTAGGGTCAAAACCATAGACGATACCTTTGTGTTCGTCATCCCAGGCATATTTAAGTGCAGTATCAAACAAGGTTCTAGCCTGGTCGACTAACCATGGCATAGGTTTATGTCTATTTAAGATAAGTAATAGTTTAGACCACTCTGTTTGATGTCCAGGCTGAAAACCCCAGGGACGAAACAGGTGTTTAGGATCTGATTTATTGTAATCCCAGTCTATTTCCCAATCGCGATTATAATGTTCCCAAACCAGTCCGTTCTTAGGCGACGCTTGCTTATTTATCATTCTGTCGGCCAATGAATAGGCTCGCTCTAGGTACTTTTGGTCACTAGTTGCTTCAAACACCATAAGAAGCGCTTCACACATGTGCATGTTGGCATTCTGCCCTCGATAGCTGCCCGCGATACTAAAGTCATCATTGTATTCGTCTAAATAAAGTTGGTACTTAGGTTCGAAGTATTTGTCCTCCAATAGCGTCCAAACCCGCTCGATTGTACATTTTGCAGATGTAACACCAGCTTTCAAAGCTATTGCATTTGCAAGCAGTACAAATGCAAGACCATAACAGTGATTTGTGCCATCGAGTACGGTATTGCCTTCTATTAACCATGCGTAGCCACCCGACGGTTGCTTGTGAACATTTTCCAAAAAAGCGAGGCCATGTATCACAAGTTCTAAGTCTTTTTGCTCGGCTGTATGGAGATAGCGCATTGCGTAATTAAAAACAAAACGCGTACTTGAGACAAGGTGACGTGTATTTTTTTCATATACAGAGCCATCGTCTTTAAAATAGTGAAAAAAACCACCATTTTCATCAACTGCTCGATGACGATAAAACGCATAAATCGAATCGATATGTTGGTTTAAAAATTCTGAACTTCTAAAATTTGGTGACATATAAAAATCCTAGTTTTTATTTAGTAGTACTATAGAACGTTTGAGTGTCATTTGGAACGGTCCAATAAAACATTTGTGATTTTCTTGTAACAATGTGTAGAATCGAAAAATCCCTTGATCTGGAGACAACAAGTGAGTGAGATAAACACCAATCAAACTTATGTTGCGGCGAGTAATGACGAGAATAAAAATTACGCATTACCGTTAGCAGCAATGACAACTCTATTTTTCTTGTGGGGTTTCATAACGGTGCTTAATGACGTTTTGATCCCGCGTTTAAAAGGCGTTTTTGACCTAAGTTATACTGAAGCAATGATGATTCAATTCTGCTTTTTCAGTGCATACTTTGTTATTTCTTTGCCAGCTGGCGCACTCGTTAAAAAATTTGGCTATAAAAATGGTGTGTTAAGCGGTTTGCTCATCGCATCAGCAGGCTGTTTACTCTTTTACCCTGCCGTTGTTGTTCACGAGTTTTGGCTATTTTTGGGCGCGTTATTTGTACTAGCTTCGGGTATTACCATTTTGCAAGTGTCCGCAAATCCATACGTTGCGGCGTTAGGTCCGGCTAAAACAGCGTCTAGTCGACTTAACCTTGCCCAAGCACTTAACTCTTTGGGCACGACTATTGGTCCTTACGTTGGAGCGATGTTGCTGTTTGGTGCAGCAGGCACTCTAGCTGCAGATGCAGGCACGGCTGACAACGTAAAAGTACCCTATTTGATGCTCGCTGCCGCGTTGCTCACTATTGCGGTCGTATTTGCTTTTTTAAAATTACCCACAATTGCCGCACATTCTGAAGAACAGGATTGCGTTGCTAAAGGACATACATTAACGGAAGCGCCGCATTTGATGTTCGGTGTAGCAGCAATCTTTTGCTACGTTGGCGGGGAAGTGGCAATAGGTAGTTTCTTAGTCAATTACTTTGGTCAAGCAAACATCGCCGGGCTAGAAGAGCATGCAGCAGCCAAACTCATTGCCTATTACTGGGGCGGTGCAATGGTTGGTCGTTTTATTGGATCAGCCGCTTTACAAAAAGTGCTTCCATCTAATGCTTTGTTGTTTAACGCTATTTGCATTATTGCACTCCTTATTATCACAATGAATACGAGTGGGAATATTGCGATGTACAGTGTTCTTGCAATCGGTCTATTCAACTCAATTATGTTCCCAACTATATTCTCAATTGCGATTGATGGCTTGGGCTCACTCACCAGTAAAGGCTCTGGTTGGTTATGTTTAGCTATTGTAGGTGGAGCACTTGTGCCGTTACTTCAAGGTGTTATAGCGGATTCGGCCGGTATTCAGCTATCATTTGTTATTCCACTTATTTGTTATGTTTATATAGCTTGGTACGCAAAGAGTTACGTCAAACTGCATTCTGTCTGGCATGAAAAAGTAGGACTTAAATAACTCTCGGCAAATAACGCGTGATTTAAGTTTGAACAGCCAATAACGCTGGATGTTTGAAGACCCTTACAGAATGTAATCATCTCTGCTCAAAAGGTATGGCTCCCCATACCTTTTTTCATTTGTATTCTTTGAATGCACATCTTTGAATGCACATTGTTACTAATTTATTAACTGCAATTCGTCGAATAGGTATTGAATACGTATTCATCCTAGGTATATGATAAATTAAACTGGAACGATCCAACAATAATTAAAGGAACGAGAATGAAACGTTCAGCTGTGCTTTTAACCCTAATTTGTGGGCTAACGAGTGTCTTATTTAGCGTAGCGGTAAAAAGCGCCAATTTGAGCAAAACTAACCTCGACTATGTAGATCCGTTTATTGGAACGGGTGGGGATGGGCATTTGTTTCCTGGCGCCGTTGTACCCTTTGGAATGGTTCAGTTGAGTCCAGACACGGACAATCCGATGCGTGGACAAAGTCCACAACCTGAGATTTACAAACGGTGCGCTGGCTATCATTACGACGATAATACTATTACTGGATTTTCACATACTCATTTTTCAGGAACCGGCCATTCAGATCTTGGGGACCTGTTGATGATCCCAATTACCGGGGAAGTTAAAACGTCAGCTGGAACAAAAGAAGATCCGGACTCCGGTTATCGTTCTCGATTCTCACATGAAAAAGAATCCGCTTCACCTGGCTACTATCAAGTTGAGCTGTTGGATTACAACGTTAATGTTGAACTTACGTCATCCCCTCGTGTAGGAATGCATCGTTACGATTTCAAAGGGCAAAAAGAAGGGCACGTATTGTTCGACTTAACGGCGGCGATCTACAATTTTAAAAATAAAGTATTGTGGAGTGATATTCGCCAGATAGACGCAAATACGTTAGTTGCTTATCGTTCCACAAATGGATGGGCTGAGAATCGTCCAATGTACTTTGCAATTACCTTTTCAAAACCAATTCAAAGTTTAGAATTTATCAATGAAGATAACATGCGTTACCGCTGTATGGGATGTCTCGGCACGAGTAAACATAGCACTATCGAAAACAAGGCTGTGAAAAAAGCATCGGGCAAAGCATTAAAAGCCGTTGCGTCATTTAACGAGTTAGATAAAGAACCTTTACTTGTGAAAGTTGCGCTCTCTGCAGTGAGTCGCAAAAATGCGCTTGAAAATTTGACTGCTGAAATACCACATTGGGACTTTGATAAAGTTCGCGCGGCTGCAGAAACACAGTGGCTGAGTTATTTAAATAAAGTAAATGTAGAGGGATCAAACGTCCAAAAACGTCAGTTTTACACCGCTCTCTATCATGCACTTCAAGCACCAAGTTTATATCAAGATGTTAACGGTCAATATCTCGGAGTTGATGGTGAAATTCACGATGGCAAACACTTTGAGCACTATACTCTGTTCTCTCTTTGGGACACGTATCGAGCACTTCACCCTCTTTTGACGTATGTAGACCCAGATCGCGTGTCTGGCATGATCCAATCTATGCTCGTTCACTACCAGCAAAGTTACGAAAAAATGTTACCTGTGTGGTCATTTCACGGTCATGAAACATGGACAATGATAGGCTACCATGCGGTATCAGTTATTGCAGATGCCTATTTAAAAGGTATTCGTAATTACGATGTGGATTTAGCTGTCGAAGCCATTTTGAATACATCGAACAACCCAGTTTACGACGCCATTCCCGAGTACTTAAATTACGGCTACGTGCCTCGAGACGTATTGCCAGAGTCCGTTTCGATGACGCTGGAATACGCTTATGATGATTTTGCAATTGCAAGAATGTTCGAGGTGATGGGCAAGCAAAAAGAAGCAGAAACTTACTATTCAAGAGCATTCAATTATAGAAACGTTTATGACAAACAAACCGGCTATATGCGTGGGCGAGATAGTAAAGGTGAATGGGAACCAGATTTTAATCCAATGGAAGCAAAATACATGGGGTCGTATACAGAAGGAAACGCCAAACAGTATAGCTTTTACGTTCCTCATGACGTTGCAGGACTCATCGATTTGATTGGAGGCGATACGAAATTTGAAGCGCGTCTAGATGCGCTCTTTGACACCCACCTTTCAGCGGAAATGATCAAGGAACACGAAGATATTGCAGGTTTGATAGGGAACTATGCACACGGTAATGAACCAAGCCATCATATTGCCTATCTCTATAACTACGCAGGGAAACCTTGGCGTACGCAAGAACGTATTCGTCAAATAATGGATACTCTCAATTCAGATAAACCAGATGGTCTCGCAGGGAATGACGACGTTGGACAAATGTCAGCATGGTATATCTTTTCAGCACTCGGATTTTACCCTGTTGCACCGGGTGATTTGAGCTACGCGATCGGCGCGCCACAGATTAACCGCGCAGAACTCAAACTGCCTAACGGTAAAACGTTCAACATGATTGCTCAAGGCCTGAATGACGAGAATAAATACATCCAACAAGTGTCTCTAAATGGGAAGGCGTTGTCTCGTAGCTACATTACACATCAAGACATTATGTCAGGCGGTACATTGCACTTCGTGATGGGTAATACAGCGAACAAAACATGGGGCAGTGAGCAAAAAAGCCGCCCAGTTAGTCTTTCGGAGTATAAGAAATGAAAAATATTATAACGACACTCGGTTTGTTTTTTTCGATTGTTTCGCCTGCTGCTTATTCACAGATTGATACGACCGTTAAAGCTATTTCATTTGCACCAGACGAAGCGTGGCAATCATTCCGTTTGCCGAAAATTACGTTAGTGAACGAGGTAAATGACCACACTACGGTTTGGAGTTTACTCACGCCTGGCACTGTCAGTATCGTTTCGGAAAGAGTGGCAAGATTGCTCTATCTAGATGTAAATGCAGCCCCTTCTTTACCCGTTCTAACTATTGCCTTGAAGGAAATGAAAGGGGTTGCATACAAAGATGGCGATTTTAATTCGGCCAGTATTTTTGTCAGTCGTGAATACCTAGAAAATTTTCAGAATAAAAATGGACAACAAAAAGCATATGATGAACTTATCGGTATTTTATTTCACGAAATTGCGCATGCATATCAATATGATGATAGGAATTACGAAGAAATTGGGCCTATCATTGAAGGCATTGCTGACCTTGTTCGTTTGAAAGCAGGTTACATTTCTCAAAGTGTGCAAAAGGTGGGTGGACACTATGACAGTGGCTATAAGACAACGGCGTTTTATCTGCATTGGTTGGAATCAAACAATAAAGAAGACTATTTAGTAAAGATTAACGAAAGTTTATCACCATACGATGATGTGAAATGGTCATGGCCTTATTTCGCGAAGCGATTTGGAGTTTCGTTGGAAGCCTCATGGAGCGAATATCAAAAACAACTAGCCGAAAAATAACCTATGAGGAGCCTGGCTCCTCTATCGGCTTTAAACGCGAATAAGTTTGCGAAACGTCTACTCAAAACGGGAAGGCCTAACATTTAGGGGGAAGGTCATACCTAAAAAACTTGAAAATGAAAGTTTACCTGTAACGATTAAAGAACACGTTAATTTGGTCGATATCGAAGACACGCTACTGTTTTTTTGATAAAACAAAACTGTCTCCATAAAAAATAAAGGCTTAGGATGTTCAACAGTCTAAAATTTACAACAAAAGTGACGTTAGCCGCATCTCTCTTACTTGTCGTTGTGCTCGGGCTCTTTACGCTCAATAACTTTTTCGCGATGCGCGCACAAACTCAAGAACAGCTCAATTCCGTTCTCAACGAAATTTCCCAATCGGTTTCTCGAAATATTGCCAACTGGCTTAATGCAAAACTTGATATTGTTAAGTCAGTTGCACAAGGGCATGAAGACAGTGATTCGAAACAAGCGGTATTGCGTCGTTTAAAGTCCGCCGACATCGCGGGCAACTTTAAAAACGTTTATATCGGTAAACGTGACGGGACGTTTATCCTCGATGATCAATCTATCGTCTTGCCTCCTGATTACGATGCAACACAACGTCCTTGGTTTAAATTGGCTAAAGATAAACGAGATGTGGCGTTTACCTCACCGTATATTGATGTGACAACGAACGAATTAACGATTACTGCGGTTGTACCGATGCTGGATGGTAGTCAATTTAATGGTGTTGCTGGTGGAGACATCGACATGGCCGTGATTGCCAAGATCGTGAATGAAATCGATTTTCTCGGGTACGGCTACGCCTTTTTGACTGACAAAGATGGTCGAATCCTGAGTCATCCAAACAATAAATTTAATGATAAGCCGGTCTCAGATTTGTTTGGCGAAACGATTGAGCTAAATTCAAATTTCATGGAACACCAAGTTGAAGGTCAAACTAAACTAGTGTCTTTTATCAAGATTAACGGAATTAAAAACGTCGATTGGTACCTAGGCGTCGTGATAAACAAAGAAATCGCCTATGCGTCTGTCGCGTCAACGCGAAATATGGCAGCGATTTATATGTTAATCGGTGTTATCGCGGTTATTGTGATGATGCAGTTATTGCTCAAATACCTCATGGCACCAATGCACCAATTAAATGATACGATAAAAGATATCGCCCAAGGTGAGGGGGACTTAACTAAGCGACTGGAAGTTATGAATGACGATGAATTCGGTGAATTATCGCGTTATTTCAACTTATTTGTTGAGAAAATTCAGCAGTCTATCATCCAAGTAAAAGCATCAACGATAGAACTTGAGCGTTCAGTATCAAGTTTGGTCTCGAAAACGCGGTCTACCCTAGATATTTATGATGACCAAGTCAAACGCACCGACAGTGTCGCGACGGCAATTAATGAACTTTCATCGAGTGCAGTTGAAATCTCCAACAACGCACATCACGCGTCGTCGCTCGCAAGCGATGCTAATAAACTGTCTGTGTTGAGCCAAGAAACCTTGGCTGCAAACATTAGTTCTATTGAGCAACTTTCGCAAAAAATGCAAGAGGCCCAAAAAACGGTAGACAGTTTAGACAAACATACGGCAAGCATCGGACAGGTTCTGGAAGTTATCCGAGGAGTCTCTGAGCAGACGAATCTATTAGCGCTTAATGCTGCTATTGAAGCGGCACGAGCGGGAGAAGCTGGACGTGGTTTTGCGGTTGTTGCTGACGAAGTGCGACAACTTGCTCAGCGTACGCAAGAGTCAACACAGGAAATCCAAAATACCATAGCGCAATTGCAACAGGGGTCGACCGTGACAGTGTCCGTCATGAAGGCGAGCATAGAGGACTCGGCGCGAACCGTATCTCAGGCGAGTGATGCTGGAGAGCGAATGCAGGAAGTCAGTAATTCAATTGACGCGATTGACGGGGTTAACCATGCCGTAGCGAGTGCTACGCAGCAACAAAATAGCGTTATCCAATCATTGGACAGTGACATACATTCAATCAGCGACATGTCTATCCATGGAAAGGAAAATCTACAAAACACGTTAAACGAATGTACGAACATTAAGCGCCAATTTGAGGAGCTTGAAAAAATGGTTCTAAAATTCAAGGTATAAGTATTTCGAGTAAAAAGTGTTCTGAATAAAGAACACTTTTCAAAACTCGATTTTTAATGAAAAAAATTCGTGTTTTCTCGTACTAAGTTTCTTGTAAAAAATAAAAATTATTGATTAAACTCAGCGAAACCAAAGTGGCTCAATTTTTTTAGTTTTTATTCTTGTTAGGAACTAATACATGAAGAGATTTTATAAGCATCCGGTTAAGCCTGAATGGGGCTTCACTTGTGTTGATCTTGATGAGTGTAACGATGAGTTCGAAAGCTTCTTGTTTTCTGACGTCGGTGAAAAGAAATTAAAGGTATCTATTGCTAAAGCTAACTTAGTCGAGCTTGACCAAGGCGAGCTCAACGCCATAGATCCCGCATTGCTTGATAAACTAAAAGGTTTTTCTCGCAAAGAACTGTTTAGTGCAAAAGCACAGGCAGCGAAGAAAGAAGAAAAAGACAACGATGATGACATCGAGTTTGATGACATTGACCTCGGTGACGAAGCAGATTGGCTCGACGAGGAAGAAGAAGTCGAAGATTAATCGTTAAAGGCGGCCTGTGTGCCGCCTTTTTTAATAGCTATTCCTTTCATACAACACCACGCCGATGACTAAAACATTACACCTGTAATAAATCTGTATTAATTACGAAACATGCTTGTCATTTTCCACCAGTAAACTTTGCGCCAATTCAAATAAGCAACTTGCAATAATTAAGGTGTGTGCGATGAAGTGCGTGAAACCCCTGTTATTGGCGACAGCAATAGCAACGACGTTTGCTGCAGGCGCTAATGAACTTAATACTGTTATTGATAAAAGCAGTGCAATTAATGAGTCGGCTTCTAAATCTCAAACAAAGATCGATTCAATTACTGATTCAATGCAGTCTCGTTTAAACAAGTTTAAAACGTTAAACAAAGAAATTGATGGTTTAACAGTCTACAACGCTCAGCTTACCAAGCAAATTAACAACCAAATCGAAGAAATGGCCGCTATCAATGCATCGATGGACCAAGTTTCTGTGATTGAGCGTCAAATTACACCTTTAATGCTTCGAATGATCACAGGTCTTGAGCAATTTGTGGCACTTGATGTGCCTTTCTTACCTAAAGAGCGTGCAGAGCGTTTAGACAGCCTTAAAAAGCTCATGGAACGCGCTGACGTAACGAGCAGTGAAAAATTCCGCCGTGTACTTGAAGCTTACCAAGTCGAAATGGATTACGGTCGTACAATCGAAGCTTACACGTCTTTATTGCCAGTGAATGGTCAAGAGCGTGAAGTTGATTTCTTACGCATCGGTCGTTTAGAACTTCTTTATGTGACGAAAGATGGTTCACATGCAGGAAGCTGGGATGCAGACAAAAAGCAATTCGTTGAGCTTCCTGAGTCTAACATTTCACAAATCAACAAAGGTCTTCGTATCGCACGTAAACAACTTGCACCAGATATGTTGACACTACCAGTTCATGCTGCGGAGTAAGAGGTCACTATGAAACTGATTAAACAATTTTCAAAAGTAGCGATTATCGCAGCATCTGTCGCGATGAGCTCAGCGGCAATGGCTGATGAGCCGATGAACCTAGATGCGTTATTAAAAACGCTTGAACAAGGTCAGGTTGCACAGACAAAAGAAAACAAAGCACGTGAAGCCGAATTCAAAGCAAAAGAATCTGAGCAGCTTAGTATGCTCAAATCACTTGAGCAGAATCGCAATGCGAAACTTCAAGACTCTGAGCGTCTAGAGACTCAATTTGAAGAAAATGAAATCAAATTATCCAACCTTTCAGATACGCTTTCTAAGCGCATGGGTTCTTTGAAAGAACTGTTTGGTGTTCTTCAACAAGTATCTGGTGATAGCAGCAACAAATTCATGACGTCAGTAGTTTCTGCTGAAATTCATGGTCGTAGTGATGAGATGAGCGAGCTTGCGCAGAAGATGGGGTCAACAACGCGTTTAGCGTCAATTGAAGACATCGAAAAAGTATGGTTCGAATTACAACGTGAAATGACAGAGCAAGGTAAAGTTAAGCGCTTTACAGCGGATGTGATTGTTAACGGTGGCGAAAAGCAAGCAAAAGAAGTGGTTCGCGTTGGCGCGTTTAACTTAATCGCAGATGGTAAATACCTTAACTACAACTCAGCGACTGGCACATTATCAGAACTTACCCGTCAACCAGTATCTCGTTATACGGCGACTGCGGGTGAATTGCAAAACGCAACTTCTGGCTTAACGGATTTCGCACTTGATCCAACAGGTGGCTCAATCCTAGGTCTACTAGTTCAAGCGCCTACAACGGAAGAACAAATTCACCAAGGTGATACTGTAGGCTATGTAATCATTGGTGTTGGTCTTGTTGCTCTTCTAATCGCATTAGAACGTTTCTTCGCATTGATGCTAATGGGCATGAAAATCAATCGTCAGCTTAAAGATTCTACAGCACGTGATGACAACCCACTTGGTCGCGTTATGAAAGTTAAAGACCAATACCCAAATGTTGCTTACGACACGTTAGAACTAAAGTTGAGCGAAGCAATTCTTCGTGAAATGCCAAAGATTACGCGTAATCTAACGCTTATTAAGATTATCTCTGTCGTTGCTCCACTACTAGGTCTTCTAGGTACAGTAACCGGTATGATCAATACGTTCCAAGCAATCACATTGTTTGGTACAGGTGACCCGAAACTAATGGCTGGTGGTATTTCACAAGCACTTATTACAACGGTACTTGGTCTTGTAGTCGCAATTCCAACGGTATTCTTGTACACAATTTTGAATACTCGCTCGAAAAACCTATTGCTTATTCTTCAAGAGCAATCGGCGGGCATTATCGCTGAGCGAAGTGAAAAAGGAGCGTAATCGTGGTTTTAGTGATTGAGGCAATCAATGCACTACGCGAGTTCCTAGATACAGGTGGTCAGGTTCTCCTGGCCATCGGTCTGCTTATCTTCGTCATGTGGTTGTTAATTCTAGAACGCTTTATGTATGTGTTTGGTGGTTACCGTACATACAAAAAGCAATTAACGGCTGATTGGTTTAACCGTGCAGAACGCAATAGCTGGAATGCTGAGCAAATACGAGAAGCGATTATCTCGAGAGCCGGTATGCAGTTAAACCAAAATATTTCATATATCAACGTGATGGTTGCTTTGTGTCCACTCCTGGGACTACTTGGCACCGTAACGGGCATGATTGAAGTATTCGACGTTATGGCAATCACAGGTAGTGGTAGTGCACGTTCAATGGCATCAGGTGTGTCAAAGGCAACTATCCCGACAATGGCGGGTATGGTTGGAGCTCTTTCAGGTGTATTCGCGGCTACGTTCTTACAACGTAAAGCGAAACGTGAAGTTGAGCTACTTGAAGATAAATTAGTACTAGATCACTAATCTAGTCAAAGCGAGGATTAAATCATGAGATCACCTCTAGCAAAAGTAATGCAAGAAGAAGAAGCAGAAGAAATTAACATGACGCCAATGTTGGACGTTGTATTCATCATGCTTATTTTCTTCATCGTAACGGCTTCATTTGTTAAAGAAGCGGGTATCGATGTAAACCGCCCAGAAGCCGCAACGGCAGTTAAAAAAGACCGTGCTAACATCTTGGTTGCGATTTCGGACAAAGGCGAAGTATGGATCAACAAACGTCAAATCGACATCCGCGCAGTTCAAGCGAACATTGAACGTTTGAAAGCTGAAAACCCACAGGGTAGCGTTGTTATCCAAGCGGATAAGAAGGCAACGACGGATATTTTGATTAAAGTCATGGATGCGGCTCGTGCGGCTGGCGCTTATGACGTCTCAATCGCCGCTCAAGAGGCATAGAGAGGGAAGACATGCGATACGTTGTTGCGTTAGTTATTGCAGGTCTAGTCACATTCTTCTTGTTTTTGGGAATGCAGGCACTTATCACCGGTGGTGAAGGTGCCATGACAGAACCTGCTAAAGGTAAAGTTTTGGATTTCGTCCGTTTAAAAAGAGAAGAAACGGTTCAAAAGAAAGAACGTAAACCACAGAAGCCACCAGCGCCTAAAGAGCCTCCACCACCAATGGATGCGCCAGCACCACAAAGTGATAACTTGGCGGCGACGGGTAATAATTTCGATTTTTCTGCAAGTGTTGATGCGGATGTAAGTCTAAACGGTGGACTAGCACTTGAATCTAGTGACGGTGAGTACCTTCCAATTGTGAAAGTAGCACCCGTTTACCCAAGACGTGCACTATCACGCGGTATCGAAGGTTACGTTATTGTTGAGTTCATCGTAACCAAACAAGGCACGGTTCGTGACCCTGTTGTAGTAGAAGCAGAACCTGCGGATCTATTTAACCAAGCCGCCATGGATGCAGCATTAAAGTTTAAATACAAGCCACGCGTTGTGAATGGCGAAGCAGTAGAAGTTGCGGGTGTTCAAAACAAAATCTCTTTCCAAATTAATGGTTAGGTGAGTAGTGATGAAAAAGATTGTTAAAGTAAGTATTTATGCAGCAGCCTTTTCGGCCATGCTTGCGGTGCCACCAATGGTGTCACTTATTCCTGGAGTCGATGTAGCGACGGCTCACGCAGAAACAAAGACCAAACGCGTACCTGCCCTTCGCGAAAAGGTATATAGCCAGCTGGCGCGTGCGCAAAAACTTGCGGACGATGGTGATGTGAAAGGTGGGCTGGAAGCGCTTGATTCTGTCAAAGAGCGTATGGGCAGTATGAACGCGTATGAAATTGCCATGATGTACAATTTCTACGGGTTTATCTACTACAACCAAAACCAGCTACCAAAAGCAATTGAAGCGTTTGAACAGGTTATTGCCCAAGAGGCTATTCCTGAAACGTTGGCACTGTCGACTACATTTAGCTTAGCCCAGCTTGCGATGGCGAATGAACAGTACGATAAAGTTATCGATTATCTTAACGATTGGGACAAAATCAACACAAAGCCTAAAGCAGATAATTATTATGTGTTGAAGTCTCAAGCTTATTATCAGATGAAAGATTATAAAAGCGCGCTTGAAAATATCGAGATCGCAATTAATCTGACTGAAGCTAAAAATGAAGTTCCAAATGAGAACTGGTTAGTTTTACAGCGTGCACTTTATTATTCAATGAATCAGCCGGCCAAAGTCGTAACTGTTTTAGAGAAAATGGTAAAGCTGTACAATAAACCAGTATATTGGGTTCAGCTTGGTGGAATGTACGGGGAAGTTGGCGAAGAGAAAAAGCAGCTTGCGATTTTAGAATCGGCAAAGCAGCAAGGTTTTATTAAAACGAAATCTGATTTTCAACAGCTTGCGCAAGCCTATTTAATGAGCGGTTTGCCGTTTAAGTCTGCATCAACGTATTCAAAAGGTCTTAAAGAAGGTGTGATCGAAAATAGCGCTAAAAATAATGCGTTCATTGCAGAAGCTTTTGTTCAGGCCAAAGAAGATCAAAAAGCAGTGCCTTATTTCATCGCAGCGGCGAAAGTGACAGACAATGGTAAATACGATCAACGTCTTGCAGAGGTTTACATCGGCCTAGAGAAATATGAACTGGCCGCGGATGCAGCTCGTGCGGCACTTGAAAAAGGTGGACTGGACTCTGAATCTAATGCTTATGTTGCACTTGGTATGGCGCAGTATAACTTGCAAAACTTTGATGCCTCTATTCTTGCGTTTGAGCAAGCTGAAAAACACAAACGCTCTCAGCGTCTAGCTCAACAATGGATTAAATACGTTAAGAGCGAGAAGATCCACGCTGAAACGCTCAAGACAGCTTTACTTTAACAATAATCGCAACGCCAAAAGCCACCAGAAGGTGGCTTTTTATTTATTGATTAAAAATTAGTTAATCAACAACGCGGACAATCTCATAAAGGGGAAACAGACCACGAGTAGCATCATGGCATTTCGTTGATCTTTCACCGTTGTCAGAGGTGTAGACAACTTTTTTGTTACTTTGCATAGCGTTATACATAAGTCCCAAATAATTATAGAAATTCTGGTGAGTCGGTTTTAGTTCAATGGTTTCCTCTTTTACGGGTTGGATCCAATATGAACCATCATTTTGCATATCAATTGATTCAATATAGTCAGAGCAAGTAACGGTTTGCGCGTTTACCATTGCGCTGGCAAAAAGCGCCAAGGTTGCAACTACTTTCTTCATTTTTCAGTCCTTGTTTTCTGATTTAAAACTAAAGTGGATGAACAGAACCGATATAGTCAACAACACCATCGCGACAACTAGCAGCATCATCACCATCTTGTTCTTCTAAAATATAGATTTTTACTGTATCGCCGTTACTTTGAGCACGAACTAGACTCGCGTAGATCGAAGAAAATTGAGAATCGTTGTATGCAACATACATTGGGTCATTTGTATGGCCATTGGTATTCGTATATGCGCGAACGCCATTATATTCTGAAGCTAGATATTCAACTTTAGAATTACAATAATGAGCTGCAAAAGACGTTTGTGACAGAGTAATTGCCGCAAATGCAATCAGAGTTTTAACTTTCATTTCAATATCCTTTTATGTAATTGCTTGAAATTAAGCGGCATCATCATTACGTACAAATGTTTCCAAAATATTAACAGTAAAAAATATCATGTGTAATTTAACTTTCGCGAAAGTGTAACCTAATTGTAATACCCAGCATTTACCTTAGTCGCAGCTTTTATTTACGCTCATATTTAAAAACATTTTGGAGAATATAATGAAACTTTCTGGGTTATTTAAAGTAAGCTTAGTTGCTTCGGCATTAGTACTTGCAGGTTGTGGTGGTGATATCAATGTTACACCTACTAACATCGACAACAGTGTTGATAATTCTGTAAAAAACCCTACTACGCCAACAGACCCAACTGAACCGACAACTCCAGTAGCGATCAAGTGTGCGTCTTATACACAAGATGGTTCAACATTCGAAGGTACTCCTGACGAAAATAACAAAAACTGCGTATACAGTCAGGCTTTCGCAAGTAATGCTAAAGATTTAACGACTTCTTTCCTTATTCCAGCACTTAAAAACGGTGGCGCGCACATTTTCGAAGGTGCTCTATTCATCGGTAAAGACGTTGATACATCTAAAGGTGGTGTAATTGATGCTAACGGTCCAACGCTTACAATTGAAGCTGGTGCAACAATCGCATTTACTAAACCAGAAAGTTTCGTTCGCGTAGCTCGTGGCGCTAAAATCCTTGCTCAAGGTGAAACTGGCAAGCCAATTACGTTCACAAGTATTTCAGAAATTGATGGCGACGATACGACAACTGCACAGATCGGTGACTGGGGTGGCGTGCAAGTGAACGGCCGCGCTCCAAATATCGAATGTACATTAGAAGCTGCGCAAAACGACCTATGTAACATTAAAGCAGAAGGCATCGTTTCTCATTACGGTGGTAACAATGCAGGTGATAACAGCGGTGTGTTAAAGCACGTTGTAATCAAATACGCAGGCTTCGGTGTTGAAGGCGATGAGCTAAACGGTTTAACACTTAACGCCGTAGGTTCAGGTACAACAGTTGATTACGTTCACGTTCATAACGGTTTCGATGACGGTATCGAAATTTTCGGTGGTAACGTAAACATTAAGCACATCGTAATCACAGAAAGCGCGGATGACGGTATTGACTGGGATACAGGTTGGCAAGGTAAAGGTCAATTTATCCTAGTTCAATCTAAGCAATATGGTAACCACGGTTTTGAAACTGATGGTGCTAAGAAAGATCCATTGACTGCTGACGGTCAGGGTAAAGCAACGTCAGTATCATTCCCAACTATCGCTAACGCAACGGTAGTATCTACTGGTAAACAAGGTGCGGAAGGTCGTCGTACTGGTGCGGGTATGGAAATGAAAGAGTGGGGCAAAGCGAAACTTCTTAATATGCTTTTCGTTGACTCTTCGACAGATGCAGGCGCGGCGTGTCTTGACCTATTCAACGGTGATGACCTATCAGGCGCAGCTGGTGTACATGCAAACGCAGTTGCTGGTGACATCTCTTTCACAAGCTCAGTATTTGCTTGTGGCTTGAACTTCGAAACTATCAAAGTTCCATTAGAAGGTTCACTTGCTAGCTTCAACTATGAAACATGGTTCAATGCTGGCGCAAACAACCACCTAATCGGTTTTGCTGACTTCTCTAACGTATTAGCAGCTGATGGCGTATCTACAAAAGGCACTATCACTGACAAAGACGGTAACGTAGTACCTGTTCAAGCAGCTTCTGCTGGTGACAGCTTCTTCACTGACGTTAGCTACATCGGTGCTATCGGTGAAGGCGAAGAAGGCGAGTGGGCTGACTTCGTTGCGGCGTCAATGGCTCGCGCTAACTAATCTAGACCAAAAGTCAAAAAAAGGCGCACTCAAGTTGCGCCTTACTCACACTTAATCTGGTTTAGAGGATAGAAAGATGAAACCAATCAAGCAGTTTAAAAAGAACGTTCTTACCGTTTCTTTGCTATCGCTCCTCGCTCCACTTTCAGTTCAAACATTTGCAGCAGAGAACGATCAAGCTGAAATCGAAGAAGTTGTTGCTGTTGGCAACCGACTAAAAGGTTCAGCAAGCGCGGTAATTGAAGAGCGTAAAAACCAAGCATTCGTTGCAGACATCATGGGTGCAGAGCAAATTTCTCGTACGGGTGATAGCGACGCTGCATCTGCACTTCGTCGTGTAACAGGTCTAACACTTGTAAACGACAAGTTTATTTATGTTCGTGGTTTAGGTGAGCGATATTCGAGTGTTCGCTTAAATGGCGCATCAGTACCAAGTCCAGACTTGACGCGTAACGTCATTCCACTTGATATTTTCCCAACAAACATTATTGAATCGTTATCAGTACAAAAAGCGTATTCGCCAAATATGCCTGCTGCATTTGGTGGCGGTGACGTAAACATTCGTACGAAAAGCTTGCCTAATGAGCGTATTTTTAAAGTTGAATTAGGTACTGGCGTAAACGATAAAATGAGTAATGGTCTAACCTATGAAGGCGGTAGCGACGATTGGTTAGGTAAAGACGATGGCACGCGTGCGATGACAACTGCACTTAGGCAGTCATTGTCACATTACATCAAAGGTAGCACGGACATTTCGATCCGTAATATCCGTGAAGTAGATGGTCTGCTGTTCAACCGTACCATTTCTCAGGACGAAGCCGCTGCGACAAACAAATTCTTGTTCAAGCAATTACCAAGAGATTACGCGCTTACAGAAGAGTCTTTAGACCCAGATCTTGGTGGCAAGATAATCTATGGCGACCGCTACGATAACGTATTCGGTTTTGATGGTTCACTTGGTTTTCTAGCGTCTGTTTCGTATGATAACGAATGGTCAAACAGCAAGGAATTTGGTGCCGTACTTGCCGCTGTCGACGTTAAAGACATTTGTGCTGACGACCGCTCTAAATGTTACCGTGCTGAAGATGAAAAACGTGTCACGAAACATAACGTTAAAGTAAATGCTGCGATTAACGTAGGTTACAAGCTTGACGGACATGAAGTTGGCGTGAGCTACATGAAACTTCGTGATACAGAAGATGAAGCTTCAGTTGGTATCTACCAAGAAGTGTCTAAGTCTTTAAGTATTGCAGATGGTCAGGTTCAACGTAAGCAACTTGTATCTTTTGAACAACGTGAATTAGACATTTTGCAAGTTAAAGGTACACATAATTTAACTTGGGGTCTTCTTGAGGGCGTTGGGTTTGATTGGCAGTATACCGACTCAACGGCTGCGACGGAAATTCCAGGCGAACTAGAAATTACGGTACGTGATCGCTACGTAGATGGAAAGTATGACAGCACGTATTACAATGGATCGCTAGGTGGTAATCCATTCCTGTATCGCTTCGTTGATATGGAAGACAATGTTGAAAACTACGGGTGGAACACAAGCAAAGCGTTCTACTTTGACGGTGATGAGCTTGAACTTAAAGCTGGTGGTTACTTCATTGACAAGACTCGTGAATATCGTACCGATTTCTTTAATACTCGTTTCGCGCAAACACAGCAACTAGAGTTTGCATCAAGTGAAGCTGACGCGTTAAAGATTGGCTCGTATTTTAAAGATGACGCCACGATTGATGCGACTGACGTTGAGTTGTTGTTCCAAGAACCCATCGCGGACGATTATCTAGCTGCACAAAAGATCGATGCTTATTATGGTCAGTTCGATTATTCATTCGCTAAATCTTGGCGCTTGAGTGGCGGTGTTCGTTATGAAGATTTCCGTCAAGTTGCTCTTGCGTTTTCTCGTTCAGCGTTTGATCCAAGCCTTTTGCAAGATAAATTGAGTGCTGAAGCGATTAAAGAAGCCACAATCATGCAAGACGATTACTTTGGCTCTTTGTCGATGACTTATTCGCAAGAAGGCTACCAAGTTCGTCTGGGTTATGGTCAAACTGTTGTTCGTCCAGATCTACGTGAGTTAACCGCTGTACAGTTCCAAGATCCGTTAACGGATTATCGTACAATTGGTAACCCATTCTTAAAATCGAGTGAGCTCGATAACTATGATGCTCGCGTTGAATTTTACTTCGATGGCGGCGATAACTTCTCTGTAGGCGCGTTCTACAAAGATATCGCTCTACCAATTGAAGCAAAACTCAATGAAACGGATGGCCGTTTTACACTGCAATATGAAAACGCGAACAGCGCGACAGTTTACGGTGTGGAAGCTGAATGGCTAGTGGAAGTTACCCCTGACTTCTTAGGCGGTGCGTTCTTTACTTCAGGTAACTTAACAGTGAGTGATTCTGAAGTCGAAATTTTGAAAGAAAACCAAGGCGATTTAACAAATCTTAAACGTCGTATGAGTGGTCATTCAAAATACGTAGCGAACTTCCAGCTCAATTACGATTCACATGATGGTAACCATCAAGGATCTTTAATCTATAACGTATTCGGTGACCGTATTTTGGCCGCTGGCGTGAATGGATTTGACGATGCGTATGAACAACCTATTAATTCTTTAGATATGGTATATACTTACTATCCAAACTTTAGTACAACGGTAACGTTTAAAGTTAAGAATTTACTAGGTCAAGATTTTGAAGTTCAACAAAACGATGTAGTGATCAGAACAAAAGAAATGGCTCAATCACTCAGTCTTGACGTAGCCATCGAGTTCTAAAATTAGCGTTTTGCTAATTTGCGAACAACCTTTACATGTTGTATCCAAACCCCGCTCTGCGGGGTTTTTTGTTTATGATTATGGCATTATTTTTATTGTTGAAAATGCCACATTGATTATGTCATTTGTGCTGAGTTCCAACCGCATGGATTCGCAGCGATCGTGGAAACTTCTTCATTGAACTATGCGCAAGGAAAACGCTTGTCTAGTCGAACGTATTTCGAACTTGAAAAAAACTTATATATAACGAATACGTCTAGTGTGTTGGGTACATGGGTGATATGTTTAGCTCCTCACAATTAAAACTCACGCAATAAAAATTGGTTTTAATTTTCTTAAAGGTAGCTAAAAATGAATAAAGTAGGACTTGTAGGTTGGCGTGGTATGGTTGGCTCTGTTTTGATGGAGCGAATGCAGCAAGAAGGTGATTTTTCGAAGATTAACGCAACCTTTTTCACCACCTCACAAGCAGGTCAATTAGGCCCTGATTTTGCAGGCGAGGCAAAACCACTGCTAAATGCCTACGACATCGATGCATTACGCGGTATGGATATTGTTATTACCTGTCAGGGCGGTGATTATACAAAAGAAGTGTATCCAGCACTAAGAGAATCTGGGTGGCAAGGCTATTGGATTGATGCGGCATCCGCACTTCGTATGGCTGATGACAGCATTATAGTGCTCGACCCAGTAAATAAAGACGTCATAGAGCAGGGATTAGAGCAGGGCGTAAAAACGTTTGTGGGCGGTAACTGTACAGTTTCGCTTATGTTACTCGCGTTAGGTGGTCTATTCGAACGCGATCTCATCGAGTGGGTAAGCCCTATGACCTATCAAGCTGCGAGTGGTGCAGGTGCTAAGAACATGCGTGAATTAATTTCACAAATGGGTGCAATTCATAGTGAGGTTGCTGACCTACTTGACAATCCACACAGTGCGATATTAGAAATTGATAAACGAGTAAGCGAAAAGCTTCAATCGGACTCGTTACCAAAGGATCAATTTGGTGTACCGTTAGCAGGGAGCTTGATCCCATGGATTGATGTGCCAATGGATTCCGGTCAAAGTAAAGAAGAATGGAAAGCACAAGTTGAAGCGAACAAAATTCTTGGTTCAAGCAAAAGCCCAATTCCTGTCGACGGCCTGTGCGTTCGTATTGGCGCTATGCGCTGCCACTCACAAGCGCTTACGATTAAGTTAAAAGAAGATATTTCCGTTAAAGAGATTGAATCAATTTTAGCCTCACATAATCAGTGGGTTAAAGTTATTCCTAACGACAGAGGCCTTTCTTCGACAGACTTAACACCTGTAAAGGTTACTGGCACGTTGTCGATTCCAATCGGTCGTATTCGTAAGCTTGCAATGGGGCCAGAATACATTTCTGCGTTTACAGTTGGTGATCAGCTACTTTGGGGAGCCGCAGAACCCCTGAGACGTATGCTTAGAATTATCACTGGCTAATAAAGGCGAGCGTAAAGCTCGCTTTTTTATTACCTGTTTCATGTCCTGTGGTAATATGCAGGCAATATTAAAGCTTCCTTTCTACAAACATGAATATTGAAACTTTCTGGTCTCTTGTTACCGTTGAGAACACCGCGCCTACAGAAGTAAATGCCGTTTTAAAAAGCCGATTAGATTTACTCTCGAACGAGGATTTACAAGCTTTTGACGAAATATACAGCCGCCAACTTAAGCAGCTTTGGGATTGGTCGTGTTGGGGAGCTGCATACGTTATGTGTGGGTGTAACTCTGAATACGATTACCTAGACTTTTGTAATTGGGTTATAAGTAAAGGAAAAGAGGTCTTTGATTCTTTTAAGAATACGCCTGATTCAATCGCCTCGCTTTCAGATGTTCCACTTAAAGACGAGTTACCATATCCGTACATTGACGAAATGGATTTAGTAGCAGGTTTGCTTTATGAAGAGAAAAATCAGGATGAGTTAGTCCATTTTAATGTCGTTAACGTTCCTGTCACAGGTAAAAAATTCAAGAATAACAAAAAAGCATTGAAGGGGACTTATCCAAACTTATTTGATAAATATTGGTTTAAGGCGTAGAAACGGTCAACTAATGTTCAGTTTTAAGGTTTATTAAACAAAGTTTGGCGCTTTGTTGCAATTTTGGACACGTCATCCTATATTATTTCGACGGTTGTTAAATCGATTGAAAGAAGTATCAAGGATGACGGTGTATTTATGATGAAGTCTTTTTGGCTCATAAAGTTTTTATTCGTTTGTTTGCTATCGATATCACACGTGGCAGTTTCCAATGACCGAGTCTCTTTCAATCAGGTTCCTTCGCTAAATTATAAAGATATTGACGATATTCTTGCGGTCTCCGTAGTGAATGTAGGAATAACTAAAAAGAGGGGACTTAATGCGCGAAAAAGTAATTGGTCCACTGGCACTCATATCCGTTATCGAATCAACCGAACGTCCGTGATTGAAGCAAATCGCTTCTTATTCAAAGAAGTAAGCGCTTCACGTTTAGCCTCTGCGTTCCCTAAAGTGCGAGAAAGTTTAGAGCATGTTAGTGAACAGATTGAAATTTCAGAACTACCTCCCGCAGAACAGCTTGCGTATTGGCTGAACCTTTATAATGTCAGTATGCTTGAGCAACTTATTAAGATTTACCCAATCACAGATTTAAAAGATGAGATCTCCGAGAGAACGACGTTCCTCAACAAAAAATTTATCAAGCATCGTAATACGCGACTGTCCCTTAACGACATTAAGTATAAGATTGTCTTAGACAAATTTAAGAACCCAGTCGTTATCTACGGTTTTTATCAGGGCAATGTAGGAAGTCCATCGTTAACGTCAAAAGCTTTTACTAAAGATAACGTATATTCACAGCTAAGTTATCTTGCTAGAGAGTTCATTAACTCCAATCGTGGTTTATGGTTTGGGGAAAAAGGTGATATTCAAGTGGCTGAATATTACCAAAGTACGATGGACGTGTTCGACAATGAACCAGAAAAGTTTCGTACACATCTTATCGACTACGCGAGAAATGATATTCGCTACAACATTCGTAGTGCCTCAGTGATAACTTTTGATAACGCTAACTATGAAATTGCCGAGTTTGAATCGCAATATTCAAGCTTTGATTCAATGCAAAGCAAAAAGATCAATGAGCTATTCGACAGACTCAAAAGTTGGAAGAACGAGAGTTATCCAGACGTCGTATTGAACGACCACCAAACTTCATCCGCGAATAAAGTACATCTAGGTGCTCAATTTAAACGTGTACCCAAAGAATTATTGGAATCGTTTAAAGTGAAAGCCAGTAAGTTATAAGCCTCAATGCTAATCAGATTAAAACACCATAATGTCCGATACTGCCTAGTATTGGACATTGCTAATGATAAATTAGTAAATGCCGATAAATTACGTTATGTTAAATAATGTGTTGTGGGTTTTCTGCTCACGCCTTTGATTTGATCATCGCCATTTAAGTTGAGATTTCGCGGCACTTTGAGATTTTTTGTTCTGGTGATGTTTAGCAATTAAAAGAATTTCTGTCGCTATACTGTTTTATATGTAAGGGGTCGTTCATTTTTAGATTTGGGGATATTTGAAAAATCGAATGGTCGAACCTTCGCAGGCCTAGAAAATCAAGGTGTCGTTAAAATTTAGTGCTTTCCCTTCCAAATGTTAAAAGACAGATGATTTTAGACAAAAACCTATCAAACCCTTTCAATTCGAGATCATTATTGATCGAAAGACGTTTAGAATTAGATCACTTTTCGCCATTTTTAATCGGGTTTAAATCATTTTTAACAGTGTTTAAAGAGTACTATTGATAGTTAATACGCCTCTATTACCCACTGAACAGTATCTTATATCTCCATTGGGTGAAGTTAGTTTGAGAGACTTAGCATCTAAAAGCATCGTGTTTAATTCAGGAATTGTGAAATACATATCGGTTAGTTAATCTTTAGCACATTGACCCGTATAAAACCTAAACTCTTTTTGGTAACTAAATTTGGTATCTTTAACAGTCAATGAGCGCTCTTTAGGATTTTCAGAGTATCTTATGGCTCCGTATGTAATCTTTGAACCGCTATGTTTTTCAACCAGTTTGGCGTATTTTGCTATGTTCTTCGCAGGTAAAACGACAAAGTAAAAACCAAATTCTTCTTGCAGTTGCTCTAGTGAATGTTCGAAGCCATTATGAGGTCCCATAATTGCCCAAGACTGCATCCATGAATCGTTTTGCTCCGTAGTTGGATAAATGAGGACACTTTCATATGTTTCAAAGTCTAAATTGGAATTCCCAATCAGTTCAAACTTTGGTTTCTGGCCTCCAAATTTTTTCCCCCAAAATAGTAGACAAGATTCGTTTCTATCGCCCCTACCTACATCTTCACATGTCCTGTAATAATGAGGAGTACGAAACAAAGTGTTTCCATTTAAAAAGCTCAAGTAGTGTTCCTTTTTACTAAAAAACTTGATCAGTGCAAATGCACTATTTAGATCTCGATTACTCATATTGTGATCTAACGCTGTAAGTAAATTTTGTGTGTGATTAATAATACTATACATGCCAGCTGAAATCAGAACTAATGAGTGACGTTTTTAATGTTTAGCTCGATAACGCTTCTATTATATCTAGTGAACAGTTAATCATGTAACTTGGCGCCTTTAAAAATTTTATCGACTATTTTTTTGTCAGTGCACATAGCGATGCCAACAAGGGGAAGGTTTTCACTTGTGTATTTTTCGGTGGTTTTTCGATTCGCTTCATCAAAACCAGTGTAAAACATATCATCGATAAAAATCGCAACATCAGTCCGGTCTTTTTTTGCACGCTGAATGAAGGTAGGCAGTTTATTTCTAGGTGCTTTTAGAACGATAATAGGTTGAGTACACAGTGGCAGATAGGTGTTACCTTCGCTGTCGAGATAGTGTTTACCCGTATTAACGTGTTCGCTTTTAGTCACGCCGCCGGCTAAAAAGCTGACTACGTTTAGCTTTTGCCACATAGGTAAATCATCGGCGACAACAATAGTGAATTTGGTCTCGAATTGCATGTTAACCTCTGTATTCTATTAAGTTTAAATAAAAGGGTTTGTTGCCATGCTGATAGCAACGATAAATAAAAAGAACGCCATAAGTTTGTTTATTATGTGTAGTGCTACATCGCTTTTTAATGAATTACCTAATAAGCGTCCAAAAAGAAAATAAGAAAAAGGAGCACCAAATGCGAATATGGCCAAGCCGATACACCACAAAATAATCTCGATACCGCCAATTCCCGCTGCTGGAAATTGAATCGTCGCAACAGGTAAAACCACGACCATCGCCTTTGGATTAAGTAGTTGCATTAACAAACCATCTCGAAATGTAAGCGCCCTATTCTCACATTCTTGCTTTAACGCAATGTTAGCGTTGAATATTTTATACGAGAGCCAAAGAACATATATCGCTCCAAGGACTGAGGCGAGCTTAATGATGGTTTCGTTCATTAACGTCTCTCCTACTAGCGCAAATGCGAAAAAGAGTATAAACATCGCCGCGCCTACGCCTGCAAAAAAACGAATTAGGCTAGGTTGTTTTTGAATACCATTATTTAGGCCAATAGCATTCACAGGCCCAGGCGTATACATAACGCCAAATGCATAAAAAATGATGTCTATCATGATCTGCTCTAGATTGGATGATGGTTTGAAACTAGTAGCTCAGTTGTCGTTGATATTGATGTGGTGTAATGCCGAAAACACGCTTAAATTTTCGGTTTAAATGGTTGATGTCTGAAAACCCAAATTGAACCGCAACATCCAATGCCCCTTCACCACGCTCAATAGCGTGTTTTGCCCTAATAAGCCTGCAATTTAAAACATATTGGTGTGGAGTAATTCCAAACTGTTCATTGAACAATCGAATAAAGTGATACTTAGACAATGAAGCGGCATTTGATATGTCGTCGACAGTCAATTTGGTATTTAAATTATCCTGAATAAAATCTTTTGCCTGCAAAAGTAGCTTGTCTTTACGCACGTTATTTCGCCCGTCAATAAGTGTACCTCCGCCTAATCGAACAACAGACTGAGCGATATTGAGAAGAGCAGCTTCTTCCTCAAGTTGAGAATTTGATGGTTGGTGCATTTGCTGCCCAAGCTTTAATACTTGATTGCGGAGCGCAATGTCATGGAACAAGGACGTTTTCAATCGAGCTTGTTCTTTAGAAAAACGACCAAGCGTGCCCATTAAATTGATGAGCGTAGTTTCTGGAATATAGATCATGTCATATTCCAATTCTGTGCGTTCACCAGCGCAGCCATCATGGACTTGTTCTGGGTTAAAGAATATGACATTGCCCGCGTTACTTTTGTGAAAAACTCCGCTGCTAAAAAAGTCTTGTCGTCCTTTGCGCGTAACGCCGATGCTGTACTCTTCATGTGCATGTTTGTCATAACTAAACGAGGTTATGCGAGCACTGAATGTACTGAGGCCTTCATGATGACTACTTCGAAGATATTGAAAACGTTCAGGCATGGGTCTTTGCTCGTTTGTTCACTAGATGATTAAGTATAGAAATGAGCACAAAGGTTGAATAGAACAAAATTGCTGACTTAGCACAGAGTTGCGACTTGATGGCTTTAATGGTTGATTGTACAGGTATCAGCATTTGAACGGTCACAATAGTGAAAGTTTAAGTAAAGTTTGTCAGTTATAGGTCGCTTACCTTCTACTAGATATTCAAATAGAATCTCTGCGCCTTTTCTCCCCATTTCAAATGGATTTTGTCCGATATTAATTGTCGACAGGCCGAGTTTGAGTATTTCTAACTGGCTCATTTCGGTATCTGCTGAAATTATCGTTATTTCGTCATTGGACAGTTTGTTTTTAAATCGCTGAATTTCATTACTATATTGAGGATTAAATTGGGCAAATCCTGCAACCGCTATAAAAATTGGCGGTTCGACATCATCAATAATCGTTACGAGTTGTTTTAAGGCGTCTTCTCTTTTACCCATCGTGTAAAGCGGACATCGCTCGTATTCTATCCAACCCGATGTACCATCGAGTCGATTTTTGCTTTGGCCTGATAATGCAAAGCGTACTCCTTCTACCCGTTTATTTAGGTTGGGTGTTGTTCTATGTCCTGTTTGAATACAAATCGGTTGAGGCGTTTTTTTCTTGTGACTTTTAGCGGCATTTCCGAGCGCGACACCAAAATCAAAGTTATTCGTACCGACGTAGGCAATTCGGTAATCGCTATCTTGTTGTAGAAGATCCGAGTCAAATGTAAGTACTGGAATGTTCTTTTTTTCGCGAGTTTTAGTGCGCCTTTGATTAAGAAATTCGAGTCGGTCGTCGACACCATTAATGCATCGATGTTTTTTTGGATTAAATCGTTAACCACAAGCACTTGTGTTCTAACGTCTTGATAATCGTCAGCGCCGTCATATAGACAACTTACATCTGTGTGAGTTTTAGCAAATTCTAAACAGCCTTTATAAGACTGTTCATAAAAACTGTCATTCTTAGTCTTTCCAACCACTGCTATCGTGTAAGACACGCAATGACATGAAAAACAGAAAAAAATAGGTTAATTAACGGTCTTAACCACATACTAGGTTCATCCTGAAACTAAACCCTTTCGAATCGAGACAATTCTACTTTAACACTAGCTCATTTTAATTTTCCTGCCTTATAGGCTTTGTGCATTTCAAGTACTTTGTCTTCCAAGAATGGTCCGATGACCTCTGTTTCTCGTCCACCTTTAGATAGAATATCTTTTGCTGATATTTCGAAATCCCAATCAGGATTATCTCTGCCAAATTCCCGATAGAATCGTTGTTTACTTAAACCGAAAACGAGCGTTTTGAAACCGGCCCAATAAATAGCGGATGAGCACATAGAGCATGGTTCGTCACTTGTCACTATCGTACATTGTTTTAAATACTCTGAAGAGTATTCACTTTTGAGCGCCTGTATTAAGTTAATCTCAGCATGGCCTATTAAGTCGGGTTTAGTAACAATTGAATTTTCACCGGTTTCTATTACCTGCCCTTCAGGAGATAGCAAGATGCAGCCGTAAGGTAGGTTTCCATTAACTGCTGATTTAATTGCACTTTCGATTGCTAACTTGACATAGTTTTCGTAGTTCATTGTTTTCCCTTGGGCAGTAATACAAGAATATAGAAACAAAATTGTGTTTCATTTGTCTAGTACTTATGTGTCTGATTTTGTAATTCTTTAATAGCATCCTCTAAGCGCTTGAGATAAAGTGAATTTATTCTAAATAAAGATATTAAGTTTATAACGTATGGCTGGTGGATCATTTTTCGCACTATTGGATGACATCGTTTTTCTAACAAAAGTTGCGGCGAGTAAAACAGCACCTGTATTAGGTGATGATTTAGCGGTGAACGCACAAAGTTTATCTGGTGATATTAAGCCTGAACGTGAACTTCCGGTTGTTTGGGCTGTAGCAAAAGGCAGCTTTCTAAATAAGGCGATAGTCGTCCCAATCGCTTTAGCGCTAAGCTTTTTTTTACCATTCTTAATCCAACCTTTGCTAATGCTCGGCGGACTATTTTTGTGTTATGAAGGAAGTGAAAAACTCCTACACCTATTTAAAAAGTCGGCTCACCATGAAGCTTTGTTGGCAGCAGTTCAAGATGAAAATGTCTCGTTGCTTGAATTTGAAAAAGAGAAAATAAAAGATGCAATAAAAATGGATACCGTTCTAAGTGCGGAAATCATTGTCATTGCTCTGGGTTCTATACAGGACCAAACGATGATGATGCAATTTATCGTGCTTTCCATTATCGCCGTAATCATGACGGTTGGTGTGTATGGCTTAGTTGGCCTATTCGTTAAACTCGATGATATTGCGTTACACATTATTCGTAATGAAATCAAAAAGCGAGCGACGGGGTTCAAATATTTATTTGGTAAAGGGTTGCTCAGTTTAGCGACGCAACTGATGTCGCTATTGTCTTTTGTCGGTATGGTTGCCTGTTTACTCATTGGTGGAGAAATTCTTTCTCATGGTTTGCCTTTTTTAGGCCATTACGTCGATTCACTTAATATTAGCAATAACGCTTTTAAAACATTGCTCTCTTTAAGTTTCAACGCAGTGCTTGGTTTTTGTGCGGGCCTAATTGTAGTAAGTCTAATTAAGGTGAGTAGCAAACTGTTACATAACAAAGCATAGCTGGTGAAATAACCATCGTTTTCTTGCGGGCTACTACAACAGTTAAACCAGTATCAGACCAATCATATTTTTGTTTTGCAAATAGCTGACTGTTGGCAAAGGGAACACGTTAAACGTTAATAATCAGTTTGGTGTTCCTAAAAAAATGAATATTTTTCAATCAAAAATCAATCTTTGCATAGCATAAACGATTACTAAATACGGTAAAGTTTTTGTGGATACAAACCACAAAAGGAATGCAACATGTACAAGCCAACATTGATGATAGCGGCATTTGCCCTATCCTGTTATGCGCAATCAAAAACTATAGAAGGAACACATCATACAATATCGTATGAAGGTAGAATATCGAAACACTACACAGACGGTTCTGTTACTTTTAATTGGCCAGGTACTCAGGTTAAAACTCGCTTGATAGGCAAAAAACTCAGCGTCAAACTGGCCGGTTTTGGTGATCAATTTGATGTTTTAATCAACGGGCAATTGTATAAAAAAATTCTGACAAGCTATTCCGGCGAACCGGAAAATTTCGTGCTTTTTGAAAGTGAAAATCCAGCGGATGTAATCATTGAACTGGTGAAGCGTTGGGAAAACTATGAACATAACTCTCGCATCTTCAAATTTGAGATGGATGGTCAAACAGAAGGTGTGGTTAAAAGCCAGCCGCATATTTTGTTTATTGGTGATTCAATTAGTGCCGGGTTTGGTAGTGAGTCAAGTAAGCGAGATTGTGATTGGCAAGAAATTGTGAATACGAGTAATGCCCGAGTTGCTTTTCCTTACTTGAGTGCAAAATCCCTTGGGGCTAGTTTTACTCAAGTTTCCTATTCTGGACTTGGACTGATCCGCAATTGGTCGGGTAACCAACCCCATCACACAATCCGTACATACACAGACAGACTCTCGGCTTTATTTAGCGACAAAACAGAATTTGAAGATAGATTTCCAAACTTAATCATCATTGAGGTCGGAACAAATGACTTCAGTACAGATCCACAAAATGGCGAACCTTGGCAAACCATTTCAGACGTTGAAAATGCATGGGTTAGTGAGATGGTCGCGTACACGTTACAAATTCGAAGTCGGTATCCTGCCGTTCCGATAGTTTACATGCCGCGGCCTGCTTACCCGTATGACTTGATCATCCCTGCGACTGAAAAAGCAATGACCTTATTGAAGGATAATGAGGTGTCCCAGCTATATTCTCACGTGTTCAGTTCTACTTTTGAAGGCTGCGTTTGGCACCCTACTCAAACTGAACATCAAGCTATTTCTAAAGACTTAGTTGAGTTTATTAAGAAACAGGCTCTACTCTAAATGATTTGGCTCGCATGAAATAGCGAGCCTAACTTTTAAAATTAATGCAGCTAGGCTGGACAGTATCGGACATAAGAAATAGAATTAGACCTAAAAAAGGGATCAATTCCAATGACATTTGTGCCTTTAGTCGATGTGTTTAAACAACTCAGATATCAAATTGCGCACATCGAAGATGGCACATTAAACACAGAGTATCCAGAACTGGCTTCCTTTATTACCAACTTTCAAAGCACTATTCCAACGCTTGAGCAAGAGCTACATTTTGTTTATCAATTTTTGTATGTTTATGGTCGAAAGTCCGAAGGGACATTTAATCGGTTTCGTAATGAAATTGAGCGATTTTGTTTATGGGCTTGGTTAATCAATGGACAGTCTGTTTTTACTTTGCGTAGAGAAGACATTGAAGCTTACACTGATTTTGTCGTAGAACCTCGAAAAGATTGGTGTTCGGAAAGTGTTCAATGGCGGTATAAAGAAAGTGAAGGTAGACGCCAAGTAAATAGTTTATGGCGACCTTTTATAAATAAGCAGGTTCAAGTGAGTCAACAAACGTTGGCCGCGATGTTTACTGCGTTGAATGTTTTTTTTAAATTTGCGCTCCTTGAAGAAAAATGTTTTTCTAACTTTGTCCCTGTAGTAAAAAAGAACTCACCTTACCTCGTTGTACAATCTCAAATTAACTTGCCGGATACTCTGAGTAATCTCCAGTGGGAATATGTTTTCAATGTGACAAAAGACGCTTGTGCGGACCAGCCTAATTTAGAGCGAAATTTGTTTGTATTGGCCTGCTTAAAAGGATTGTATCTGCGAATATCTGAGCTTTCTGAAAGACCGCATTGGTCCCCTGTTATGAGCCATTTTTGGCAAGATGCAGACGGATTTTGGTTTTTTAGAGTGATGGGTAAAGGAAACAAGTTGCGAGATGTTACGTTAAGCGATGATATCGTTGAATATTTAAGACGATATCGGCTTTATCGTGGTTTGACCCCTTTGCCCAGAGTCGATGAAGCCTATCCTGTGATCCATAAAATTCGGGGTCAAGGTGGCATGACAGTAAGGCAACTTCGACGTTTAGTACAAGAAAGTTTTGATTTGGCTGAGGCTTCATTAAGAAAAGATGGTTTTGTGGATGAAGCTGAACAGTTAGCGAGTGCTACAGCACATTGGTTGAGGCACACAGGCGCAACTCATGACGCACAAATCAGACCGTTGAAGCATTTGTCTGAAGATCTTGGGCATGCAAAAATCGCCACTACCGACCAGATCTATATTCAGACCAATGTGAAAGAGCGCGCGATTTCCGGTTTGAAGCGAAAGCTATAACGTCCCCATTTTCATTCGGATAAAAAAGCGACTTTTCTATTATGTTAAATTGGGCTTTATATGAAAAGCCCAAGTGATTTACTGTATTCTATAAAATGTCGTTCAAAATTTGAATTGGATGTTTTGGTTTCGAATTTTCGAATCGTTTCACCTGACATCGACATGAAAAACCCGTAACCGCTAACGAATCTAAATCAGTTGATCGAACATGGTGCTGCCAGCTCATTTCATAGAGTTTTCTAGAGTTATCTTGATTCTGAATTTCATGACCGTATGTACCGGCCATACCGCAACAACCTGTTGCTGGTGTTTTAACTTCAATATCTAAGGTATTGAAAATAGTTTTCCAAACGTTCGTTGATTTTGGCATTGCCGTCGTTTCGGTACAATGCTGTAAAAGTGTAATTGGCTTTTTAAGATGAGTCTTGGATTGTATATCCGAGAAGCTTATGCTTTCTAACCATTCATGTGCGAGTAAGACATGAAAATCGCCTCGCTCCTTCTCCGTTAATATGCCTTTATACTCATCTCGATAAACCATGACGAGTGACGCATCAAGACCTACAAGAGGGACGTCAAAATCGGAAAGTTGATTAAAAAATTCAGCGGCATTTTGGGCTGTTGTTTTAAACTCTTTCAAAAAGCCTTTTACGTGTTGTGGTTTTCCATTAGGTAAAAATGGCAGTAGATATGGTGTGTATCCGAGCTTTTGGATCAGCGAAACAAAATCTGCAACTAACTGAGCGTCATAAAAGGTAGTGAATGGGTCTTGAACAACTAAAACGGTTTTAGCCAACTCGGAATCGGACAAGTTAGAAAACTCAACCATGCTAAATTTATTTATGTCCGATACTAAATTCTTAAGTGTAGGTACTGAAAGTTCGGGGGTATCTACATACCCAATAACTGACTTTAGTATCCATGACACAGGTTTAAAGGCGAGCAAAGAGTTTACGAGTTTTGGCGCTTTAGCCATTAATGGTGCTGTTTGTTCAACCTGGCCGACAAAAATATCTTTTATAGGACGTAGATATTTACTGTGGTACAGATTTAAAAAACGAGATCTAAATGTTGGTACGTCAACTTTAATTGGGCAGGCAGTTGTACATGCCTTACAAGCCAAACATTCATCCATCGATTCTTTAACCTCATGCGAAAAATCATACTCACCTTTATTACGTTTGTAAGTATGTACTACCCTTTCCCACCAAGTAGTATCGTTTGCAGAGTCAATTAACGTTTTTTCGATGTCTAAAATATTTACGTTCTGATTTTCTTGCAATCGCAACCATTCTTTCATTAATGTAGCGCGGCCTTTTGGAGAATAGCGTCTATCCTTTGTGACTTTATAGGATGGACACATCGGCGAAGCTTCATCATAGTTATAACAAAGTCCGTTACCATTACAGGTCATGGCGTTGTCGAAACTTTCGCGAACAGTTACATCTATTTGTTTGTCAAACCAAGCGCGCTTTTGACCATCTACGGACACGAGTGATGCCTTAGAGTCCAAAGGTGTACAAATTTTACCAGGATTAAGTCGGTTGTCTTTGTCAAATGCGGTTTTTACTTTTCTAAGTTCAGTAAACAATTCTTCCCCGAAAAAAGTGGGACCGTATTCACTGCGGTATCCCTTACCATGTTCGCCCCACATAAGACCGCCGTATTTTGCAGTAAGAGACACAACTTCATCTGAAATCTGGCGCATCATTTTTTCTTGTTCGGGATCGCACATGTCAAGTGCGGGTCTAACGTGCAGTACACCCGCATCGACATGACCGAACATGCCATAGTTCAATCCTTTGCTGTCCAATAGTTGTCTAAACTCAACGATATAGTCAGCCAGATTTTCCGGTGGCACAGCGGTATCTTCAGCAAACGCGATAGGTTTTTGGTTTCCTTTTGCATTGCCTAAAAGCCCAACTGATTTCTTACGCATTGCATAGATTTTTAAAATGTCGGACTTGTCGCTCGTCAGCTGATAACCAATGATACCTGCCTGCCTAGCTTCAATCATGGAGTCCAATTTAGCACACAAGGATTCAACTTTGGTCTGGATCTCTTCCGGCGTTTCGCCATTGAACTCAACCATGTTTAGGCCTTGCATATCTTTATTCGGTACATCTTGAATAAGATTAGATACTGAGTGCCAAATAATATCTTCACGAGCTAGATTCAGAACTTTGCTATCTACGGTCTCAACAGATGTTGCGTTAGCTGAAACGAGAAATGGTGAATTTCTCAATGCTGAATCAAAGGTATCGTATTTTATGTTTATTAACGTTTTAAATGGTTGAATTGGTGTAATATTCAATTTTGCTGTTGCGACAACACCCAGCGATCCTTCTGAACCAGTAATAAGCCGGCTTAAGTCAAAAGTTTGTAAGTCTTCACTTAACGTATGTTCTAAGTCATAACCCGTTAGAAAACGATTTAAGCGTGGAAATTTTTGTAATATTAGCGCTCGTTTTTCAATACAAGTTTCTAATACGTGCTTATAAATTTTGCCGATTTTTGTGTCTTGTTCCGCAAGTAATTTCGCTTTTTCAATTGGCATTGGCGCTGTATTTAGCTCAGTACCATCAACTAAGTAAGTTGTTAGCGCAAGCACATGGTCACTGGTTTTTCCATAGACTAAAGAACCCTGCCCGGATGCATCGGTATTAATCATACCGCCCACTGTTGCTCGATTACTGGTCGACAGGTCAGGTGAAAAGAAGAACCCATATGGTTTTAGAAAATCATTTAATTGGTCTTTGATCACACCCGCTTGAACTTTTACCCAGCGTTCTTCAACGTTGATCTCAAGAATCTCGCGCATATGTTTCGAAAGGTCGAGCACAATGCCAGGTGTCAAACTTTGTCCGTTTGTGCCAGTACCACCACCGCGAGGACCAAAGGTGAGAGACAAGAATGGATCACTCGATGCGGTTTGCAAAGCAACTTGAATGTCTTTCGGATTTTTTGGGTAGATGACTGCTTGGGGGACTTCTTGGTAAATACTGTTGTCAGTTGAGTTTACTAGCCGCGTGGCATAGCTTGTGTCGGTTTCGCCAGTAAAACCGTTTTGATTCAAGACGTGAATATACTTGTTAAGTAATTCGTTAGAAGTGACCTGTTTGGTAAGTTTTGCAATCATGATGCTGAAGTTCTGCGACTTTTTATCTATTGTACCATGTTGTGTTATTAAGAAAATTGGGATTTACATTCTTTGTTACAACACGAAACAACTTTTTTTGCATGTTCAATTATAGTAGTACTAAGAAATTTGTTTATTAGCATGCCATTGAGGCTAACTTTCTATTAATATCGCTGTTGCATTGGGGTTGATTATGAAAAAGACGAAATATTACTTACTGGGGACTTTGTTTATCGTTCTTGCGGTAGTGTTTATTGTGGTACCAGGGCCTTCAATTTTATTTTTATTAGCCGCACTTGTTTGTTTTTCAATGATTAATGAAAACGCCAAGCAATATTTAAGAAAAGCACAAAAAGCATTTAAAAGTGCAAGTATTAAACTAGACAGACGGTTTAAATAAAAATGGCCAACAACGTTGGCCATCACATATCGTTTTTACTTAAACTTTTCAGCCAAGTACAACCAAGTTTCTAGAACTGTATCAGGGTTTAATGAAACTGAGTCGATACCTTCGTCCACTAACCAAGCCGCAAAATCTTCATGGTCAGAAGGGCCTTGTCCACAAATACCTACGTACTTGCCTTTCGCTTTAGCCGTTTGAATCGCCATTGAAAGAAGTTTCTTAATTGCAGGATTACGCTCGTCAAACAAATGAGCAATCAATCCTGAATCGCGGTCAAGACCAAGTGTTAATTGCGTCAGGTCATTCGAACCAATCGAGAAACCGTCAAAATATTCGAGGAACTCTTCAGCTAATAAAGCATTTGAAGGCAGTTCGCACATCATGATGACTTTAAGTCCGTTCTCTCCACGCTTTAAACCGTGCTCTTCAAGTAGCTCGATAACACGTGCGGCTTCTTCAAGTGTACGTACGAATGGGATCATGATTTCTACGTTCGTTAAGCCCATTTCGTTGCGAACACGTTTAATCGCTTCACACTCAAGTGCAAAACATTCGCGGAAGTCTTCAGAAATGTAGCGAGATGCGCCACGGAAACCAATCATTGGGTTTTCTTCTTCAGGTTCGTACTGATGTCCGCCAACTAAGTTAGCGTATTCATTCGACTTGAAGTCTGACATACGCACGATTACGCGTTCAGGCGCAAATGCACAACCTAACGTCGCAATACCTTCTACCAGTTTGCTGACATAAAACTCAACTGGAGAGGAATAACCTGCCATCATGTCGCGAATGGTATCTTGTAGATCCGTATCTTGTGCGTCAAAGTTAATTAACGCTTTTGGATGAACACCTATCATACGGTTAATGATGAACTCAAGACGAGCAAGACCGATCCCCGCATGTGGTAGACGAGCGAAATCGAACGCTCTATCCGGATTACCGACGTTCATCATAATTTTCATCGGTAAGTCTGGCATTTGGTCAACGCGAGATGTCAACACATCATACTCAAGTTTACCATCATAAATATAGCCAGTGTCACCCTCTGCACACGAAACAGTGACTAGCTGATTATTTTTAATCAAGTCAGTTGCGTTACCACAGCCTACTACTGCTGGAATACCCAATTCACGCGCAATGATTGCCGCGTGACAGGTACGTCCACCGCGATTCGTTACGATTGCGGCTGCACGTTTCATGATAGGCTCCCAGTCTGGGTCTGTCATGTCCGTTACGAGCACGTCACCTTGTTGAACTTTGTCCATTTCGTCTATTGAGTTCAAGACACGTACTATGCCAGAACCAATTTTGTGACCAATTGCACGTCCTTCAGCAACGACCGTTGAATGTGCTTTCAATTGGAAACGTTCCATGACGTTTGCATCTTCATTTGAACGTACCGTCTCGGGACGGGCTTGAACGATATAAAGTTTGCCGTCGTTACCGTCTTTTGCCCACTCAATGTCCATTGGACGACCGTAGTGTTTTTCGATGATCACAGCTTGTTTTGCAAGCTCTTGAACTTCTTCATCTGTTATAGAGAATTGGTTCGATTTAGCAGGCTCCACGTTAACGATAGAAACTTGTTTACCATGTTCTAGGTCGTTAGAGTAAATCATTTGAACTGCTTTCGAGCCGATGTTACGGCGAACGACTGCAGGGTTACCTCTAGCAAGGGTCGGCTTATGGACGTAAAATTCGTCTGGGTTAACAGCGCCCTGCACAACCATTTCACCGAGACCAAAAGATGACGTAACGAAAACAACATCTTCGAAACCAGATTCCGTATCAATACTGAACATTACACCTGATGACGCTTTGTCTGAACGGACCATACGCTGTACGCCTGCTGACAAAGCAACGCCACGGTGGTCGTAACCTTGGTGTACGCGATAAGAAATAGCACGGTCGTTGAATAGTGAGGCAAATACGTGTTTGATAGCGACCATGACCGCATCAATACCACGAACGTTTAGAAAAGTTTCTTGTTGGCCAGCGAAAGAAGCATCAGGCATATCTTCTGCGGTTGCAGAGGAACGTACTGCGAAGGAGACATCTGTATCAGGATTTCCGTGTAGAGTTTGATAAGCTTCACGGATAGCTTGGTCTAGTTCAGGTTGGAAGGGGGTATCTATAATCCATTGTCTTATTTGGGCGCCAACCTTGGCTAATTCATTTACGTCATCTACATCGAGGGTATCTAACGTTGTGTGGATTTTTTCATTTATCCCCGACTGCTCTAGAAACTCATTATAAGCTTCGGCTGTCGTTGCAAATCCACCCGGAACTTGCACACCGGCGTTTGCCAGGTTAGATATCATTTCCCCGAGTGATGCGTTTTTACCACCCACTCTTGGGACATCATTCATGCCCAATTCTTGGTACCAGAGAACGTAGTCTTGCACGGAACTGTCTCCAAAAACAAATTTTAAATGTGAGAGAAAGGTGACTCTTTTAAAAAAGTCGTGAGCATTCTACACTGGTGGGACATCTGTCGTAAACCTATTGGCTCAAATTCGAGGCCAAAGTAACGTGAAAAAAATCAAATGAGAACTGCTTTTTATATTTCCGATGGTACAGCCATCACGTCAGAAGTGTTTGGACACGCAACACTTTCTTTGTTTCCAACTGAATTTAACCACCGCACGATCCCGTTTGTAGAAACGCCTGAAAAGGCATTAGAGATAAAACGAATCATTGACCAAACTGCCGCTAAGTCGGGAGAACGCCCATTAGTTTTCTTCACGTTTGTGAATCATAAACTTAGTGAAATTATCAGTTCTTCGGATGCTGTGTGTTATGACTTTCTAAGTGTATTTAGTGAACGAATCAAACATGAACTTAAACTCGAGCCAGTGCCAAAGGTTCACCGAACTCATAGTATGCACGAAAAGAGCTACGACTACCGGATAGATGCGGTGAACTATGCTCTCGCGAATGATGACGGGGCAAATGTTAAAGATTATGAAAAAGCTGACATTATTTTAGTGGGTGTAAGTCGAAGTGGTAAAACGCCCACAAGTTTATATCTTGCGCTCCAATACGGTATTAAAGCAGCAAATTATCCAATGACGGAAGATGATTTGGAATCTGGCAGTTACCCAAGATGTTTATTGCCATACAAGCATAAGCTTTTTGGCTTAACGATAAGTCCTGAACGATTATCGGCAATTCGAGAAGAAAGAATGGCAAATTCTCGATACGCGTCTATCCGTCAATGTCGAATGGAAGTAATGGAAGTCGAACGATTATTCAAGAAAAACAAGACTCCATTCCTAAATTCAACGTCGTTTTCTGTAGAGGAAATTTCGGCGAAGATAATCTCTGAGGCTGGTTTGGAAAGACGTAAATATTAAAAAAGGAGCTCGTGCTCCTTTTTATTTAACTTGCTCTGGCGTCTTTAAGCAGATCAGCGACTAGGAATCCTAGTTCGAGTACTTGGTCTGCATTAAGACGTGGATCACATTGTGTTCTATAACGCTGAGCTAGGTCTTCGTCTGACAGACCGTACGCACCACCAACACATTCGGTCACGTGTTGACCCGTCATTTCTAAATGTACGCCACCTGGGTATGAGCCTTCCGCTTTATGAACGGCGAAAAACTGGCTAATTTCTTTCAGAATATTATCGAAATTACGCGTTTTATATCCAGTCGAGGCTTTCTCTGTATTACCGTGCATAGGATCGGATGACCAAATTACTTTGCGGCCTTCTTGTTGTACCTTACGGACAAGTGCAGGCAGTTTCTCTGGAAGTAGATCTGCACCCATGCGGGTAATAAGCGTCAATCTACCTGGTATATTTTCAGGGTTGAGCGCATCAATGAGTTCAATAAGCTCATCTGGTTTCATACCCGGACCGACTTTTACACCGATTGGGTTTTTAATACCACGGAAAAACTCGATGTGAGCATGATCTAATTGACGAGTACGTTCGCCAATCCAAACAAAGTGTGCCGAACAATCATACCAATCACCGCTTAGGTGGTCACGTCGAGTTAGTGCTTCTTCGTAGCCTAGAAGTAAAGCTTCATGAGAAGTATACAAAGACGTTTCTCTTAGGTTTGGAGCGTTGCTGCTAGAAATGCCACATACTTCCATAAACTCAAGCGCTTCTTGAATTCGATCCGCTACTTGTTGGAATTTATCTTTTAGTGGGTTAGCTGCAACGAAACTCATATTCCATCGATGAACTTGATGTAAATCAGCAAGACCGCCTTGAGCAAAGGCTCTGAGCAAGTTTAGAGTTGCGGCGCTATGATGATAGGCCTTCATTAAACGCTGCGGATCAGGGATACGCGCAGCTTCAGTAAATTCAAAGCTGTTGATGATGTCGCCGCGGTATGACGGTAATGCGATACCGTTAATTGTTTCGTAATCAGACGAACGCGGTTTTGCGTACTGTCCAGCCATTCGAGCGATTTTTACGACAGGACATTTACCGCCGTAAGTTAAAACAACAGCCATTTGTAATATTGTTTTAAATGTATCGCGAATATTCGTTGCGCTGAAATCACCAAACGACTCAGCACAGTCACCGCCCTGAAGTAAAAAGGCCTTACCTTCACAAACATCGGCCAAACTTTTATAGAGGCTACGAGTTTCTTCCGCGAAAACAAGCGGCGGGGCTGCGTTTAGTTCTTTTTCAACAGAGGCCAGTACTGACTTGTCAGGGTACTCCGGCTGCTGAACAATTGGACATTCTCTCCAACTGTTAGGGCTCCAATTTTTCATTAATTTTCCTCATTCCTAATGTGTATTTACACACATCGAAACTTAACGAATATATTGGTGACAAGCAAGGAAAATAAGGCCTCCAAGCGAACACATCTTACATAAAAGACAGCTTTGTGTTGCCTTTGCAACAGTGAACATAGATAGAAACGAATGAACACATCATACTGAGCTTTTGTCTATTTATTACCTCTACACCGTACAAACCTTAAAAACTAAATTGATCAAAAGAAGAGTCGCGGTATAATTCTAGAATTGATTATTAGTATGATGTGTTCTTATGGATAAGTTTAAGATTTCCTCGGCCTTTAATTATTTGAATGAATGTTTAACTTTACTATGCGAAGAAATGGACTCCGTAGAATTACTGAGCTGTAAATATTTCGAATTGCCGACTACCGAAAAAGGAATGGAAGAAGAGCTATCTGACCGAATCGATGTTTCTACGTATGTTGGTGAGCAAGCACTAACAAAGTGCGCTAGTGCTTTTCAAGATTTATTCTTAAAGGAAAACCAAAGTGGTAAGGTGATTAAACGCCACCCCGGATTGATTTGCATTAACGACCCTGAGAAGATGATTGAAAACAGACTTAGACAAATTAATCAAGCCAAACTGGATTTCAAAAAAATTGTGCTTTCCATCAGTAATAATGACGCAAGATTCGAACTTGTGCATTCCGCTATTCCTGGGTTAATCACCCTCGCCGCTTATCGGCAAATACATTTCGAATCTGACGATCCAAAGTCAGTTCGTTTTACGTGGATGCAAAAGCATGCAACTAAAACACTCACCAAAGAACAGGCGTTAGCACTTTTAGAACGTTCTTCGAATTATTCAAATCCAAGAATGATAGACCAAGCCTCGTGGCAAAGATTAGTAGAATCCGAAAAAACTAGAGTTGTTTCATTGAAATCTACAGATAAATTAAGAATACGACGTCCAACACGCGTGACCCCCGAAGTGAACGTTCGTTTTACCAACACGCATCGATACCACGTAAGTGGAGCACTACCATTTTTTGTTTTGAATCCGAGCAAAGAAATCAAACTTGGGGATTTAAACGACTTTGTTGCCTCAAAGCCAAACCCTAGAAAGAAGGAATATGATTTTCTTGTAGATAGAATTTACTTGGAAAAAAAGCTGATTAATTATGTTAAAAAGGCCACATTTGTGGCCTTAGTGCAATGAAGCTTTAAAAGCGAATCAATCCTTTACTATTTCTTCTAACGTGTCTTCATCAATGACTTCAACGCTGCGTTTTCCACCTTGTATTTCAATTCGTTTATGATGTTTGTTAAGCGTTAAAATCTCCTCGCAGAATTGCGCAGAAGGATGCATTTCATAGACGTAATCGATGATTTTTCCACTATCATCGTCTTTAATATTCGAGATCTCGTATGATGAAATCGCACCTTTTTCCATAAGATCTTTCATCGTTGTGGTCATATCTCGACGAAGTGCTTTGAGTTTGTTTTCCGTAATTTCATCGTCATCACCAATAGTGCCATATTTTTCCATAATCGAAATAAGTCGGAAATGGTATGTTTTACCTGGTGCAGCATAACGCCATAGATGATACAAGCGAAGCATCATCCAACGAGAAAGACCACGTTTTAATTCTTGTGCACTGTTAAAGTAGTAACCTTTGTACTCGAGATTATCAATCATGTTGTGGACGAAAGCATTCAAACACGCAACACATTTGATATTTCCGCCCTGCCCTTTTTTCCCACTGAAATGCAGTGAAGATAAAAAGTTCATATTTGACTCATAGAATGAATCGTCAATTTCCGGATTGCGAGTATCAACCGCTGTATATTTAAACGATAACTTTGAACCTTGTAGAGCTTCCAACGATTCTTTGATCTGCGGATAAGGCATTGACTGACCGACCGCTTTAAGCTCCTGCGCCAATTCATTCATCGAAAATATCACGGCATATTGAATACCGGACTTAAAATTAATTTTAACAATTTTGCCTTTCGAAGCCAGACGTATGAGTGCTCGTTCTACTTTTTCTTCTCTATCAGATGGCCAAACCAAATATTCGACTTCGTCACCTTCTTTCTTACTACTCACCACTGCAGGCGTAATCTTAATTTCACCTTCATAAAGCACTCCATCCACCTTTTCTGAAATACGTCTTGTGACGATGGTTTTCTTTGGTGCTTCTTCAAGCGGCAACTTTTTGTGACCTGAGCGGACAAATCTACCCCAAAGATCATAATGGTTGAAGGTATTCGAGTAGGCTCTTAGACTTTGTTTCGAATTTTCTAATGTCACTCTGACATCTTTGTTATCAGTGAACAACGCCAGACTTTCATTATCGATAGCGCTTTCCACCCCGTGGATCTGCCCGCGAAGTGTATCAGGCAAATTTTCAACCGAGATGTTAACCTTACGGCTCATTGTTCCACTTCCTTAAAATATTTGACAGCTAATAACACCACAATCAGCGACAAAAGTTAATGTCTTAAGTTAGTAAAAAACGGATCTGGCCTAAACATATTTTTTAGATCACATTTTTACTAAGTGTAGCTGTTTTCGAGATCATTATTTTACTAAGTAATGCAATTAAGATCTAATTTTTACTAACTAAAGGTGTGTATTTAAGTATAAAGCCGTCTTGAATCCTCCAAAAGACGGGGTTTACAAGCCCTCCTGTGGATAACTTCTTGTTGAGCTGGTACGGATCGGATCTATACTTAGTGCAGATCCGATCTATATCTACTCTGTGTCACCCATTTCAATGATTCTGTGGATTAAACTTCTGTTTTAGTTGGTAAAATTTAGATCTCAACGACCTATTTTGTGAGTAATTCTGTGTGTAAATTGTGCACATCTAGTCTCGCATAAATAGGGCTTAGTAATATTCCGATCTGTTTGTATGTAAAGATCTGATCTTTACTTGGTAATTTTACGATCCAATAATTATATACTAAATTCAATAAAAACAATAAGATAAATGATGTTTTTAGCTTCTTAGCCTTTATTACCTTATATATTAACCATTCTTAGACTTACTTATTATTCTTAAAGTAAGTAAACAATCAAAACTTTTTGTAATGTCCATTAATTTATAGTTTTACAACAAAAGAGATGGACAATATAATAATAGACACTACATCGAGGATATTGTGTATGTCTATCAATAATAAAGCGCTGGCAACGTATCGCCTGTTAAAAGCCACGGCAGAAGTCGCCGAAAAGTCACTTGAAGGAAGAATTCAACATTATCGAGCTCACTTAAAAACAGAAGATAAAGAGCTGAGAACATACACACAGAAAGCTGCTGCAGATTTACTGGGTTGTAACAACCGCACGTTAAAACGTAGACACGATCAAGGTGATTTTGACGCAATAGACATAAAGAAAGGTGCTAATGGTCATTATGCTTATACGTTAAGCAATATTTTCGAAATGGCCGAAGTCTTAGGTATTAAGCCAGATCACAGACAACCTTCCGACAAATTGCAAGTCATAGTGATCAACTCGTTGAAAGGTGGCTGTGGTAAGACAACCAGCCTAGTCAATATCGCCGCAGCGCTGGCCACTACAAACATCAAACGTTATCGCATTGGTATAATTGACCTCGATCCTCAAGGTTCTTCGTCTAGTTTTTTCCCAAGCAGTGAGCCCGATCCTATCACCGTTGGCGATCTTATGCGCGATTGTATAGAACTTGATGATGGTGAAACATGGGAATCAGTGGTGAGTCAATCGTTTAGGCCTACGCATATTCCAAACATTCGCGTACTACCTTCGGGTATGGATGACTTTTACTTTGAGCATGAAACCGCAACCTTGTTAAAGGAAAGCTCAGGTTATGCCCAAACTCGTCACTATCACAAGTTACTAGAGAAAGTTATTGAACCTATCGAACATGAATTTGATCTGATCTTAATTGACACGGCGCCGTCATTAAACTTCATGTTTTACAATGCGTTAATGGCTTCAACAGCGATGCTTATTCCTGTGCATCCCGAGGCCGTTGATTTTGACGCAAACAATAAGTATTTGAAACGATTAGGCGAGATCTACCATACCGTTGCTGCGCTCGGTCATCAGGGTTGGGATTTTATGCAATTCGTGGTCACAAATTATGTCAAAGGAAACCATTCCCAACGCGACATCGTAAAGGACGTGAGAAGCGCTTTCGGTCGTCAAGTCATGAGTTATCCTATTAATCATAGTGCTGCAATTACAGCAAGCTCGTCGTCGTTTAACACTATTTTTGACCAAAAAACGTCTGACAGTTTAGCGAGCCGCGAATCATTGATAAAATCACAAGAAAACATTAAAGACGTCGTCGATGAATTAGAGATGTTGATCCGTGCAAACTGGGGATCAACGCAATCTCAATTAGATGAAACGGCGTAAAGGAAGTAGCACGTGGTTAAAAAAAGAAAAAATGACACTAGTATCGATCCTTTTGCGTCTCCTGTTGAAGCGGGTTCGTTAGACGCGTTATTAGAAAAAGTGAATGTTGGTGATGTGATCACAATGCCCTCGCCGAGTGACTCAAGTCGAGTCATTCGTCTAAAGTGTGTTGTTATTCCTCATGATCTAATCGAAGCAACGACGACGGTCTATGGCAAAAATAGACGTGTTCAAGCGCTTTTGAATGAAAAAGCGGTCTCAGATATTCTTCCTGCAATTAAAGCGGATGGGCGTAACCTACACCCTGCTCTTTGTTGGATTAAAGAAGATCAGTGTCTTGTGCTTGCTGGAACTCGTCGAAGAAAAGCGTGTCTCATGGCTGGTGCTGATTATGTTGTATTACAGTCGACGGATTTTACAGAAGCTGATGCAGAAGCGTTGGCGGTCTCATCAGATCAATACATTGCACCTAGTTTGTGGGAATTGGGCCAAGCTTATTGCGCTACGCGAGATGCACTAATCGAACAAGGCAAAAAGGGGTCATACCGCGAAATAGCGGCGATTGAAGGTGTATCTCATACTGCTATCGCCGATTCAATTAAAGCGTATGAAGCCATTCCACAACAGGTTTTGGAACTGTATCCAACTGCAAACCACTTAGGTCGGGAGGCTGCTAAAAAGCTCATAGCGGCGATTCTAGAAGACAAAGAAATGTTTGAGTTGCTCGTTAATGAAGTAAAAAGCCAATCTTTCTTTAGCGAAGAGTTGTCTGATGACAAGAAAGCCGTGCTCATTACCAAGTATCTGACGACGTTTGATGACAAAGCAGTACGAACAGAGATGTTGGTGAGTAGTGATTTCGTTAAATTACAGCGCAACTTAAAAAGTGGCGACGTTACAATCAAGATAGATAATCGGGTAATGACCGACAAACGGTTGGAACAATTGCAACGTTTGTTAGCTGGTTATAATTAATTTAAGGGGCTCGCAATGAGCCCTTTTCATGTCCAACCAGTATGAAAAGCCCAGAAAATGCGATAATTTCCCTTTAGCTCAACTCAACAAAGTCATATACTGGCTGGATATTTCATTCGTTACCTCGGGTCAATGTCATCTCAGCTGTCTAAAGAGCAATTATTCGCGTTATTTGCTGAAATTAAGGAAGAACAGGCACAGCAGTTTCCGCTTTCAGAGCGGTTTTTAAAGCAGTTTTTTAACGCTGCACTGCTGACAAAAGCTAAAGAATATCTGAATGACGGTCAGATTAGCTTTTTAGAACATTCAAGTTCGTTTTCAACAATTGACGCCCAAATATTAGGGAACCATGGCAACACATTCACTCAGCACATTCGTATTCGAATGGTGAAAGGTGAACCTTCCGTGGAAGCGCAGTGTACTTGCTCTCGAAATTCAAAATGTCGCCACATCGCGGCAGTGTTGCTAAAGCTGAAAATTGACAATTCGGGTGGTTTTGGCGAAGAGTTTCTTGTCAACGATTGGTTGAATGAACTAGAAACCATTAGCCTAAATAACACGATCATCGAAGAACAAGTCCTGCTCTTTATTCTCGAAGCAAAGGGCAAAGAGCTTGTTTTACAACCCAAAATGAGTCCTTATCGTCCGGATGGACATTATCCGTTAGGTCGAGCTCTGACTGAGCAACAGCTCAATAGTCAAGTCGTACCCAAAGGATTGCTTGAATCTGATTTCCGTTTACTCAGTTGGGTACGGTCACAAAACACACCTGGTAATCTTATAATCAGTGGTGAATGGGGTGTGCATGCCCTCATGCAAATGGCGAGAACAAAACGACTTTTCTTTTCAAGTTCGCGAAATCCCGTCACGGTGAGTCAGGCGAAAAAGCTCGATTTAAACTGGCAAGCCTCGAAATCAGATTGGCAATTAACGTTCACCTTAGGCTCCGAACAATCGTGGCAGTTGGTGCAAACTGAACCGCCTATGTATTTGGACACCCAATTGTCCCAAATTGGCTATGTACAAACAGCACTGTCTGGAAAACAGCTTGCCCACATGATGAATATGCCGGCGATACCTGACGCCCGCTTAGAGCAAGTTGTCTCGCGTTTTCAAAGTATCTTAGGACCGCAAATCGTACCTGCCCCTAAACATTTGAAAAAGTCTTCTTCAATTGTAAAAACCACCGATCCACTCGCGCCAACGTTGATGCTTGACGTAAGCGATGATGAACAGCTTGTGATGACGCTGTCTGTTGCAAAGGCAAAGCAGGTTTTGAAAGACGATTTGCAGGCGAAACTCAGCAAGTCTGCCGCGCAGCTTAAGAGTTTTGGTTTAGTGTTGAGCGACCCCGAAAAGTGGTTGTTTACGTTACCGTTGACCGGGTATACCGCAAGCCATTGGTTTGAGTATGAAGTGAAGCCTCAACTCATTCAACTTGGGTGGAGTATTCTAGGCTCTGGACCAGAATACAAAGTCAACACGCCGAAAGTAACGCTTGAGCTAAAGCGAGATAGTCATCACCATATTCTTGGTAAGGTGAGGTTTGATGGCCAGCTTATTTCTTTGCATTGGGACAAGAGTGCTGAGTTGGAAGCGAATCAGTTCGCAAATAAATTCCACTACGTGTCACTTGGAGACAAGAATTACGCCATCGCAATGGAAGCGTACAGTGCATTGTTAGAGCTACAAGCCAGATTTAGCTATTACGCTTCAAGTTCTCAGTTCAAGTTCCCGTTATCTTTTGCTCGTTCGCTGATGAATTATTCAGCGGTGAATCCAGATTGCAAAGATAAAGCGTTGCAACGTTACTTAGAGGAATTGAACACACCTCAAAGTGCAGAACAAGTTGTACAGAATCTTGGCGAACAAACCTTTAAATTACGTGATTATCAGCAGCAAGGCTTGCATTGGTTAAGTTTCCTCAACCGTCATAAGTTAGGTGGTATTCTTGCTGATGACATGGGTCTTGGTAAAACACTGCAAGTTATCGCTTACTTTATTTCGCAGCACAATATTCTGACGACGAAACCGAGTTTGATCGTGTGTCCAACTAGCTTAGTTGGTAACTGGCAGAGTGAATTTGCGCGTTTTGCTCCTCATCTACCGCTGTTGACTATACACGGTTCTCAGCGTGAAAAATATTTCCCTGAACTGGCAAAGGCGCGTTTTATTTTAACAACGTATCCGCTACTAAAGCGTGATTTGGTCCACTACAAAGCGCTCGATTTCGATTCTATTGTTCTGGATGAAGCGCAATACATTAAAAATGAGTCGGCGCAAATTTCGAAATGCGTCAAACAGTTGTCTGCCGGCTTTAAACTGTGTTTGAGCGGCACGCCAGTTGAAAACAACTTACTTGAACTTAAATCGCTGCTTGATTTTGTAATGCCCGATGTTCTCGGTACCAAACAACAATTTAAGCAGTATTTCCAGCTACCCATCGAACGTGACAACGACAGAGAGCGAGCATCTGAGCTGAAACAACTGTTGGCGCCGTTTATACTCCGTCGTACGAAAGCGGATGTGGTAAAAGAATTACCTAGCAAAACTGAGCTGGTCAAAGAATTGGAGTTTTCGACGGCACAATCGGCGCTTTACCAAGCGGTGCTCTCGAATCTTGAGCTCAAATTATTGGATCTCTTCCGAGAGCAAGGGGTTGAGCGCAGTAAATTGGCATTCTTAGATGCGTTGCTGAAACTTCGCCAAATCTGTTGTCATCCAAGCTTAGTCGATGCGAATTCAACCGCTTTGAGTGCAAAATTTGAGTGGTTAGGTCATCATTTACCTATTATGTTGGCTGAAGGTCGTAAAGTTATTATTTTTAGCCAGTTTACGAGTGTTTTGGATTTAATTGCTGCGCAATGTACGAAACAAGGTATCCGCTTTGCTATGCTAACGGGCCAGACGCGTCATCGAGATAAGGTGATCAGTGAATTTACTCAAGGTCACAGCGATGTGTTCTTGATCAGCTTAAAAGCTGGCGGCACAGGGTTGAATTTAACGCAAGCTGATACCGTTATTCATTTTGACCCTTGGTGGAATCCAGCCGTCGAAGCTCAAGCTACAGACCGGGCCTATCGAATAGGGCAAGACAAACCTGTGTTTGTCTACAAGCTTATTATGAACAACTCCATAGAACAAAAAGTGTATCAAATGCAAAAGGATAAGCAGGCATTGGTTGACGCCTTGTTCGAGGATAAGAGCGTAAGCTTGAGTAAATTCGACGAAAAACAAATGCTCGAGTTATTAAAGTAAAACCCATTCTTGTAGGCGTGTTGTGTCTTTAAATGGCGAGATTTGGTTGAACCGAGTATTAAACTTATTGATTTATAAACATAATCCAAACAGGTTACAAATTTCGAAAAATAATTTGAACTTTTGGAATAAAACAGAAGTCTATAATTATGCTTGTTGAGCAATTGTCAGTAAGCATATGTTGATTTCCCCCTTTTGATTACGTATTTGTAATGAAGCCGACCGATGTGTCGGCTTTTTATTTGGCTTTTTGTGAGTGTTTTTTCAACAAATAAATCCTTTCCATATTTGATCCATATTTATGTATTTAAATGACATCATTGAAATGGAGGAGCGCCATCATGTTACAAATCGAAGCACAAAGGAAAACTACGGAACTGACGTTCATTGAAACTGAATCGTACTTAGATAAACTCTTAGTTGAAGAAGTGGCAAATAGTGACGATCTCAAAAGTATCTTAGGTATGTTATTATTCGATGATACGTTATCGTCTCAATTGAAGCGTCAAGTTGAGCGTCAATTAAAACAACTGAAAGGTTGTAATTAAGGTTTAGAAACATCATGAGTCACGTCTTAATTGTGGAAGACGATTTTGATATCGCTGCGCAAGTTAAGTTATTTTTTGAAGCAAGCGGATTTAAAACTACCCATGTAGCTGATGGTGCGTTGGTGATTGACAGTGTAAGGACTCACTCACCAGATGTTGTGCTCCTCGACATCATGTTACCCAATAAAAATGGGGTAGATTGTTTACGCGAAATCCGCACATTCTCGCATGTGCCTGTCGTGATGTTAACTGCTAAAGCAGAAGAAGCAGATCGACTAAAAGGATTGGAAGTGGGGGCAGACGATTATGTCTGTAAACCATTTAGTGCCGCTGAACTGGTTATGCGAGTTAAAGCGATTTTACGTCGTTGTACGCCAGTTGCTGCTGAATCGACGCCCGTAAACCAAATTGAAGTTGACGAACATGCGTTAATCGTGAATTTATTTGGTAAATCACTTGGCTTGACGAAAGTTGAATTTGAAGTTTTTGCGTTGCTCTACAAAGCACCGAACAGAGTGTTTTCTCGCCAGCAAATTTTGGATTACATTCAGCCGGATAACTTTGATATTTCTGATCGTGTTATTGATAGCCATATCAAAAATATCCGCAAAAAAATCAAGCAACTCGATTGCTGTCCAAAACTAGTTGAGTCGGTCTACGGGGCGGGTTACCGTTACAACGCTCAGCAACTGACTGATTAATTTAAAGGGTCAGGCAATCTCTAGGTCATTTCTCTGAGCTGATGTATTATTCTTAAAAAAGAACAATACATTGGCTGCATTCCATGGACTTTATCACTCTGAATTGGCTATCCATTCTTCTGGGTTCCGGTGTCGGTTTACTCGCAACTTTGCCTTTGTACTTTTCTGCTCGTTCAAATGCACTGTCGCTCAGTAAAGCGCTACAAGTAAGTAAAGATCAACTTGCCGAATCTGACGGATTAAACAACGATCTTTCAGAGCAACTGGGGCAAAGCAGAGAACTTGTCCAACATTTCAAAACCAAAGCCGAGCAACTCGAACAGCAGAACCAACAGTTGAACGCTTATTGGCGTCAATCACAAACAGAAACCAAAGAGACTCAAGCGCTTGCCCAAGAACTAGAAATTGAATTGCATGGCATACGCAATACGCTCGAAATGAAAGAACAATCCTTCAAAGAACAACTGGCGCAACTTGAAGCGGCTAAAGAACATTTGAAAAAAGAGTTCAGTTTGCTCGCGAATCAAATCTTTGAAGAGAAATCCGCAAAGTTTACAAACATGAGCCAGCAAAGTATTGAGCAGTTGTTAAAGCCTGTACAAGGCGAGCTGAAAGGATTTCGTGACAAAATGGAGGCTATCCATAGCGAAGATCTCAAGCAGCGCGCAGCGCTTAAACAGGAGCTGTTGCATTTGCAGGCAAACAGCCAAGCCATTACAGAGCAAGCGCACCGACTCACAACCGCACTACAAGGTCAAAAGAAAACCCAGGGAAATTGGGGGGAATTGATGTTGGAAAACGTGTTAGACAGTGCTGGATTACGACTGGGTAAAGATTATGAACGTGAAGTTCATTTCAATACCATTGACGGAAAATATCGTCCCGATGTGATTGTTCACTTACCGCAAGAGCGCCATTTAGTTATTGATGCGAAAACGTCATTCAATGCTTACACACGTTACGTGAATGCTGAAACAGAGGTAGAAGCCAAGCAAGCATTGCAGGAACACGTAAATGCGGTTGCCGCTCGGATCAACGAGTTGGCGGATAAAATGTACCAAAGTTTGCCTGGGTTAAATTCGCCAGAAGTGGTTATTTTATTTATGCCTATAGAGTCGGCATTTGTTGAAGCGTTGAAATGCGAGCCGACACTTTATCAGCAAGCATTAGAGCGCAATATTTTGGTGGCAACCCCCACTACCCTGCTCACCAGTTTGAACATTGTAAAGCAGCTTTGGCGATTTGAAGCGCAAAGTCACTATGCTCGTGAACTCGCTCAGCGTGCAGAACGTTTTTACACTAAATTAAATAGTTTCTTGAGCAGCATGGAAGGGGTCGGTAAGCAATTGGATAAAGCAAAAGAAAGTTATGAACGCGCATTTTCTCAACTTTATATGGGCAAAGGTAATCTCATTAAACAAGCTTCAGAATTTAAAGAGTTGGGTGTTTCAGTTACCAAAGAGCTACCCCCTGAGAGCTTGGAAAAAGCGAAACTCGAGCTTGAACCGTAGTTTGATATAAAGGCCCTGAGTGTGGGCCTTAAGCAACACAGTTCAAAGCTCATTTACGGGTTCGTTGAATCGACCGAGATACGATGATGATAGGTCATGCTCATCAGGTGTTGTGCGGTAATACTCACCCCCCTTTAGTGAGTACATTCAAACTCCATATCTTTTGGTAAAGGCGCGGAGGCCTTCTGAGGTGAACTGAATGACTCTGGAGTCCAAGGCTTGAGTTGCCCACTGACGATTCAGTGCATCATTTAACACCCATTCACCGAGGCTGCCAGCCAAATGACTTCTTCTTTCACTCCAATCTAAACATGCCTTACAAATTGGCCTACGGCTAAGGTTAAGGGACTTAAAGTCAACGCCTATTTTGCTAAAAAATTCGAGCCCTGTTGCCGTCAAGGTAAGCTTGGTATGGGTTTCGATGAGCCAGCCTTTTTTCACTAATGCGTCGAACAATTTGACGCCTAACTCCCCCGCTAGATGATCATAGCAAATTCGGGCTTTTCTCAACCTTTCGTTTTTAGGCCCCGTCGCAATTCGAGGATGTGATACTAAGGCACTAATGTTAAGCATGCGCTCGATCAGTTCGGCGACTTCGGTACTTTTGAGCTGAAAATACTTGTGGCGACCCTGCTTTCGAACAATTAACAGTTCTCCTTCAACCAATTTCAGCAGATGACTGCTCGCGGTTTGAGGCGTTATGTCTGCTTCAAGCGATAACTCTGTTGCGGTTAATGCCTTGCCACTCATTAGAGCCGTTAGCATTTTGGAACGGGCCGTATCGCCAAGCAAATTTCCGATGTAAGCAATATTAGGTTCCATTTTCCCCTCACAGTTCGGTGGACATCGAAGCATCACGTTTTATTGGCAAGTAGACTGCCAAAAAACTGAAATGGAGACAACCGGTTTGAACATGACCTGTTTTATTGAATACCAACGAGATCCGACAGGAGCAAACAGATGATTGCTGTAATTTTTGAAGTGACACTTAAAGCGGAAGGTAAAGCACGCTATTTCGACATGGCACAGGCGCTAAAAGGCAAACTTAGTCAGATTGAAGGGTTTATTTCTGTCGAGCGTTTTCAAAACCTCGCTGACCCTGATTCATTCTTATCTTTGTCCTTTTGGCAAAACGAAGCCGCAATTTCGCAGTGGAAAGCGCATGTTGAACATCAAGTCGCTCAAGAAAAAGGGAAAATTGAGCTTTTCAGCAATTACAGGATACGTGTGAGCAATGTTATTCGTGATTATGGCAACGAGCGCAACGTCACTAATAAAAAGGAGGTTAAATGAATATCGAACAATACGTAACTTACGCGGTGGTTATTACCGTTCTTTTTCTATCACCCGGGCCGTCCGTGTTACTTGCGGTAAATAATGGAATGAACCATGGCAGGAAAGCTGCGGGATTAGGCGTGCTTGGTAACGTTGCTGCATTTCAACTTTTGTTGATCATTAGTGCGACCGGTTTAGGCACCGTTATGTTGGCATGGAGTGAACTTCTCGTACTTATTAAGGTGATTGGCGCTAGTTATCTCTGTTATTTAGGCATTAAGTTATTCCGCACACCCGTATCTCAGTCTAATACTGATAGCATGCAATCCTCATTTCATCATCAACCATGGCTGATTTTCAAACAGGCATTTTGGGTTACATTATTAAATCCAAAAGCATTAATTTTTGTATCGGCGCTTTTGCCTCAATTTATTAGCCCAACGTTCGCGTTAGTACCGCAAGTGGTTACGCTATGTATTGTCAGTTCACTTATCCATTTTACGATCTATTTTGGTTATGCTGCACTTGCCAGTCAGCTTAAGCAACTCGTAGAGAATGAAGAAAAACGTCGGCGATTCAATAAAATGAGCGGTTTCACATTTCTATTATTTGGTATGGCGATGTTGGGATCTGTTTACATTACTTAAGTGAATGAGATCTCGCGTTTAAATACGTAGGCTTAAGAAGTAGCAGCATAGTTCAAGGTCTCGAACAATGCTGCTGTAACTTTTTATTCAGTGGCTATGAGCACAGCGCGAGTCTTGCAGCCTTGGCGTTAACATGTATCGATACATCCTTGCTTACACTTTCTCTGCACTGCTGACTTGAGTTTATTTTAAGCTAAATGGTAGTTTTACAGGGACTGAAAGCTTTTGATACTTCCGACTAATTACGACAATAAAAAGGTAGGACTCGCGTATGGTAAAACTGTTTCAGTGTATGAGTTTTTTTCTATTTTTGAGCAATGCATGCGTCTCGGCAAGCACCTCTCCCGTATCGCTTAAGCTCACTGCGATAAAAGTGAGTGACAACGTGTACAGTATCGTTGCGCCTTCTTATGGTCGTCCCACTGCTGAAAACCAAGGTTGGAATTCAAATAGCCATTTTATCATTACGGGTGATGGCGTACTGGTGGTTGACACGGGGTCGTCAGAATCAATTGGTCAGGCTATCAAAAACGCCATTCAAGACGTGACGGAACAACCGATTCGATGGGTGGTGAATTCGCATAGTCATGCAGATCATTGGCTTGGCAATGGCGCTTTTAAGTCGTCTGAAGTCGAGTTCATTTCATCTTCGCTTACGTTACAGACCATGGCTGAAGATGGGCCTGCTGATGTAAAAGCATTTCAGAAAATGACGCAAGGTATAACGGGAGAAAGTCCGTTAATTTACCCAACGACCATGATTGATAAATCGCTTAAACGGCAGTTTGGTCATGAAGAAGTCGAATTCCATCTTGCACAGAATGGGCATTCACCGGGCGATATATATTTATGGCTTCCAAACCAACGTATTGTGTTGGGTGGCGATTTGCTGAGCACACACTATTTGCCCATTATGACCCCTCGAGGAAACGTGACAAATCTCATCGCAACATTGAAAAAACTCGAGCAGTTAGCGCCTAAATCAATATTAACAGGGCATGGTGAGCCAGCACCCAAAAGCGCAATTTCCCGTGATATAGCCTTTTTGACTTCGGTTTGGAAAGGGGTAAAAACCGGTCTTTCGCAGGCTGAAAGAGTAGAGAGTATTGTTAAACGTCTGCAATCCAGTCTCGGGCCTCAATATCGTGCGGAGTATCAGGACTTTGATTCAAGCATTCAATACCTTGTTGAAATGATGGTTGAAAAACAACAAGGCGTTTAATCCAATCCAGTTAGGTAAGTCGATGCGCCAAATGTAAGCGAATCGACTTATCGCTATTCAAGCTTAATACCAATCCACTTCGTTAAATTGATCGGTCTGTTATGACTTAACTCTCTCACTAATGCTGCGCTGATTCTCTTTCCCTCTCTTCAATGAGGTATGTTTGATGGATGAGTGGATTTAATCTGTTTTATCCATACTAATCATATAGTTGAGCTATAAGGTAAATTTACCCAATCCTCGTATTTTCTATCATTTTTCTATTTTTTGGAAAAAATAGCGCTTTCCTAAGACTCCATGTTGCGCATTCTTCACACTCGCCTCGACTATTAAAACAACGTTAAGGAACGCGAGATGACATTCTCACAATTCGCACTGGCAACAGGTGCATGGCTAATGAGTTCAGCACTCTACGCAGGTGATTCAATTCGTCCAATAGAGCCTATCTTAGTGACTATCCCCGCGGGGACGTATGAGATGGGCACGATAAAAAGGCAAAATGCGCAACCTGTTCACACTGTTTCACTGAATTCATTTAGCTTGGGAAAATATGAAGTGACTGTGAAAGAGTTTGCTCGATTTGTAGAAGCGACGAACTACCCAATGCCGACACAATGCCGGCATGAATTAGATGGTTGGTTCAAACCCGCAACAAAGGGAAACTGGCAACAGAACGCGCTGACCACGAGTGAGTATCAGCCTGTCGTGTGCATTGGCTGGCGCGCCGCACAAGCTTACGTTGATTGGTTGGCAAAGGAAACAGGGAAACCATATCGGCTACCCACAGAAGCAGAATGGGAATACGCTGCAAGGGCGGGCACCTCAACGGATTATTTTTTTGGCGATGATGAGTCTCGCAGCGCTGTCTGTGAATACGCGAATACCGCAGATTTGTACGGTGAAAGTCGCTTACAGCGTGATGCGAATACGAGTTATAAAAACTGGGATACTGGCATGGCAAGCTGCTCTGACGGGTCGGCGTATGCGAGTATCGTCGGGATGTATAAACCGAATCCATTTGGTGTGCATGATATTGTCAGCAACGTTTTGGAGTTTATGGCCGATTGTTACGCTGATAATTATGACGACGCATCGGCAACCGGTGCGGCTCGTCAACACGTAAACTGTGAAGAACGCTCAACGCGCGGAGGGAGCTGGCATTGGAATAATTGGCCACACAGTTTTCGTTCCAGCATTCCTGAGGATTTCATCGGCGGCGTGGATGGGTTTCGTATCGCGATGGATGGACAAAGCACTAAAAAAAGCAAAGAAACTCAACTGTTTGAAGCTGCACTTCATGCGGCGCAGGCTCGCGAGAAAATCAATCGAGTAGACCGTTTTGACTTTGTGGAACCCGTCGCAAATCTTATGCTCACAGAAGATGGAGGGCTTGTTTCTCTGGTTTGGGATAAGCACCCAGATCCCCTTGTGACGGAGTATCGGGTTTTCCGAAATAAAGTGCGAGACAGCATGTTTCGTCTAATCGCGGCCAATATCAATGAGCCCACGTTTAGAGAACCTACACCTACGCACCAAGTGGAATATACGGTTGTGGCCGTTAAAGGACATTTGCAAAGCGCATACAGTGAACCTGTGTTATCGCCACTGGGTTTTTCACCGATTCCAGGAAAGATAGAAGCTGAACATGTGAACTCTTTAACCGGGGCCAGCATTGCGATGAGCACCGATGGACGAGGTGATTTCAATTTATCCGGTCGCAATGGTATCGAAGCCACCGCTGAATTTAGCTACCAACTGAATGTCAAAAAAGCGGGCTACTATCAACTGAGTTATCGTGTTGCAGCACCACAAGATGTTGAGGGCTTCTCAGTATTCTTAGATGACAAGCCGATTGCGCAAGCCGCGATTAAAAACACGGGGGGTATCATCAATGGCAAACTCAGTCAGGTGAGAAAGTGTATCTTCCTGAGGGTAAGTTGATGCTTACACTCAAATCGAGGTCAACACATTGGAAGCTCAATTGGTTCCAATTACTGTAAAAAGAGGTTGCGGAAAGGGATTTAAAAGGCTGAATAAGTGCGATTACTAAGGGATGCTGACGGTATAAGTACCACGCGACTTTGACGTAATCACACTATCAATGTTGCCGAGTTTCAGCCTGTTTTGCTAACCGTAATGCAGTAAATAATGTTCAATAGCACGCCTGAATTTATTGAGGAGCTTAACAGCATTAGCAATTGTAATTTTAGCATCACCTCAACGCAGGACTTGTTCAACACCCAGATAAGGTGTCGGCTACGCGACACCTATCCACATTTGTTATGTTTTAGGCTACCGGCTTTAGCTGTTTATTAAACATCTTGTAGAACATAAAATCTAAAGCTGAGGCTATAGAAGAGACTAAAAGCCAATGAAAAAAATAGCCAATAACATTTAATCCATGCGGCTCACATTTTGTTTTCAGTATTTCACAAAAGGTAAAATTAACAATAAAAGTAGAAAATGCAGCTAACCCAAAGACAATTAATAATGCAATCGGCCACTTAACTTTGAAGACACGGAGGAGTCCTATAATTATAATTATTGGTAAAGCTAACGTGAAAAATAAATCCATTTAATTCTCCTTAGTTTCAATAGGCAGCTAATTCTTCAATTATAACGTGTCTAGCCAACGATTACACTTCACTTATTCTGTGAAAATTCCATTGTCCAATTAGTTTCCCAGGTTTTGCCATCATCTTTTGAAAAAGCCTGCTCCCACCGAGGTGTATTTGGGTCTAACGAGATCCACTTGAATCTAACTTTTATACTAACACCATCAAGTACATCGTCAGCATAAAACACACCAACTCCGTCATTAAAACTACCTACTACAGGGACATCTAAAGTGTTGGGAGAGCGCCCATCCAACCACCAGATTGACCACTCTCCTGATTCTGAATTATAAGAACGAAGTGCTACAGCTCGAAATGATGACTCTGGAAAATGCAGATGATTGTCTTCCAAATTTCCGAACCCACCTAGAGTTTTCCTAGTGGATGAATCACCTTTAAATTCAATCCATTCATCACAATTATTCAAGATGTCTTTCAATCTACGATGTTTTACTGTCCAATCGCCAATTATAAAATCAAAGTCCTTTGGCGCGTTTAGTTCAAAATCTGTAAGCATAATATCCCTATGAAATAGTCGAATAAGTTTTCTAGGGATTATATCGAATGCTGTATGTATATACAGTTTTATTTGTGGCTAATTTAATTGAGTTGGCAACGCCCAATTAAGGGGTGAGCAACGCTACCACCCAACCTGAAGCATTATACCGTAACCACTAAAATTGAAGTAGATGCAAAAATGCCAAACGTTAGGAATCCCTCTTAAATTGTTAGTTATGTGCAAGATGCTAGACTAGGAACTCTAGCTTTTCTGACGCTTTTGTCGGCACAATTTCTGTTACTTCATAACTTGCTAGGCCTTCTATGTGGAAAGGATCTTGCGCGAGTATGTCATTAAGTTTATTTAGATCACTCATAGTGGAAATGATGACACCACCAGTTCTTGGTTCTTTGCGCCCAGATAGAATAAAGTGGCCTTTAGCATATTGTTCATTGAGATAAGCCACATGCTCAGGAATAACAGCATCGACTTTCTCTAGAGGCACCTGATAAGTCAAAGAAATGATGAACATACATAATCCTTATATTTTTTGCGCTGCAACATAGTGGTACTTAGACATAATGACTCCCACACGGTGCTAGCCTCCGCATTTTCGAGGGTTTAACTTGACAGTGGGAGTCATACCAATGCCCAAACCAGAGATATTTTTGTGGTAAATTAAGTGCAGCGAAAACGACAAAAAGAGCGTAGGTTTGGACGTCTGCGTGGAGCCGTTTGTTAGGTATTATTACATGTTGTAGTATTTGGTTCCAAAGCTCACGGTTAAAGGCGCCCCCTCATAAGAGCACATGACGGTGACTTTCATTCTTCTTTCTGGACTAAAGAATCACCGATTTTCATTTCTGCTTCATCTATCCAGACTTTGATACCGTGAGCATCTATATCTCTGGCAAGCTTTCTAACGAAATCTTTGTCTTTATAATTGTGACTTAGGAATACACTTGTTCGCATGATTTTTTCTTGCTGCCTAACGTATTAGCAATAATTCCCGACTAAGGAAGTTATCCAAAACCCTATATAATTCATCCAATGAATTATTTTTTAATGATGGCAATAAGCTATCAACTGTTTTTCGTTCAGACAACTGAAAAAGTCGGCTGAAAAACGAGCCTTTACGTATTCGAGCCTGACCTGGCTCGCTATGAAATTTATTTTTCCTATGAATTTCAAAGAAATATGTTTTTCACCGCATAGCCGAGCGATGTTTATCCATTACATAGCGTTCCATTTCATTGGTATTTTAAGCTTCACTACTTATAGCTGTGTATATAGTTCAGATAGAGGCAATATGAATCAATCACTATGCATGGTAACCGCTTCTAGCACGTCGTTAAGTTTACGACAGAACTCTTTTTGTAAAACCGTCCCTATCAAATCATGTTTAACGCGTTGAGCTTCAGTTTGTTTTGCTCAGACCAGTTTGGGGTCGCATGTTCACTGATGTAGTTTGTATAGAAGTCGTAGTTTGTTTGGAGCTCTGGCGCACTGCATAGGATCAATGCGATGTCTAAACTCAGGCTGACCTGTCCTGTTCTTCTGGCTTGTTCAAACGCTTTAGTTGCAAGAGCTAGAAATTCTTGAACATTGGATTGCGAAAAGGCCACGCGCGCGCGCAGCAAGTTGTTTTCAGCGTTGTCGTTGGTAAGAGGTGCAACAAGTTGTTTTGCCTGATCTAATCGTGCAGTATCAAGGTAATAGTCCATCAGTTGTTTTCGACTGGATTGTGCCACCCAGTGGTCGGGCGTTAGTTCGGTAAGTTCGAGCACGCGCAGCAGGTGAGGCTCTTTTTGCGCGGCCGTTTTAGCGTAAATCGCATAGTGGAACGGAATTTTGGCATATTGATACTGAGGTAGTGAATAGGTGTCCATTTGCATCTTAGCTTGTTGCAGATAGAAATAGGCATCTTCATCTTGTTTGTGCTTGTGAGCCATCACTGACAGATAGGTTAACGCGTGCAATTCACGTTCAATGTCTTTCGATGTCTCGGCGAAGCGGGCTGAATTGAGTAAGCTTTCTTTGAGTGCGGGATAATCCTTTTTTTGTGTAGTAGCCACGATTGTGCTGCGAAGGCGTCAGCGAGACGCTTGTAGTCATTGTGTTGTTCAAATAAAGCGATGGCGTTTGTAAGTTTATACTCACTTAACTCATAAAGCCCTTTCTCAGTTAAAATGGTACTTTGAAGTAAAAGGGCATTAGCGTTTTGTTGAGGTTCTTTAAGTGTAATTGCATCGCGCTCGAGTTTGTCTGCGAGCGTCATCGCAATGTCGAGTTGCTGCGTCTTGATGTAAGCCGATATCAGCTGGTTCAAGATCACAAAATCGTGTTCATGTTGCTGGTGGAGGAGCAAGAGTTTTGCCACTCGGACATCGGCGCTCATGGTGCTGTTAACCAGTTCTATTATCTCTGCGTTGATGAGATGGGCTTCGAGTTTTTCATTTAATTGGTCTATCGAATCTGCAAGAAGTTGACCATTCCATCTCGATGCATCGCCTGTGAGTGTAAAATCGAGCAAAAATTGATTATCACTGGTTGTAATATCACCGACTAAGACAAGCGGATGCTCTGCTTTTAACCTCGTGTAGTTAAGTGCCTCAGCGCCTTGGAATTGAGACACCGTGTACGAATCGATACGCTTTGTTGAAATAGTCGATGGGCGCCAAGTAACAGAGTTGATGTCGTTGCCATCAAGCGCGAACGGAACGGTTGATATACTTGGAAAGGTTGACTTCACGTTCGACACCTGCCCGAAGAAAAGCCCGATGACCAGCAATACCGTGAGCGCAGAAGCGACCCATAAGGACGTTTTAGGTGTCTTTTTCGCAATGAGTATGGGGACGGGCGTTATGCCCTCTTGCCCTATTTCAAAGGCAACTTGCCATTGATAACCGCGTTTGGCAAACGTCTTAATTGCGTCATTGCCGAATAAGGCGCGTAAATGACTAATATTCTGAAAGATGGCTTGCTCAGACACAACTTTGTTTTGCCAGACCGCTTCAAGTAGTTGTTCTTTACTGACAACGTCACCAGAGCGTTCCAACAAAACTTTTAGTACTTTTGCTTCGTTATGGCGTATTGCAACGGACGTTTTACCTTGCAGCAATACAAGCGATTGACTGTCAAAAACAAAGTCATTGAAGTAATAAAGCATAGCGGTGATTTTTATTGTTCTTGCTAATGTGGTGTTTATACCACGTCGTCATGACAATACCAATCGCCGCTAAACGGAGGCATTACGCTTGACTTGGGACATTGCAAAGGCGCGTTAGCATTGCAGCGCTTCTCTGACAAAGAAGTTCGCCCTGATGGGTCATTTGAGCAGTCACGATGGCACCTTCCATCATTACAAAAATGGCCTCAAGCAATGGTTCATTTTGCTCAGGTAAGTGTCGTGCAATTTCGTCACGTACGGCTTGCTTATGTGCACGGCAATAGGCCGTAATGGGTTCATCGATTTCGCTAAATTCTGCGGAGGTATTAATAAAAAAACACCCTCGAAATGGGCCTAGCGTATCGTCATCGCTGTTAAACCACGTTGCTAGGCCTTTGAATAGACGTTCAATAAGTTGTTGACTCGTTTGTACATTATCTATCGTTTGTGACAGCCATGTCATAAATCGTTCGTGGCGTACTTCAAGGGCTGCCATCAACAATGCATTTTTGCTTTCAAAGTGGCTATACAAGGTTTTTTTAGCAATGCCTGATGTGGCCAAGATCTCGTTTACGCCGACGGCATGTATACCTTTGTGGTAAAACAAACCAAGCGCCGTATCAATTAACAGTTGTCGCTTTGAACTCATTCGCTTTCCTTTTCTGTATTTACAACCTACTCGATTAATCACTAAAACATTGACAGATGTAGACCGATTTGTCTACTCTATATGAGGTAGACAAATCGGTCTACTTTAAAGAACGAGGACACAATGAAAAACGTTATGCTTTCACTTTTTGCAGGCTTCGGTGCGTTTGTCGCCATCGCTTTACTGTCTATTTTTGATGCGTCTTTTCAAGACGTTGTGTTGCTTATGGCTCCGTTTGGTGCAACAACGGTGTTAGTGTTCGGGGTACCTCAGAGTCCACTTGCGCAACCTAAAAATGTGATTTTAGGTCATCTCATAACGGCATTTATCGGTGTTTTCTTCGTACAGTTTTTTGCGGTGACGCCTGTTTCGATGGCGTTAGCGACAGGACTTGCCGTAAGCGCAATGTTAATTACCAAAACAACGCATCCGCCAGCGGGGGCCAATCCATTGTTAATCATGTTGTCTGGACAAAGCTGGATGTTTCTACTGACACCCGTTTTGACTGGCGCGATTGCGATAGTGCTAATCGGTCGTTTAATGGCGAATATACAGCGTAGGTGGGCAGACTAATCGTTTTATTTTCGTGGTAATCAGCCTGATTTAGATTATTTACTCAAACGCAAAAATAATACCTTTGTATTTTATTATCGTCATGGATAATAAAAAAGAATGTATTATTTTTTGCATTCAGGTGTTGTCTCAGCAAAATTCTTAAATTAGTATCGGTTCAAGAGACGAATAACAAGAGGTTATTCTTCTGTCTCATGCGCTCAGAGAAGAGCGACTCTCACGATTTGATTGAAAAGGATGTGCAGCAATGAACGAAGGCATTATTGGATTATGTGTATTACTGGGAATAGGTATCATTGTCTCGACTGTTGCGCATGCGTTTATTCGAAAGTTTCCAGTTGCGACAATTGCATCGAGCATTGTCGGTTCTGTCATTTTCCAATTTAGCTCATACTCGAGCTTGAACTATCTCGATCCTTATTTTATTTTTGCCGCGATTGTTAACTTTACTTTAATGACGTTGATTTCACTGTCTGTGGGCGTTCCTTTCTTATATCGCCGTAAAAATCGCGATGATAATCGCCTCATTGCGGATTAGTTGTATTGGAATGCGTTGAGAAAAACGAGGTTATCGTTTCTCTCAATCACGTTAACTGCTACTTCGTGGCTTCCGCTTCCTCTGGATGCCAAGGAAAAGGACCCATAAACTCATCGGCTAGGACGCGCCATACGTTCATTGGTAACCATTCTTTGTAACCCACCCAGTTTTCATACTTAGGCAATTTTAATGTGCTTGGTATGAGCATCGGGTTTACCCCTTCTTTTAGTGCTTGGTAAAACGCTTGTCGCAGATCGCGCAAGTAATCAAGTTGTGCTTGGACATCGTTGCGATCACCTGCTGCGAGAAAGTCGCTGTACTCATTATGAGAAAATACCGCTTTGGTGAAATCAAGTGCTAACACGTCGTGCAAGCTGCGCTCCCACTCTCTCAAATTAAAATCAGGAACGACGGAGAAAATCACTCGATTTGGTGTAACGATGTCGGCTAAGTAAACCAATTTTTGTTTAGGGAGGTAAAATACGGTCATCCCTAAACCGTGGTTCATGCCAAAATAATGCAATTCAATATCCAGTTCATCAACGTCAAAGTGCGTCACTGTACCTTGCCACGTCACGGAGGGCATGACCATATCAGGATACGGGTTTGCTGCCATCCAGCGTGCCGCTTCTGCATGGGCGATGGTTTGAGCGCCACTGTCTAAAAACACTTGGCCGCCACTTGCGTGGTCCCAATGATTGTGACTTTGAAAGGCGTATTTAATTGGTTTATTCGTTAATGAACGAATTGTCGCCAGCATACCTTTTGCATGTGCTGAATTCATGGTTTCAAATACAACGACTTGTTTCGCTGTGATGGCGAACATGGAAATGTAGCCACCATCAGTACTGTACGAATAGATGTTTTCGGCGATTTCTTGATATGGTTTTATCTCAGTGGCCAAGGTAGGCAAACTAGGGAATAGCACACTGGCGACAACCAATAAGGTTGTTTGTGTAAAGCGTAAAAAACGAATCATGGCGTTCTCCATTGTCTGGTTAAAGTCAGTTGAGTCAAAGCTCAATGGAGTCAGTATATTTATTGCTGTATTTGTTATGAATGCCTAAAATTGCAAAACCTAAATGTCATTTTTGCAATTAGCTATGTTGAGTTCAGAAGCCCTATTTGTCCGTGTTGTTGAAGTAGGCAGCCTTAAAAAAGCAGCGGAAGAGTTGAATATTGAACCATCTACGGTAAGTCGTAAAATGGCCAAATTAGAAGAGCGATTGAACACCAAGTTGTTCCATCGCTCAACCGTCAGAACGATTCCGACGGATTCGGGAATGGCGTATTACGAAGGACTGAAGCATCTTTTAAGTGCTCAAGAAACGCTGGAAGCCGAACTCTTTTGTAATCAAACCCAAATTGGCGGGTTGTTGCGAATCGCGACTACTGTTGATTTAGGTGATTATTTCATTGCGCCTATTATCACCAAGATGCTGAAACAACATCCCAAATTACGAGTTGAAATGTTAATGGGATCTAATTTAGCGGATTTACCCAAATACAACATTGACGTCGCAATCCGGATCGGAAAACCGGCAAATTCAGAGCTTTATGCGAAGCACTTAGGAACGATCCCGAGGGTGTTGGTGAGTAGCCCTGCTTACCTCGCAGAGGCTGGGGAGCCTAAAAACATCGATGATTTAATACACCATCGGTTTGTTTTTTATTCCAAAGATCAAACCAAAATGCCGCTCCAGTTTGAGTCCGGTCATACGTATGAGTTTTCACCTTCGCAAGGTAATGTGATGGCCAACAGCCTACGCTCCATAAAACAGTTCGTGTTGGCTGATTTAGGCATTAATTGGGGCCCGCGTTGGCTTTATGAAGAGGCGATTGCCTCGGGTGAGCTTGTCGAAGTGTTACCTCAATTTCCGGTTAAAGGCTTTGAAATCAATGCACTTTACACCATGAGTCAATATTTACCACGAAAAGTCAGATGGTTTCTTGAGGCGCTTGAATCCGAACTCGCACTAGTAAAAGTATAATTCGGCGAAATTTATGTCTGTTTTTGTCGTGAAAATGAATTAAACGACACTGTTGGGTTTGATATTGTTGTATCAGGAGGACATAGCATGACTCAAAAACTGACTTTTTTTATTGCCGATGGATTTCAAGCACTCGACTTATTTGGCCCGCTTGATGCCTTTATGGAAACCAACGCGCTGGTTCAGAATGCGTATCAAACTCAGCTGTTGAGTCTGCATTCTGGACTAATTGCCACAGCATACGGACAACAGGTGCACGCCGAAGCGGGATTGAATGACAACGTTCGCTGCGACACCCTTATTTTGTGTGGTGGCGTGGGGATGCGCACGTTAAAACTGACGACACAGCAAGCCGTGCAACTAAGAGCTATCGCTGACCATGCCAGTCGTGTAATTAGTATTTGCACAGGGTCTTTTTTACTTCCGCAAATCTATCCTGAAAAATCGCTGACGATTACAACGCATTGGCGTCATTGTCAGCAACTCGCTGAACAATTTCCGCAGTGTCGAGTGAAACTCGATCCGCTATTTATTAACGATGGTGCTGTGTGGTCATCTGCGGGCGTATTATCCGGAGTGGACCTTGCACTTGCGTTGATTGGTGAAGATTTTGGAACAGCCATGGCAGCCAAAGTGGCGAAGGAGCTCGTTGTGTATTTACAACGTAGCGGCCAACAAACACAGTATTCTGATTTGTTAGCGATACAGACAGGTGAAAGCCAACGTTTATCGACACTGATCGAGTGGCTTCCTTCGCAACTGCATCACACCACAACCGTCGCACAAATGGCAGATAAAGCCTGTTTAAGTGAACGCCAACTTACCCGTTTGTTTAAGTCACACCTCGGCAGCAGTCCCAGTCAGTATGTCCGAAAACTCCGATTAGAGCGCGCAAGAGATTTGCTTTCACAATCTCAGGCGAATCTTACAAATGTTGCAACGAAAGTGGGTTTTAACAACTACGACAGTTTTAGACGAGCGTTTTCTCAGTACTTCGGCGTTTCACCGTCGGTATATGTCCAACACCAAGGGAGAGAAGAACATGCATAAGTGGTATTTACTCTGTTTAATGTTATTTAGCCTGAGCAAGGCATATGGCTTATCTGGTACACAACTGGATAACTGGCGTGAAGACATTCTTTATTTACAAGAACAAGTGAAAACGCATCACTTAAATGCTTTTCATAGCCAGCCAGAGCCCGATTTTGATAACCACGTTAACGCGATTCTTGCGCATTTACCCAAGCTCTCTGAAGTCGAAGTGGAATCACAATTGATGAAACTTATGGCGAGTATCAAAGATGGTCATTCAAATTATTATCCGATGTCTGGCCCACATCAGCATTTCCCGTTTCTGTTTTTATATCTAGATGGCGCACTAAAGATTGTTGGTGCAACATCAGAGTACGAAGCCTTGATTGGTCAGGAAGTCATCGCTATCGATGGAAGGACGATACCCGATGTTTTTGAGCAGTTGCAGCCTTATTTGTATGGCGTCGACAATCGTTACAGTGCGCAAGACCGATTTGCATTTCAAGTAACGCTGGCAAAAGTACTATTTGCTGTTGGTATAACCAAATCGCCGACCAAGGCGATGTTTACCTTTAATGTGAATGGTAAGTCTCAGTCTCAAACGGTTGATGTTTTGGATATGAAAGCATTTAACCAAATACAGACGGTATTGCCAAAACAGCAGGAACGGGCAACTGCGAACGATATTGGCATGCCCGGTATTCAAATGCGCTATTTTGACGCGACGAAAACAGCCTATTTTGATTTTGACACCTACCCCACTTTCGACGAGGTCATTGGTTCGTGTACTACATTGATTAAACAACTGACAAAAAGACAAACACGGCACCTTATTATCGATCTTCGAGATAATGGCGGTGGTAGTTTTTATACCGGACTTGCGTTTTCTTCGTGTTTATCACATCTCGATACGGTGAATTGGCAACGGGGTGTCGTTGTATTAATCAATGGTGGGACGTTTTCTGCGGCCATGAGTAATGCAGCGCAATATCATCAAATTTTAAACGCGACATTGATAGGTTCGCCAACGGGTGGCGATCCCAATCACTATGGCGAACTTTTGATGTTCACTTTACCTCACTCTGAACGTCGTTTTAGTGTATCCGAGCGGTATTATGCTTTTGTTGAAACACCAACCGACGCGCTGTATCCCGCTATTTCAGTCTCACCGAGTTGGCAAGACATACTTGATGACAGAGATGTAGTGTTGAATAAAGCGCTTGAGTATCTGAATGTTACTCCTTCGAACTGAGTTCAGATTCCCAATAAGGTGTATCACCAAACCAGGCACTAAGAAAGTCGATGAATACGCGTAATTTGGGCGGGACTAGGCGAGAGCTTGGGTAAACCGCCCAGATTGCAACATCAATATCCAAAGGATAGTCGTCAAGTACTTGTACAAGCTCGCCGCGCTGGAGGTGTTTATAAATATTCCACGTAGAGCTAATGGCCAGCCCTAACCCTTCAAGGCTTGCATCTCGCATCGATTCACCATTGTCGGTGCGAATTTTGGTGTTGGTTTTTATCGCTAACTTCCCTTCAGGGGTTCTGAAGGTCCAGACATCCCTGTCCCTGAAATTAACGCACTGATGGTGTTTCACCTCATTGGGGTGCTTAGGTATCCCGAACTGCTCTAAGTAACTTGGGGATGCGCACACGATACGTCTGTCGTTTGCTAATTTTCGCGCAATGAGGTTGGAATCTTTAAGTGGTGCGCTGCGGATCGCCACATCAAAGCCCCCCTCCACTAAGTCGACCATTGCATCAGAAAAGCTCATGTCTATCTGAATATCAGGGTATTTTTTTAAAAACGATCCAATGGCAGGAACAAGGTGTTGCCGTCCAAAAGAAGCGGATGCGGTCATCCGTAAAACGCCTTTGGGATTTGTACTGCCTGAACCTACTGCGGCTCTAGCCGCTTCAACAGCAGAAAGCACACTTTCCGCATGCGGTAAGAAAATACGGCCTTCTTCAGTTAGGGAGATTTGCCGAGTTGTACGGTAAATCAGTTTGACCCCGAGCGACTTCTCAAGTTTATTGAGGTGTGTACTGGCCACAGCAGCGGACAACCCTAATTCTTGCCCAGCTTGGCTGATGTTGAGCGTGTTCGCTACACGAAGGAAGAGTTGCAAGTATTCAATGTTCATCTTCAATAAAATCTAAAAAGTGTTTATCGATTAATTGGTATTATCAATGAATAGTTTATTTCATAGAATGCAATTCCACAAGCTAAGGTGCCTTGCGTGAAGCAGGTGTTGTTATAGAAATAACTATTGAGGATCAATGATGGGATCAACTATCGATAACCAAGCAATGCATCAGGCATTGCAAAACGCATTTGAATTTCGTCATGCGACCAAAGTGTTTGACGACACAAAAAAGGTAGCCGATGCCGACTTTAATCGTATTTTAGAAGCCGCTCGATTGTCACCGAGCTCCTTCGGTATGGAACCATGGAATCTTTTGGTTGTGCAGTCGCCAGAGAAGCGTGAACTATTCCGTGAGTTTAGCTGGGGGGCAAATGGCGCGTTTAATGGATCTAAAGGCCAGCTTGGTACAGCAAGCCACTTTGTGATTTTCTTGGCGCATACCGATGTTAATATGCGACACAACAGTGAGTATTTGCAAAATCACATGAAAAATGTGAAGCAGTTACCCAACGAAGTGATTGATTTTATGAACACGGCATATCAAAAGTTTCAAGAACATGATTTTGGTATTGAAGGCCGTCGCCAAATTACAGATTGGTCTGCTAAACAAGCTTATATTGCATTGGGCAACATGATGACGTCAGCGGCATTACTCGGCATAGATTCTTGCCCTATTGAGGGGTTTGAATTAGACAAAGCAACCGACGTATTAAAGACGCATTTTGGTATCGACACTGAGCGTTATGTACCGTGTGTAATGGCAGCGTTTGGCTATCGTCTTGAAGACCCATCACGTGACAAAACACGTCGTACGACTGAACAGATGGTGACGTGGTTCTAATTCGACTGTCATAGTCAGGCCATTGTTATGTCGATGGCCTGACATGCTTTTCTATAATTCGTCCATTCTCCTTTCTCACATCCAGCCGTTTACGGTACGCCCATAAACGCGCCCTAGCGTCCGCTGATGCTTTATTCACATCAATAATGGGATTGAGGTAACGCGAATCCTCGCGCAATCCATACATGATGGTCTCCATTTGCGTGAGTAAACTCGGATCGTGCGTAAATGCCGGAGGCACTTCCGCTAATTCAGGTAGCCATTTTTTGATGAAAACACCGTCAGGATCGTGTTCCTGTGCCTGTTTGATGGGGTTGTAGATCCGGATCGTATTTGTGCCCGTCACGCCCGCTTGCATTTGAAACTGAGAGTAATGTATCCCTGGCTCAAAATCTAAAAACAGTCGGGCAAGGTGAGTGACACCGAGTCGCCAATCAATGTTCAAATGATGGGTGAGTACACTGACTAGCATCGCTCGCATTCTGAAATTTAAATACCCCGTGTGGTGTAAACAGCGCATGCAGGCATCCACCAAAGGAATACCGGTTTTACCTGATTTCCATGCTGCCAAATCGTTGTTGATTTCTGGAAAGGTACGATAAGGAAATTGCGCATAACCTTGATTAACTGGCCGAAACTCCATGTCGCATTCCGACTCAAATTTTTGCATAAAATGACAATGCCAATGCAACCGAGAGACAAGTGCGATTACGCTGCGTCGAAAGCCTTTCTGGTGCCAATGCGCAAGCACCGCTTGATAGACTTCGCGAAGTGACAGGTTACCCCAAGCAAGATAAGGCGAAAGCCGTGAACAGGCAACGCGACTGGCCTCTGGTTTTGAAATGTTGTAGGCGTAGCTCTTGCCTCGTTCTTGGAAAAAGTCGTTAAGTGTCAGCCATCCAAGTGTTGGTCCGCCCGTTTGCATACCCTTGTGCTTGTGTTGCCAAGCACGTTCAGGGTTAACGATAAGGTGTGCTAAGCAAGTCGTGTCTACCCAAGAGGCTTCTTCTAAATAGGGCGTGTCTAGTTCGGCACGCATGAATTCATCCCATCTTTTATCCCAGTTCACGCGTGTTGGTAAACCGCGGATCACGGCGCCAGTTTGGAACTCGAGCCAAGGAATACCTAACTTTTCCAGCTGCTGGTGGATGTCTTTGTCGCGTTGAAAGGTATTCTGTAATCCAATTTCTTGATGAGAGTACACGCACGAGATTGAAAAATGTTGTGATAATGTGGAGAAAACGTTGCTAGCATCAGCGTTAAGAACATAAATGCGAGCTTGATAGGGGGCTAGCTGTGAGTTTAGGTCTTGCAAGGATTGCCAAACAAAACGCCAATGCCGTTCCTCATAATGAGGATCAGCAAGTAGAAACGGCTCAAAGAGGTAAAGTAATAATACAGGCTTACCACGGTCGATAGCCTCTTTTAAAGGCTTGTGGTCTGTGATACGAAGGTCTCGTTTAAACCAGACTACGCTGATGTCTATCAATGATTACCCCAAATTGACTGTTTGACCCAAGTTGGGTTGTACGCAGTAACTTGATGGAGCGATTTATGTGTTTCGAATAAAAAAGAAAGTAGCGCTTGCTTTCTTGGTGGCCAACCCAATATCCACAATATTCTTGTGATGGAAAAATGATGGGCGCATGGACGTTAAGGAATTCGTTTTTTTTGCGGTGTTTTTGCTAATCCCCCTTATTTTTGGCCGACGACTTATTCGCTGGGCAAAAAAAATGCCTAAAGGTGCTTATTTGTTAATCGCATGCTTACCGCTCATCACCTTATTTCCAATCCCACCTCCCGCGTTTAAAAATGTGGAAAAAGCGAAACAGGAGCAACGTAAACCCAAAAAGCAAAATGACGATCCCCTCTTAAAAAACATCAAAAAGCCTTAAGATCAAATTGCGGCAGAGGACTTTAAAAGTGCATACGAAACAGCTAAGTAACCCTGCTCGTACCGTTTTAGATTAAACATGATTAAAAAATAAAGATTTATTCTAATGGCTACTTCCAAGACCGAATCGAGCCACAACTGAGTATCAAAGTATCATACTCGTTGAAACTCGTTTCTGGACAAAAATGTTTTAGGTCGTCGGCTGTATTAGGCGAATTTCGCATAAAAATTTCGATGGGCTGACGCTTCTAACGCCGGCGAGCGTTAGCGAGTCCAGCCCGCGCTTTTTGTGGGCGATTGTGATTGGCCTTGTTAGGCGTTTGTTGTTAACTCATAGTTCGCTTGACCAGACTCACCTGACTTAAATGAACCGGAACCTTCAATGTTTGCAAGCTCATCAGTGCCTGAAACAATTAAAAAATTACTACTGGCAACACCATTTTCAAATTTGCCATTGTGCTGAAGAGTGAAGCTACCAGACTTACCATTAACTTTGCCTGTAACTACCTCAAAGCCTACGAATAGCGCTGAAGCCGCTGATTGATAAGACATTAAATATTGAATTTCACTGGAACCTTCAATTACACCACTATAGCTTTGTGTAATTTTCGCGTGACTTTTTTTCGAACCATCTTGATTTTCAATATAGGGTGTTTCATCCCAGCTAGTTATTTGAAATACATTACTCATTTTAAATATCCGTAGTTAATTATGATGCCTAACGCCGCCATTAACGGCGAGCAACTTGTTGCGAGTTCAGCGCACACAGTGCGCGATGTTTAATGGCCTTGTTATATGCGCACTACTTACAAGCTAAACATTCTGATTCGTCAATTGTTGAATATTCAGCATACCAATAATGAGAGTCTTTAATTTTTCGGTACACCAAGTTATTACTTTCGTATTTTTCTGTAAACCTACTATTTAGAATAATTAGAGTCTCACATTTCGGTGGCCAAGAAGATTTTTCAGCAATTTGATTACCATTTTTCAATTCTTCGTCAAGCAATGAACTCAATTCTTTAGATTTAAACACCGCTTCTCCATGTGCACATAACATTTTAGTATTTATGGGACACGTTGTTTTTCTGCCTGCGGACGTCTCGATTTTCTGATTTTTACATTTTAAACACAACAACTAACTAATTGCGATAAAACGTTTTATTTCACATTTATCTTTATTGATAGCAGCCAAAAACGACCAAATCGCTCGTTTTTCTGACTATATGAAAAACTTTCAAAAACCGTGTTTATACACAGTCGTTTCTTAGCTGTGTGTCGTTAAAAAAATACAAAGTAAAAGACCAACTTACCCGATAAATGAAGTATTAAAGATATGCAATTCGCTCTTTTGAGGCATTCGCCTAAACAAGTCCTGAGGTAGAAACCTATTAGAAATGGCGCGTACCGATGCCATCGCGGCCATTTGGGTATGATATTTTAATACGCAATATGGAACTTATTTCTCTCCCACACAGATAAGTGGGAAGAAAAGTGTCCGTTACAACGGTGAGAGATTTACCCACTGCTGCTTGAGACCAATGCAGTGAATAAGGCCTATCGTTAAGCAAATGATTGAACTCCAAATCCAAAACTCGACGGAGCGACCCATAGGTGAGAGGACAAAGAAAAAACCGGCTATACCTCTTGTTGTGTAGATCAAGCAGATAGCGATTAGAACTAAACGGGTAAAAGGGAGTTTTTGGACGATACCTGCACCAGAAAAGGCGTATAACGCCCATACACTGAGTACAAGAGCCACTCCACACGTTATCCATGCAGGCTTACTACTACCGTGCTCTGCGAGTCTTGCCATTTGTTCGCCAGCACCAAAAAAGCGATACCAAGGTGCGCCAAAGTAAATACAGCCTAAATGCAATACCGCTGCGATAGCACTGAGAAAACCCGCAATCGTGAGGTAGATATTCATGTTTTTTGACGTCCTTGTTTATCCATTTCCAATACAAAGCGACAGTGCCACATTGTTGACTTATTAACAATACGCTACCAGTTAGCCGGAGTGGGTACAAGCAATATTCTCTTTAGCATCAGGCCCTAACATGCCACCGTAGATGTATCTGACACTGTTGTGGCCTGAGGTTACGGTGTATGAATTAACCGTGTTGCTTTAAGTTTCTTTGTTCTAGCACTTCTTTAAACGCAAACATGCCATTGAGTGCAGCAGGAAACCCCGCATAAACGGACATCTGAAGAAGGATTTCTTTGATTTCCTCTTCTGTGCATCCAACGTTAAGCGCTGCATTTAAGTGAACTTTTAGTTGTGGTGTACAGTGACCGAGCGCGGTTAACGCCGCGACAGTCGCTATCTCTCTCGATTTTAAATCCAAACCCGAACGAGCATAGATATCGCCAAAGGGATACTCAATAGTATATTTGGCTAAATCAGGGCAAATATCCTGCAGGCTTTCAATGACGTTTTGGCCAGCCTCGCCATCAATTTTTTCAAGTAGTTTAAGGCCTATGTTGAATCGAGAATTGTCCATGTCGATGCTCCTATTGGTAAAAGTTAGGTGCAGCATAAAAGTTAGAGTTCACTCTAAGTCAACGAACTTTATTGTTTTTATATAGATTTATTTTTTCTTCAAGCGCAGCGAGGTGGGTTTGCTGTTGAGCGATATGTTGTTTCAAGTATTTTTGGTGACGTTCAAGTAATTTTTGGCGCTCAAGTGCTGTGTTCGGGCCTCCTTCTCTCAGCGTTGCGTACGCTAAAATATCTTCCAGTGGCATAGCGGTTTCTTTGAGGCGTTTAATAAAGGCGACCCATTGTGCGTCTTTAGACGAGTATACGCGATGACCACTGCCATTTCTTTGGATATGTTTAAGCAAGCCAATTTTTTCGTAATATCGAAGCGTGTAAGAAGATAAGCCGACTAAATTCGCAAATTCCTTCATATTCATTTTGATGATGCCTACTTAACGTTATCGAAATTGAGGAGATGTTGTGATTAATAGTGCCACTTTTTTCACCATCGCATCCAGAATAAAAAGGGCGAGGTCATCGTTACACAAGTAAGTTCATTGGAGAGTGTATTCAGTCGATAACTGTACTAACCGTACCAAAACAAAAAAGCGCCCTAATGGCGCTTCTCATTTTCTTTTTTTATTAGGCTCTTAGGCACTGTGCGTACTGACTATTCCGCAAATTATTGGTAAACAAATGAATGAACAACCCGTGTTGACCAATACTTTGCCAAATGTAGTCGTCACCCGACGGGCAAAGCGATTGTTGAATATAACGCTTTTGGTCTTCCGCCGATAAGGCAAGTTCATTTGGAATTTGGACATAGACACCGATTTCGCTGTCGCCAAACTTAACGCGACTGAGCTGCCAGCTCCCCATCATAAATTGCTTGCTAAAGTGGCGTTCAATTAACTGCTTTGCGTTAGCTGACAATGAATTGACGCTCACCTGAGTTTCTTTATCCATCATACGATAACCAAAAATGCAGGTTAAGGTAATAAAGAAAAGCGTAAACCAAATATGGGTAGAAGGTCGCTTCCCTGCGACTGCTTTACTCTGCTTTCGGTTCGTTTTTTTAGTCGCTCGAGAGTCTACAATTTTAAGCCATTCTTCATGCTTGATTGTGCGATTTTCCATAAAATTGCTCCTGTTCTCTATATTTAGAATTTAAGCAAAGCAATGTGGATGAAAAATGGATGAATTGGGGATATTCCCGTTAATTTGCATTAAATTCGTATGGTAGGAGGAGTTTGACACATAAACCTCCATACTTGCCTTGCTTCAAGTTGATTTTTCCTTGCATAACTTGAGCCAAACTTTGACAAATAGAGAGTCCTAAACCTGAACCGCCTGATGCACGGCTGCGAGACGTGTCCACTCGATACAAGCGTTCGAACAATTTGGATAGTTGATCATTGGTTACGCCAGGCGATGAATCATCGATTTGAATAAAAACATATTGTGGATTGAGTCGGACTTTAAGCCTAACTAATCCAGGAGAATCTGTATATAAACACGCATTTTTGGTCAGGTTGTTGATAATTCTATCCAGTTTAGGTTTATCTACGTACATGCTGATGTCTCGAGCAACGGCAATATCACAAACAAAACGTAAATTATGTTTGCTAATCATGCGCTGCATGTCGTAGCTGTAACTGGTCATCAATTGATGAACATTGTATTTCTCATTGTATACCGTCAGCGCATTGTTTTCGGCTTGTGATAATTGGTACACATCCGAAATAAGGTGATTTAATTGGCTGATTTTGTCGTTGATTTTTTCATAAGCAACGGTTTTATCATCAATTAAATTGTGTTCCATCGCTTCAATATGCAATTTCAACACGCTGAGTGGCGTACGAAGCTCATGCGAAATATCAGCGAGGAGTTGATCTTTCTGGCGGATATTGGCTTCATACAATTGTGCTCTAAGTTCTGCAGAGCGACGTTTATGAACATACAAATAGATAAACGTACAGACAAAAATAAAGGTAAGGCCAAACGCCAACAACCACCGTTGTTGCTGTAACTTTGCATTTTCAAGTTGTGAAATGGTCAGCTTACGGTCTCTATCGAGTTCAACCACTTGCTGCTGCTTTGACAACATGTCGAGCGACGACTTGTGATGTTGCGATTGTGCTTTCAGCTTTTCTTCGAAGGTTTGATATTGCGTATCCAATAGGGTTTTGTAAGTAAGCGTGGCTGCTTCAAATTTTCCTTCGAGTTCGGCAATTTGAGCATTCATTTTCATTAACATGTATTGGTGATGAGGAGATTTTGTTTCTTTCACTAAACGTTCATAAGGCGTTAAGTAGCCCTTTGCCGCATCAACATTGTTCGCTTCGAGTTCGCTTTCTATCACCGCGAGATAGCCGTGAGCTTGTTGAATTCGAGACTGAGTTAACAAAGCGAACTCAAGCGAGTGGAGCGCTGCATCTCTGCGCTCCGTGTTTAAATTCAGCTTTTTGTATACATCGGCTAAGGCGTAATAAGCACGAGAAACTAACTCATTGGCTTGAATCTGTTTGAGTTCGTCGATTGCTTTCGTCAGCTCGATTAACCCTTCACTCGGTTCACCTTGTCTCGCCGCCATTACGGCAAGTTTGAGCGTCGTGAAACCCACATTGGTTAAATTTCCAGATCGTCGGTCATACTCTAGTGCTCTCGTTAAATACGCTTTCGCTTGTTCAAAATCACCCATTCGCTCATTAATCGCGGCAATATTAAATTCAAGAGAACCTTTTATAGCCCAGTTTGTACTGTTTTGGAGAAAGGTTTTGGCCTGCTCGTAATACCCCATCGACGTAGATAGATTGGTCGAGTTCTCACTGAGTACACCCAAATTAATGTACGTTTTTGCAATGAGCTCGTCGTCTCTAAGCGTTTTTGCGATTTCTAGAGCTTCTTTATAAGCGTCTAAGGCAACTAAGTTTTTCGAAATATTTCGCGCGCTGATGCCCTTTTCTGTCGCGATTTCAAAAGCAAGTTCAAGTGGAATATTGGGGCGATGAGAAAGAGAATCGAGAATATCGAGGGCATCTTGATAGCGTGATTGTAGACGGTAGATTTTTGCAATGGTCGTATCGACGTCTATTTTTGACGCGTAAGTGACGGCTGGCTCCTGTCTCAATGCGTCTAGTGCTTGAGTAAGGTTACCCTGATTAATTTGCTCTTGTATCGATTCCGGTATTGCTTTAGATTGCGCGCAAAATACTAATGCAGAACTCAATAAGAAAGCGCGTATTGATTTCATTCGATTTTTATCCCCATTGACCTACGTTTAATCTACTTTCTAAATGTGTTCAAAATATGGAGAGAAATTGTAAACCCCCTTTACAGTTGGTCTTTTATTCTTTGTTGCTCTTTGGACAATGGTTCAATGTGGTGCTGAGAGAGTCAGTGCGTTGTGTCAGTACGTAAAAAATCGTTCTGAACTCAACCGTTTCACTCTATATAGGTCTAACCATATTTTTGTAAGATACTGATAAATATAGAAATGCCTTGACCGGATATTCATTCGAATTCGGATGTTTTAAGGGTTGGTAAAAAGGTGATCTAGCGTGACGCAGGGAAAATAAAAGGGCCCGAGAGGGCCCTTTGAAAGGGAACTGATTATAACATCCTAGGAGAACACTCCCCTTAGAATTGGTTCATGGTGTTGGCTTCACCACCCGCTTTAAGCGCATTTTCGCCAGAGAAGTATTCCTTATGCGTGTCACCTATATTTGAACCAGCTAAGTCTTGGTGTTTTACCGAAGCTTGTTCGCGGCGAATTTCTTGACGTTGAACATCTCGTACGTACGCAAGCATCCCTAAGTCACCAAAATAGCCTTCCGACAGAATATCCGTGCTAAGTGCGGCCGTGTGATACGTTGGTAAAGTGATAAGGTGATGGAAAATACCGGCTTCACGAGCGCCGTCACGTTGGAATTGTTGTACTAGCTCGTCTGCAGCAGCGGCTAACTCTGTTCCATCCATCTCTTTTGCCATCAGCGCTTTGGCATCCGTTGCAGGGTTTGGATACGCACTTAAATCTTTACCTGCTGCTTTCCAATCAGAATACACTTGCTCACGGAATTTCAGTGTCCAGTTAAAGCTAGGTGAATTGTTGTAGACCAATTTAGCATTCGGTACTTGCTCACGTACTCGGTTCACAAGTTCTGCAATTTGTTTCACGTTAGGCTTTTCAGTTTCAATCCATAACAGATCCGCGCCAGCTTGTAGGCTTGTAACGCAATCTAGTACTACTCGATCTTTTTCTGTACCCTCTCGGAATTGGTAAAGTCCATTATCTAAGCGCACTGGTTTGCACAATTCACCATTTAATTTGATGGCCATATCACCTTCTTCTAAATCAGCAATATTTGTGATTGGTGTCGTGTCTAAAAATGCCGTGTATTGACTCGCTAAATCGCCAGGGCGACGTGATACCGGTACTTTTTGAGTCAGGCTGGCACCAAGCGAGTCGGTACGCGCAACAATTACGCCATCTTCTACGCCAAGCTCTAAAAAGGCGTAGCGTACGGCGTTAATTTTTGCCAAGAAATCTTCGTGCGGTACGGTCACTTTACCCGCTTGGTGGCCACACTGTTTCGCATCAGACACTTGGTTTTCAATTTGGATTGCACAAGCGCCCGCTTCAATCATCTTCTTCGCGAGTAAATAGGTTGCTTCCTCATTCCCAAAACCTGCGTCAATGTCGGCAATAATTGGTACAACATGCGTCTCGAAGTTATCGATTTTAGCTAGCACTGCGTCAACATCGCCACCGGTTGCACGTGCCAAATCAAGTTCTTTGTAAAGGTGGTCAAGCTCTCGAGCATCAGCCTGTTTCAAGAAGGTATAAATTTCCTCGATGAGAGCAGGAACGGAGGTTTTCTCATGCATACTTTGGTCTGGAAGTGGTCCAAATTCCGAGCGTAGTGCTGCGACCATCCAACCACTTAAATAAACATACGCACGTTTCGTTGTTTTTCTGTGACGTTTTACAGCCATCAACATTTGTTGAGCAACGAAACCATGCCAGCACCCCAAAGATTGTGTGTATTGAGATGAATCTAGGTCGTAGGCTGCCATATCTTCGCGCATGATTTTCGCCGTGTATTTTGCGATGTCTAAACCCGTTTTAAAGCGGTTTTGTAAGTTCATGCGGTTTGCAAATTCTGGGTCAATTGATTTCCAAGCGTTGCCTTGACGTTCACAAAGCGTAGCAAACGTGTCTAGTTGTGTTTGGTAGCGAGTCATAATCGGTATCCTTTGAACGGGTAAACAGTAATTTCAAACTTAAACCTTGCGCTTACTGGGTTGAGTGAGAGGTCCCGTAGCGCTTAATTACAACCTAGGCCTGTTTTGATGATTTTTTAAATTTATAGTTGTTATTCTGGCTATATTTTTTGTGAATGGTAAAGGTGGTTTGTTTTTGGGCATTTTCGGGTATGGTTTTTATTAACCCGTTCAAAATTATGTGAAGGAATTGCTCATGACTAACATGGTGCAACATGCAGGCCTCTCAATTCACCCTGCACTCTATCAGTTTATTAACCAAGAAGCGTTGCCAGGTACGGGCATCGCTGTAGACGCGTTCTGGTCGAAGTTCGCGTCACTCATCATCTCGCTTTCGCCTATCAATCGTGCACTGTTAGCAAAAAGAGATGATTTACAGAACAAAATTGATGAATTTCATCGTGCTAATTCGAGTTATAGCATGGATGAATATCGGACATTTTTGGAGGCTATCGGCTATTTAGTGAACGAACCAGCGCCTTTTGCGATTCAGACTGAGCACGTCGAACCTGAAATCGCCCTCACTGCCGCACCGCAACTTGTTGTGCCAGTGAGCAACGCTCGATTCGCTTTGAACGCAGCAAACGCGCGTTGGGGTAGTTTGTATGATGCGCTGTATGGCACGGATGTACTCAGCGAAGAGGATGGTGCAGAACGCACGAACAGTTACAACCCCGTGCGTGGATTCAAGGTGATGGCTTATGCGAGGCAGTTTTTAGATAAAGTGTTGCCGCTGGTCAGTGGCTCTCACATCGAAAGCACGAATTACGCACTCATCAATGAAGAATTGGTCGTTACGTTGCGTGACTCGACGCAAGTGAAGCTAGCAAATCCAGAGCAATTCATCGGTTTTCAAGGCCAAATCAACGCTCCAACGTGTTTGCTGTTCAAACATAATGGACTACACATAGAAATCCAATTTGATCCGTTCCACCCGGTTGGTGCTGCAGACAAAGCCGGTATTAAAGACGTTGTGTTAGAAGCTGCGGCAACCACGATTATGGATTGCGAAGACTCCGTTGCTGCCGTGGATGCTGAAGACAAAGTTGGGGTATACCGTAATTGGCTCGGTTTAATGAAAGGCACGTTAAGTGAGACGTTTGTTAAACAAGGTGAAGTTCAAACGCGAACGCTGGCCGCGGACAGGCAATACACTGGTAAATCACAAGAACGGATCACGTTAAAAGGTCGCAGTATGATGTTCGTACGCAACGTCGGACATTTGATGAGTAACGATGCCATTATAGATGAGCAAGGCGCGCCAATTTTTGAAGGGATCATGGACGCGATGATCACTTCGTTATGCGCGCTACATGATCTACAAGGAAATAGTCCATTTAAGAACTCGAGCGCGGCAAGTATAAACATTGTAAAACCTAAAATGCATGGCCCTGAAGAGGTGGCATTTACCAATCATTTATTTGCCGCGGTTGAAGACGCTCTTTCTCTTCCTCGCTTTACCCTCAAAATGGGCATCATGGATGAGGAACGTCGTACATCGGCAAACCTAAAAGCCTGCATTTTTGAAGCTAAACACCGTGTTGTGTTTATCAATACTGGGTTTTTGGATAGAACCGGTGATGAAATTCACACCTCGATGCAAGCCGGACCTGTGTTGCCAAAAGCGAAAATAAAAGGGGAGCCTTGGATCACGGCGTATGAAGATAGAAATGTAGATATCGGGTTATCGTGTGGATTCCAACATAAAGCACAGATAGGTAAAGGCATGTGGCCTATTCCAGATAAAATGGCGATGATGATGGAGCAAAAAATAGGGCATCCTCAATCCGGTGCAAATACGGCTTGGGTTCCCTCCCCGACCGCAGCGACGCTGCATGCATTGCATTACCATCAAGTTGACGTATTTGACATGCAGAACCAGCTTAAAACACGCCAAGAAGCCTCTTTAACGACTTTGTTGACTCCGCCGTTAATGCATACTGTTTCGTTAAGTAAAGAAGATATTCAAGCTGAGTTAGACAACAACGCTCAAGGTATCTTGGGTTACGTGGTTCGTTGGATAGACCAAGGTGTTGGCTGTTCTAAAGTACCGGATATTAATCACGTTGGCTTAATGGAAGACAGAGCCACACTGCGTATATCCAGCCAGCATATTGCAAATTGGTTGTTTCATGGTATTTGCACCAAAGCACAAGTGGAATCAACGTTTGCGAAAATGGCGGGCGTTGTTGACGGGCAAAATGAACATGATGCTGCCTATCAGCCAATGGCGAAAACTGAACAAGGCTTGCTGACTAACTTAGCCTACCAAGCGGCGCTGGCACTTGTCTTTGAAGGTACGCTGCAACCAAATGGTTATACTGAACCACTATTGCACGCGTTCCGTAAACGGTATAAAGCACAGCGAAACGTCTAACATTAAACAAGGCCTCGTAAGAGGCTTTTTAATGCCTTACCTTCAGGAGTAAAGTAAATCACCCTGCTGTTACCTGTTTTTCAATATATCCCGTTCAGAGGCGTTTGTTTGATTGACTACTTCCTACACGCCCTATTTGAAGCTAACACCAACGTTCAGCCCATAACGCCTCGTACTCACCGTTTGCATGTAAAATATGCGTAAAATTTATTCAAGTTGAACATCGACCACACGATCACGGCTGCGTAACTATTTTTTGGCAAAGCGGACTACGTGTCATCTTTTTGTTAACGATGCTGTTGCGATTTTGGTAAAAACAAGAATGGCCAATATTTTATTTTTTTCCTAAATTACAAACAACTAGAAAATCATTGAATTGCATTAAATGGGATAATTGGTTTTGGTTGTAGTGATAAAGTATTGGTTTTCTTGTGGTCTAATGCAGGTAAAAAAGTCAAAAGGCCGTTTTTTAACGTCTTTACTCTATGTTTTCAATCACTTTCATCATTTCAGTTAACATTATCAAATGACGATTTTGTGACGAATGCTTTTAATAAATATTATAAAATACATGGTGTTGCCTTGATACAGGACAAATGTGAAACAAATATGGATAAATCAAATATTACAAAATAAAAACAAATAAAAAACACAGTTAACATTATTGACACAAGTGCAGCGGAATCCTCATAATACGTCCTCATTGAAAGGATTGATTTATTAATTTCAAAAGTGGACTGCTATGGATTTTGCTATTACTAGCTATCAACAATCGCTCTACGATTCAGCCTTGCGCTTTTCACAAGAAGTCTTGGATAAAGGGGCTGCAACAAGACTGTCAAAACATGTCTTTGACAAACCGCTTTGGCAAAAAGCCGCTGAGTTTGGATTTGCGGGACTCCCTATAGACGAAATGTATTGTGGTTCTGGGTTGAACGTACAAAACACCATGTTAATGGTTGAAGCGCTCGGTAAGGGCAGTCGAGATCTTGGTTTGGCGTTCTCTATGTGCGCGCATCTATTCGCCTGTGTCATGCCATTGGCTCGATTCGGCTCTACGTATTTAAAACAAACGTACCTTGAGGCGTTAAGCACTGGCGGCATGATAGCGGCCAATGCGGCAACCGAACCGACCGCGGGCTCTGATATCTATGCGATGGCCGCCACTGCGAAGAAAGTGGATGGTGGTTACCTCTTAAATGGTCAAAAGACGTTCATTACAAATGCTCCAGTCGCGGACGTCTTTATCGTCTATGCCAAAACGGCGCCTGAATTTGGTTTTATGGGGGTGTCTTGCTTTTTAGTTGAGAAAAGTGCGGCAGGTTTAAGTGTTGGGGCGAATCACCCTAAAGATTGTTTAAGTACCTGTCCTTGGAGTGATGTGTTTTTTGATGACGTGTTTGTGCCGGAAACTCACCTCATCGGTAGCGAAGGTGCGGGCGGCGCGATATTTCATGACTCTATGATTTGGGAAAAAGGCTGCTTGTTTGCGCTGTTTGCAGGTGCACTTGAGCGAATTGTAGAAAGTACCATCGAATACGCAAAAGAACGTAAACAATTCAAAAAACGCATAGGCCACTTTCAATCTGTGTCCAATCGCATCATCGACATGAAACTTCGTCTTGAGCAATGCAAATTGATGCTTTATCGCGCAGGTTGGAAGTATGACCAAGGTTTAGACGCGGAAATGGACATTGCAATGAGCAAAATGTTGATTTCTGACTACGCCGTACAATCGGCGCTCGATGCCATACAAACCTTTGGTGGCAGTGCGATGGACAGAGAAATGGGCATTATCCGCCAACTACTTGATGTACTGCCGAGTAGAACGTTTTCAGGAACTAATGATATTCAGCGCGAAATTATCGCGCGTAAGCTTGGGCTAAGGAGTGCATAGCATGGTTATTCAACGTATTTTTGCGGTTCTATATATGTTAGCTGGGATTGGCAAAGCGTTTCCTGCGCTTGAAAATATTCCGGAGATACTTGCGCGTGCAGCAAAAGCAAATGAAGGAACTTGGTATTATGCACCGAGTCTGTGGTTTGCAGAGCATGGCATGTTGATGTCTGCGTTTGTAGGCATTTGTTTATTCGGTTCTGGTTTAGCGCTTTGGCTCAATCCTCGTTGGGTGAAGCGAGTGATATATGCGCAGTTGGCGATGATGGTGGTCTTTATGACAATATTGCACCGCGCCGAACCTAAAGTCATATTTCTAGATAGTATTTTTATACTTGCATCGCTTTATTTCTTGCGTTTACAGCATCAACGTTTACCAAAACTCAAGGCACTTCTCAGTAAAAAATTCTCAGAGCCTAAAAGCTTAAAACGACCGGAGTCAAATGTGTTTGATAGCCAGTACGATGTTGTCATCGTCGGTGGTGGTGTATCCGGTTTGACCGCTGCGAGTGAATTTGAAGACGCGAGAGTATTAGTGCTTGAAAAGAGTCCAACATTTGGCGGCAATGCGCGCTTTCACTTGCATGATAATTTAAAGCACCCAACCGCGGGGGTTTGTTTTCAGGAACCACAACCAGGCTCGCAAATGGCCGCATTGTTGAAGAAGCTTGGATTAGCCGATGCTTACAAGAATAGTGCTGCGGCAACGTTAGTCTTTTTTGACACGAAGTTGTTATTAAGTTCAATCCTTGAGGTTACTGTTGGTTTCTTAAAATTTCCGAGTTATCTGATTAAACCGTCGGTGTGGGCGTTAACGGGCCAATTGTTGAAAAACGCCTTGATCGGTAAGCCTTATGTGGTTTCACCTAAGCAATTGGGCGATCCCATCTTTGCTGACCTTTATCAATTCTTAGACAATTTTCATCCGAGTAAGCCGCTGTATCCTGCTGTACCGTTTGTTGAGAACGACGCTTGGTCTCAAACCGATATGGCTGTTATGGACAAAATGTCTTTGTATACCTACTTGTTTGATGAAGCTAATCGACCAGAACTTCCAGAACACCTAGTGCCACCTAAAAAATTGGGCAAATTGGTTGAAAACGCCGTTGAGACAACGCTTCGTGTCGAGTGTTTAGATATCCATCAAGTATCAGCGTATGTTGGATTGCATTTCTTGGTTGGTTATCTGCGAGGCAATTTAGTCACGTTAGCTGGCGGAAATGGCAACATTAGTAGTGCATTGAACAATTATTTGAGCGCGAAGAAAAATGTCACGCTGGCGAATGAGGCGAAGGTTACTGCACTTGAGAACATCAATGAGGGTGTGCAGATTGCCTTTGAACGAGGAGAACAAGCGTTCACTATTGTAGCCAAACAACTTATTTGGGCTGCACCGAAGCCTGCGTTTACTGCGCTTTTCGACGATATTCCAAAAGCACAACTGGACGCAATTCAAGCGATTCGACACGAAGACTATTATCTCGCTAACGCATTATTGACCAAACCTGTTATGACCTCGTCATTCGGTGGATACATGATTGAACCGGCACCGAAAAACTCACCTTTCTCGTGGTGCCGAGCTGGTACGTGTTTAGTAGCGAACTGGATGGATGACACCACGAAAAGCAATGTCGGGGTACTAACAATGCTCAAGCCGACAACTCGAGATGAGCGCCAAGGACAGACAGCGAAAGAGGATTTCTTTGGTCTTCAACAACAAAGTTACTTTGAAATTGCGCGCGTGCTTGAAAATCAAGGTATTAATCCGAACATCGTTGAAGACATTCAAATATGGTATTGGCCGCAAGGGCTCGTGACATCCGTGATGGGTCAGCAAGCGCAGCAACTATTTGAAACGGCAAGTCAATCAATCGGTCACATTCATTTCGCCAACCAAGATAGTATTGGCGTTGGTAACATCGAAAGTGCTATTGCGGCTGCACATATTGCGGTTAGGCGTGTTCGTGACGCGGTTCAACCTCACCTATCTAATCAAGACAAGCGCGACACTTCGGAGGTAGTTTTATGAGTTCTTCATACGTCGTAGAAATTACGGGTAATAACACGCTAGAAAGGACGAGTCTCGGTGGTAAAGCACACTCGCTTAATCACTTAGTGCAGGCAGGTTTACCAGTACCGCCAGCGTTTTGTGTGACTGCACACGCCTATGAACAGTTTATCGGTGACGCAGTGCCAAGCGAAGTGATGAATAGCGGTGATCTTGAACAAATTCGCAGCGCGATTCTCGAGGCTAATTTACCGGATGCGATTCGTGATGCCATTGTCTCAGCGTATGAGCATTTAGGGTCAAGTAGCGATGTTGCCGTGCGTTCTTCAGCGCTGGATGAAGATGGTCAAAGTCAGTCTTTTGCGGGTCAATATGAAACGTACTTACACATCAATGGGCAAGAAGCGGTATTGAATAAAGTGCAAGCGTGCTGGGCATCGCTTTGGGCTGAGCGCGCTGCGGGTTATCGCAATGCAGATGCCTCACAAACGGCCATTGCTGTTGTACTGCAAACGATGGTGGCCGCTGATTGTGCGGGGGTTTTGTTTACTCGTGACCCCATCTCCAACCGCGAAGACAGATTGGTTATTGATGGTTGTTGGGGATTGGGAGAAGGCGTTGTCTCTGGGCAAGTTTCTACGGATACCTTCACGTTAGACAAAGTGAGCGGAGAATGTGTTGAAAAACAATTACGTCATAAATCTCACTATTGTATACGTCAAGAAAATGGTCACATTGCCTTGGTTGAAACACCAACAGAAAAACGCGACAGTGCCTGTTTGACGGCGCACCATTTAGAGCAATTGTGGACACTTGCAAAGCAAGCTGAAACGCTTTACTGCTGTGCATTGGACATCGAGTGGGCAGTAAAAGACGACAAAGTATGGTTGTTGCAGGCACGTCCTGTTACGACGACCAATCAAGCGTCGAGTGTTGTCTATGCAAACCCATGGGAAACGTCCCAGCCAATTAAAGAAGGTGCGTTCTTTTCTCGTATGGACACGGGGGAAATCGTTACTGGTTTGATGACGCCGCTCGGCTTGTCATTTTGTGAGTTTTATCAAAAACACATTCATGGCCCAGCAGTCAAAACGATGGGGTTAGCTGATATTGGTGATTGGTCTATTTATATGGGCTACATCCAAGGTCAGGTTTATCTCAATATTTCTGGTTCTGCGATGTTGCTCCGTCAATGTCCTCCAACACGCGATCAGATGAAATTTACCACGCGTTATGCAACATCAGATATCGACTTTACGAATTACAAAAACCCGTATGGCGAAGGTGTCGATGGCTGGGCATACACGAAAAGTGCGTGGCATTGGTTGAAACAACAAGTTCACAACATGCGTACAGCAGGGAAAACCGTTGAAAACATGATTTCGCTTCGCGAAAGAGAAACCAAACGTTTCCTTGCTTTGGACTTAGCGAATCTTTCTCTGACGGAATTGAATACAGAATTAAAACGTATTGATGGCTACTTCTTGGAAAGTTGTGCTGCGTATATGCCGTTCTTTTTACAATCGTTTGCCCTTTACGATGCACTAGCCGAAACCTGTCAGCATTATTTGCCAAACGAAGGTAATGGATTGCAAAACCGGATTAAAGCATCGATGAACAACCTTCGTACCATTGAAGTAACGCGCGGGATCCTCGATTTGGTGGATGTTGTTGCACCAAACGCAGAACTACGTTCGCTGTTCATGGCCACAGAAGCGGATGAGTTAGTAAAAATTCTACCCGAACATCCATTAGGTAAAGTGTTCTGGAACAATGAATTTGAAGCGTTTTTAGCTGAGTTTGGCTCGCGTGGTCGCCAAGAGTTTGAGTTGAGCTTACCTCGTTGGCGCGACGACCCAACCTATTTGCTTCAAGTAATGAAAATGTATTTAGAGCATCCGGTTGATTTAGAAGCTAAATTGGCGCAAACCGAAGCACTTCGACAAGCTGACAGCGATGCACTTCTCAATGCAATGCCTTGGCTAGGACGCTTCAAACTTAAAAACATCATTAAATTATACGGTGTGATGGCTGAACGACGTGAGGCGACGCGTCCTACCTTTATCACCGAAACATGGTTCTATCGCAAAATCATTCTTGAAGTCCTTGGCCGTTTAGAGAATCAAGGGATCGTGTCAAAAGAAGATTTGCCGTACATCGACTTTAACCAATTCCGTGCATACGTTGCCGGCGAAATTGCGCCACAAGAGGCATTTTCTCAGAAATTGCTCGACGCGAATCGCCACGCTCATTTGTTGAATGTACATGCTGAAGAACCTCCAATGTGCATCATTGGTGGCTATACACCAAAGGTCAAAGCTGCCGTGGCCGAGGGCCAAAATTCATTTAACGGACTTGCGGCAAGTCCAGGCAAAATTGTCGCTAAGGCTCGTGTCATTACGGATTTGCAAACGCAGGCAAAAGAGCTGAAACCGGGCGAAATTCTCGTGGCGAAATACACGGACGCGAGTTGGACACCTCTTTTTGCCTTGGCGGCGGGTGTTATCACCGATATTGGTTCGACACTTTCTCATAGCTGTATTGTCGCGAGGGAATTCGGTATTCCTGCAGTGGTTAATTTGCACCATGCAACAACAGCGATTGAAAGCGGCGATACCTTAATCCTCGACGGTGATGAGGGCGTGGTCATTATTCAACGCGAATAACTTACATCTTGAGTCCTGTGGGGGTGTAAACCCCCTTTACAAGATAGCCAATTTCAATAAGCAACAAATGGATGGCGGGCATAGGTATGCCAAGCCACTGTGGGCTTTGTCGTGCCTAAAAAGCCGTCAACGCCGACGAAACCTAGATGGCAGCATAAGGAATTCATCATGACAACCATGATAGGAAAAACAACGTCAGCATCACACCTTTATGAGCAAGTGTGGCATGCCAACGAAGCCACAACGACGAATTCAAAGAAAGACACCATTACGGTGGGCGTAGTTGTTGTAACGAAAGATCCAGCATTTTTTCAAACGGGTCTGGGTGTGTTGAATGACATTCGAGATTATGTGTTCAAACGTGTTCAAATTTCAGCCGAGATCCCATTAAAGCTTTCAGCACTTGCACAGAGCGAGCTGTATTCTGAGGCAAAAGAGAAAGCGATCCATTTTCTTCGCAATCAAAAGAAAACCATTAACATTGAAGTGATCCAATGTGCCAGTTTAGCGGAAGCGACGGGTCGCATCATTCACGCCAACGCGTTAGCCGAACACCCTGAATTTCAAGTGGGCATGGTGTTTTATGATCAAACGTCATTAGGGTATACCGACGATAAAATTGACCAAATTGACCGTGACCTTGATGCGTTTTACCGCGCAATGCATAAAGTGGGCATCCCGGCGTTTTATTCGACTTTCTCGACCGTCACATTTATCCGTGATTTACGCACCCCGATCCGTTATTTGCCTCAGCAATATCGTGAAATTGTGCGTTCAGAAGACCCTGGCACCTTCCAAACAGAACTTCTTTGTTTGTGGATGGATTTCTTTGAAATGAATTACACCAACCGTCGAGTGAAACCTACCGGATGCGCTGAACCGCACAATACGTTGGGCGAAGAACTCATCAAGTTCTTTGGTCGCACGGCGCCAGGTAATTGGCTCGTGTCCTATTTCACCGGTTCTGTTGTGTCGAATTTGATAGGTCACTTAGACCGTCATGCCTCATCACAAGGCGGGCTTGTATTGCGTGGTCAAAATGAACATGCGATTGCATGTGGCGCAATCGCGAACTGGCAGCTCTACCGTAAACCGTTTTTAGCCGTGGTGACATCGGGTATGTTGGACGAGTTTAAGGGGACATTAATCAACCTAAAAGAAACGGCTGCCCAAGGGATTATCGTTGCTGCAGAAAACCGTTTAAGCCAGTGGTACAGTTTCCAAGGCACGATCACCGCAACAGAAGATACTCGCCAAGTATTTGAAGCGCGTGGGATCCCTTACGTGTATATGGACGAAGTCGAGAATATAACGGCGGATTTGGCGCGTGCATTTGAGTTGTTCCATCAAGGCAAAGGACCGGTTGTGATCTTGGCCACTCAAAACGTGCTTGAGTCTTCATTGCCACTCGATAAAGCGATTGAAGAAATCATCCCTGAAGTGATTGAGAATGAGCAAGTACTTCCTCAATCTGATGCGCTTAAACAGGCAATTGATTTGGTCAATAAAGGACCCGAGAAATTGGTGTGGCAGTTAGGTCCAGTGACGGAAGACGAATATGCGCTAGTGCATGAAATTGCTGAACAAGCGGGTATCGCGTTAGTTGACACCTTAGCGCACCCAGGTTCTGTACCGAAGTATTACCAAGGTAAGCGGAATCCGCATTTTTTGGGAACGTTGGCGATTTACGGTTATACGCCAAAGGTTTATCACTTCTTCCACACCAACGACAAACTCAATGAGCTGTCTGAGCAAAGCTTATTTATGATTAAAAGTCGTGTGGCACAGGTAGCGACGCCTTTCTCTGATGCGCGTTTAGAACGTAAAGTTCATGTTGTTCAAGTTACACATAACGAGCACCATCTATCGCCTTATGCAGACGTTAAAGTAAATATGAATTGCTTGGCGTTTTTACAGGCCATCAAAGATAACTTAAACGTCTCAGACGAGCTAAAAGCGAAACGTGTGGCGAACATTCATAGCTACGTGGATTCGCAATCGGATGTGATCAGTAAGCTCCCTACCCTTCCTATGTCACCCAACTACTTCTTTAGTCAACTTAATGGCGTCGTTGAGTCGCTCATTGAGCAAGATGGGTTTGATTACACGGGGGTTTATGACGTGGGTCGTTGCGGTATTTCTGCTGTTCGTAACGTGGCAAAAACACGTCGAGGATTCTCGGGATGGTACGGGCGAGCTCTGATGGGCGATGCACTACTTGCGTCTACCTACCTCGCGTTCACGAGTAACACGAACGTAATTGCGTTTATCGGCGATGGCGCAAAAGGCATTGTACCTGACATTTTACCTAGCTTTATCGACAACATTTTAAGCCACCCTGAACTTTTGGATAAAAGCATCACGGTATTTTACTTCTGTAATGGCGGTTTGTCGGTGATCAACACTTATCAAGAACGCATTTTGTTTAACCGTACTTCTCGCCAAATGCGTTTGGTGAATATTGACCAACCAGAGTATTCACTCGATGTTGGTGATTTCACGGTTCAAAACAAAACGCTGACTCGATTCGATGAAACGTCTATTCGTGAAGCGCTCACCTCAAAACGCCGACTGAATTTGTTCTCTGTTGTGCTTGGCCACAACAACGAAGGCGATGGCATGTCATTGGCAACAGCGAAAGGTTGGCAGCGCGATCCTGGCGATTTGGCCGAGCTTGAAGCTCGTCGTGCGCAGGCTCAATTATCAGAGACTCAACACAGTCCGACATTTGAAGATAGTACCCAACAAGGAGTGTCACTATGAAGTTTGGATTTATTGCACACCCGACGTCCGTAGGGCTGAAACGCTACGTAAAAATGCTTGATTTGTTGCAGCGTCATACTAATGAGCAACATAACGGATATAAGCGCAGCGAGTGGTCAAAGTCTAATCTTGTTTCCTTCATGAATTTTGCCAAAATCACTTCAGCCAGTGGTGCTACGTGTGAAGGCTTGGTGAAATACATGCCATTGACAGCAGAAGAGATGCTGGCGGATCCTCGGGCAATTGCGAATCGAGTCCTCGCAGGGATAGAAGAGTTGCATTCGGATGGCGCCGAACTCGTGGGCCTAGGTGGATTTACGTCTATCGTTGGTCGTCGTGGTGAGGCCACGGCTGCCAAAGCCCCTGTACCGGTAACGTCTGGAAACTCACTGACCACGTATGCGGGTTATAAAGCGATGATGCAAATTACCTCATGGCTTGATGTGAACCCTGAAATGCAGACCATAGGGGTGGTGGGTTACCCGGGTTCTATTTGTTTGGCATTGAGTCGCTTGCTTCTTGCTGAAGGGTTTAACCTCGCATTACTTCACCGGGCATCACACACGGATAAAGCGGAACTGTTATCACATTTACCAGAGAAGTATCACCATCGCGTGACGCTGACTGGTAACCCTGCAGATCTGTACTCAGCGTGCAAATTGTTTGTTGGTGCGACTTCTGCTGGCGGCATTATAGATGTCGAGTCTCTTCAGCCAGGCTCTATTTTTATCGATGTTGCATTACCTCGCGATGTGAATGTGAATGAACGCCCGGCACGTGACGATATTCTGATTATCGACGGTGGCTGTGTGACGGCAACAGATGCGGTGAAACTGGGTGGTGAATCGTTAAATGTCACCATAAAGCAACAGCTCAATGGCTGCATGGCCGAAACCATCGTGCTTGCCCTCGAAGGCCGTGCAGAAACCTTCTCTCTCGGCCGTTATTTGCCTCCAGAGCAAGTGCTTGAAATTGGGGAACTTGCCGAGAAACACGGTTTTTACGCCTACCCATTGGCATCGTTTGGTGAAAAAATTGATGCGCAGCACGTGACGAACTTAAAGCGTTACTACCATCAAGATATTTATGGGCAATCGAATAGCGAGACAAAAACGCTCGAATTCATTGATGCGGTGATCCACGCCTCACCTTCTCGAGAAGATACGCTAGACCGTCACCACCAATTCGTGAACCCGATGTTGGTTGAATTTTTAAAGCAGCAACGCTGCGACCACGTTTTCAATCAAGCACATGGCACATCATTAAGGACGGTCAATGGTGAAACGTACATGGATATGGTTGCAGGGTATGGCTGTTTGAACTTAGGGCATAACCCAACAGCAGTGACTAAAGCAGTAAGTGACTACTTGCAAGCGCAAGGCCCGAACTTTATTCAGTACATCTCCATTCCAGAGCAAACGGCGAAACTTGCGGAAGTATTGTGTCATGTAGCACCAGGTAATATGGGGAAAGTTTTTTTCAGTAACTCAGGGACTGAAGCGGTCGAAGCGGCAATAAAACTGGCAAAAGCCGCGACGGGTAAAGCAGGGATTGCTTATCTGAAAAACAGCTACCATGGTAAAACACTCGGTGCATTGTCCCTTACGGGACGAGAAAAACATCGTACGTTTTTCCAGCCTTTATTAAGTGCCATGGTCGAAGTGCCATTTGCAGATTTAGACGCGCTACGTATTGCGTTGTCACGTGATGATGTCGGTGCCTTTATTCTTGAGCCAATCCAAGGTGAAGGCGGCGTACATGTGCCACCTGAAGGTTACTTGCAAGCCGTACAAGCGCTGTGTCAGGAAACGGGCACGTTATTGATGGTCGATGAAATTCAAACGGGGCTTGGCCGCACAGGTAAGCTTTTCGCTTGTGAGTGGGAAGGCATTGAACCGGACGTGATCATGCTTTCTAAGTCACTTTCAGGCGGCCTAATCCCGATTGGTGCCACATTATGTAAAAACAGCGTTTGGCAAACGGCTTACGGCACATCTGACCGATTTTTACTCCATACATCCACTTTTGGTGGTGGCAATATTGCCTCTGTAGCCGCCCTTGCGGCGATTCGTGAAATTATCGCCACTGACTTACCAAAACGCTCAGAAGAGCTAGGTGGTTATTTCAAAGCACAATTGCAAGCGGTTGCGGATAAGTACCCGTTTGTTGCTGAAGTCCGTGGTCGCGGTCTCATGTTGGGAATTCAATTTGAGCAAACGTTCGATGGTGCGGTTGCAGCATCTGCTCGAGAGTTCGCTACTCGTTTACCGGGCGATTGGCATACCACATGGAAATTCTTGCCAGATCCTGTTCGCGAACATTTGCAAGCGGCCATGACGCGCATGGAACAATCATTAGGTGAAATGTTCTGTCTGAAATTTGTGACCAAGTTCTGTATTGATCATCAAATTTTGACGTTCGTTACCGCGAACAGTTCAACGGTTATCCGTATTCAACCTCCACTGATTATCTCAAAGGACGAAATCGATCGCTTCGTCAGTGCTTTTGCCACTGTTTGTGAAGAAATGTCCACATTTTTAGACTAAGGAAGTTTTTATGACACTCAACAAACAAGACGTAGTAAACCACATGATGGGCTTTTTTCAGGCAAAAGCCGTCACTTCTGCGCTTTCTTTAAAAGTATTCGACCACTTTAAAAAAGGTGGTCTAAACGCGCAGCAAGTTGCAGCGAAAATTGCAAGCCCAGTACGTTCCACCGAACAATTGCTTATCGCACTGCATGCGATGGGGTATTTGCAAAAAGAAGGTGATACGTACGTATTGCCAGAAGAACATCATGCGTTTTTGTTAAGCGATCAGCCTTTGTGGTTGGGCTGGTTAGGACGCCACATTGATACGTTCCTTTACCCGCTTTGGGAGCAATTACCAGAAGCAGTAAAAACCGACTCTAATCAGCGAGAAGCGGTCTTTGGTGACAATCGTAGCTGGTTTGACATCCTGTATCAAAACCCAGACGACGTTGCTGACTTCCAAGAGTTTCTTGGTAAATTCGCTCAGCCGTTTATTGAAGGCTTTGTCAGCCAATACGATTTTTCTCAACATCGCGCATTTCTCGATATTGGCAGTGGTATCGGGTCGCTACCAATCGCCGTTGCGAATGCGTTCCCGGACGTGAAACTCGCGATTTGTGAATTGCCACAGGCGTCGGCGTTCCTCCGCGATAAATTGGGTTCACAAGGCTATGGCGAGCGTATTGATGTGGTCGAAGGTGATGTGATCAAAGGCTATTTACCGATCGGTGATTTTGATCTCATCCATTTGGGTTGGATGCTGCACGATTATGCACCGGATACGCAAGTGACCATTTTACGCAATATCTACAATGCGATGCCTGCAGGCGGTCGTTTCATCGCGTCAGAAACCCCGTTGAATGATGATAAATCCGGTCCTGAATTCACGGCTCTGCTTTCATTGAACATGTTGGTGTCGACGGATGGCGGTATTGAAAGTAGCACGTCCGAATATCTAGAGCGATTCAAGCAAGCTGGATTTAGCAATGCACGTATTTTAGAAATTCCTGGCCCTCGAATGCTTATT